>JAEUHU010000285.1 GCA_016793305.1 Planctomycetota bacterium
TTCGACCAGCGGCGCCGCCAGCGCGCGTAGCCGAGGCTGCCGACGAGGAACAGGCAGAGCCCCTGCAGCAGCAACAGCAGCACGGTCAAGCCGGTCGACCCGACCGCGAACACGTAGTTGGCGAGCAGCCAGGCGTCGAGCAACGTCCACAGCCCGATGGTGCCGCCGAAGCCGTGCGCGGTGCGGCCGGTTCGCAGGTAGCTCCACGCGGCCGCCTGCCCGGCGACGAACAGCAGCAGGTTGGCCAGGAAGGAGTCGGCGAACACGTTCGGGAGCCTACGCCGCCGGCCGCGCACGGACCACTGCGCAGCCGACCGGTGCGCCTGCTACGCTGTTCCGCCCGAAATGCCGTTCCCTGGACGCCTCTACCTGCTCTTCACCCCGGACGCGTGCCGGCTCGACCCCTGGCACACCCTGGAACAGGCCCTCGGCGGCGGCGTCGACCTGGTGCAGTGGCGCTGCAAGTTCGACGACCGCCCCGGGTTCACGCGGTGCCGCGCGATCTGCCGTTCGTACCGCGTACCGCTGGTCGTCAACGACGACGTGATGCTCGCCGTGCGCAGCCGTGCCGACGGAGCCCACATCGGCCAACAGGACATGCCCGCCCCCACCGCGCGCAAGCTGCTGACCGCCGGCTGGCTCGGCATCAGCACGCACGATCCTCGCCAGATCGCCGACGCCGCCGCCGAAGGCGCCGACTACGTGGGGTTCGGGCCTTGCCATCCGACCGCCACGAAGGGCTACGAGCACGGCAAGTCGGCGGCCGACATCGAAGCCGCGGTGGCCGCCGCGGCCCAGCACCGGCTGCCGCTGTTCGCGATCGGCGGCATCAACCGCGACAACCTGATCGGCCTGCGGCGACTCGGCGTCGACCGCATCGCCGTCAGCGCCTCGATCCTGCAAGCCGACGATCCGGCGCGCGCCGCCGCCGGCCTGCGCGCCTGCTTGTGAGCCGCGGCCAGGCACCTCACAGCAGCAGCATCGCGTCGCCGAACGAGAAGAACCGGTAGCGCCGCGCCACCGCCTCGCGGTAGAGCGCCAGCACTTCGTCGCGGCCGGCGAAGGCCGACACCAGCATCAGCAGCGTCGACTGCGGCAGGTGGAAGTTGGTGAACAGCGCGTCGACGACCCGGAACGGCCGCCCCGGGTAGAGGAACAGGTCCGAAGCGCCGGAGCCCGCCGCGACCGTGCGGTCGTCCAGAGCACAGGTCTCGAGCGTGCGGCAACTGGTGGTGCCGACCGCCACGACGCGGCCCCCACGGGCGCGGGTCGCGGCGACCGCCGCGGCGGTCGCCGGCGGCAGTTCGTAGCGCTCGGCGTGCATGCGATGCTCCTCGACGACCTCGGTGCGCAGCGGCGCGAACGTGCCCTCCCCGACGTGCAGCGTCACGGTGGCGGTCTGCACTCCGGCCAGGGCGAGCCGCTGCAGCAGCGCGTCCGTGAAGTGCAGGCCGGCGGTCGGTGCAGCCACCGCACCGGGCACGCGCGCGTACACGGTCTGGTAGCGGGCGCGGTCGGCGTCGCGGTCCTCGGCCCCGTCGCGGGCGATGTAGGGCGGCAGCGGGGCACGACCGCACCGCTCCAGCGCCTGGGCCACCGTGCCCTCGCGCGCTACGAGGCGCACGAGCCAGCGGCCGCCGCCGCGCGCCTCCCGCAGTTCGAGCTGCAGGGCACCGTCCTCCATCGGCAGCACGAGGCCGGCGCGCAGCTTCTTGCTCGGCTTCACGAAGGCTTCGCCGCAGTCGCCCTCGAGGCGGACCAACAGGCACTCCACGGCTCCGCCGGTGGCGCGGCGCCCACACAGCCGCCATGGCATCACCCGCGTGTCGTTCAGCACCAGCAGGTCGCCAGGCCGGAGGAACCGGGGCAGCTCGGCGACGACGGTGTGTTCGGTGGTGCGGCCGCTGCGGTCGTGCACAAGCAGACGCGCCTGGTCCCGCGGCTCCACGGAACGGCTCGCCACCAGCTCCGGTGGCAGCGAGAAGTCGAAGTCGGCGACGCGCACGGAGGCGTCATACCAGGGCGGTCGGCACGGCTCCATCGAACTGGCCGGCGTTGCCAGGACCGCTTCGTGCGCCCACGATGCGCGCATGTCGTGCCCGCCCCGCTGCCGTAGCACTCCGGCCCGGTTCCGCTCCGTTCGCTCCTGCGCCTTGTTCGCCCTCGCCGCCTGCAGTGCCGGCGGCAAGGACGACAGTTCGCCGATCGCTGGCAGCGTGTTGCCCGATCTCGTCGCCGCGCGTGCGCGCGTCGACCAGCCGTTCCAGTTCGCGGAGCTGGCGCTGCGCGACGGCCGCAACCTCGGCCGGAGCCGCGTCGACGACCGCACCGGCACGGAACTCTGGCCACGCCTGCACCCGGACGGCAACCAGCTGGTGTTCGTGCGCGAACGGGCCGCCGGGCAGGCGAGCAGCCGCGAACTGTTCGTCGCGACGCTCGACGGCTCGCTCGGCGAACGGCGTCTGACCGTCGACGGCACGCGCGACGACCAGCCGTGCTGGTCGCCGGACGGCAGCGAGATCCTGTTCACCAGCACCCGCGACGGAAGTCAGGCCCTCTGGCGCATGACGGCCGACGGCAGTGCTCCGACCCGCTTGTTCGTGCCGCTGCTGGGCGGCAGCGACGGCGAGGCCGACTGGCACCGTGGCAGCGGCCGCATCGTCTGGAGTCGCGCCGACGCCAGCGGCCATCACGTGCTGTGGGTCGCCGACGCCGGCGGCACGAACGCCATCCCGTTGACCGACGGTGGCGCCACCACCGGATCCGGCAGTGGCGACCGCATGCCGAGTTGGTCCCCCGACGGCAGCCAGGTGGTGTTCGTGCGACGGATCAGCGACACGATCGCGAGCCTCGCGTTGTGCGACGCGGCCACCTCGTTCGTCACCATCCGTCTGCAACCGAACGGCGACCTGGACGGCCCGCGTTTCGCACCCGCGGGCGATCGCCTGCTGTTCGGCCTCGCCGAGCCGGCGGTCGGTCGCGGCACCTTGCGGCTCGCCTACGCGGGAATCGCCGCCGGCAATCCCGTACTGCTGTGGCCCGACGAGCGTTGGCGCCTCGAGGGCTTCGACCTGCTGCCGAACCTGGCGGCGCTGCCGGCTGCAGCCCCGGCGGTGGTGCTCGACGTGACCCGCGCCCAGGTGCAGATCGCCGCCGCGAGCAGTGCCTCGGGTTCCCGCAGCCAGCTGGTCTCGGCCGACGGTCAGGAGTATCTGCTGACGACCACCGGCTCCGACGACCGTGAGATCGCCGGCATCAACGTGCGCTTCGACCTGCCGGTGGTCGCGGCCACCGACGTGCTGGAACTGCGCGTGCGCAGCGTCGCACGCAGCAGCCGGGGCGGTGCCGGCAGCCGGCTGCGCATGTCGGTCTACAACCCGGTCGACGAACGCTTCGACACGGTCGTCGAGCAGCCGATCGTCGTGGCAGGAGCGGCCCAGACGATGACGTTCACCACGGGCAGCCTGCGCCACGTGACCTCCGAACGGCAGCTGCGCGTCACGGTGATCGCCGATCTCGACGGCGGCGCACAGGCCGAGTTGCGCATCGACCAGGTCGAGGTCGTGCTGGTGGCCCGCGCCGGCGTTTGAACGGGTCCGAGGCCGTCCTTCAGCGCGACCAGCCGAACGTCGCCACGCCACGCAGTGGCCCCTGCCGTGGGGCCACGCACCGCACGTCGAGACACGCGGCCGGCTCGAGGCGCAGCACTTGCCGCGGCGAACTCCCGACCTCGACGTCAGCCGCGTCGAACCAGGCGCAGTCGACGTGCACCGTCACGGCCTCGAGATCCACGTTGCCGACCGGCACCAGCAGGACGAGAGGAGCGTCGTGCGCTCCCTCGAGACCGACAGCCCCGAACGCCAGGGCGTCGGCCAACTCCAGATCGTCCACCCCGACGATACCGGACAGCGGCACATCGCACGCCGTGCGCGCCGGAAACGGCGGTGCGGAGCAAGCCGTCAGCAGCACGGCGAGGCAAGCGGCGCAGCCGCCTCGAACTCGCCGGTCAGTTGCCACCGACCTCGCGCGACAGATCGGCGTGGAACGTCTCAGGCACGACGCTGACGTGCCGAACGGTCGCCCCGGTGTTCAGGTCGACCATCGAGACCACCAGCTGGAACCGTTGCAGCACCTCGCGCAACGACGACATCACGGCGACGCCAGCCCCCGAGCGCTGCAGGAACGCGATCGTCGCCGGATCGACCGAGCCCTGTTCCCGGTGCTGTTCCGCCTCCTTGCTGATCACTTCGATCGCCTTCGCCTGTTCGGCGTCGTCGGGCAGCACTTCGGCGACCTTCTGCGCGGTCGTCTGCAGCGCCCCGCGCAGCCAGTCGGCGATGCCCTTCGCCAGAGTCGGAGCCTTGTCGGAGGTGGCCTTCTCGGCGCCCGGCAGGTCGGTCGCGAGGACCGCGATCTTCTTGCCCTGCAGGCCCGCCTCGTTGCGCGACACCAGGTCCTGCACGGCCCCCTGCACCATGGTCTCGACCTCGGCCGCCAACGACCGCTCGAGCTTGCGCGTGCGCACCACCAGGTCGAGGCGGCGGCGCGAACCGAGGAACGACAACTGCCGGACCATGCCTTCGGCGACCGGCGTGCCGTCGAGGGACTTCGCGATCCGACTCTGCAACTCACTGCCACTGCCACGGAAGCGCAGCGAGAACTCGGCGAACTCGCGCACGCCCGTCGCGGCGTCCCCGCTGCGGCCACCACCGACCTGTTGCAAGGTGTCGGCCACCGAGGCCTCGCCGAGCCCACGCGACAGAGCGGCGATCAGGTCCGCGTCCTCGCGGTCGCTGTGCAGCACGACCCGGAACGACGTGCCGCGCTCGGCCTCGCGCGCGGCCGTCTCCTGCACGAGCTTCACCAGCTTGCCGATCGCGGAATCGGCGTCGTTCAGGCTGCACATCGACTCGACCGCGACACGATGCGCGGTCAGGTAGCTGTCGAGCGACTGGCCGGTGCCGTCGAAGGCCTCGTTCCAGCCGATCGTCGAGTCCTCGGACCCGACCACGCGGACGCGCAGGCGATCGCGCACGCGGTAGCGCCCCTGCTGCTGCACTTCCTGCTCGACGCTGACGCCGGCCGTCACCACGAGGTCCGCGTCGGCTGCGATACCGAGAGCACTCTCCGTGGAAGACTCCTTCGGCGCCTCGCCGACGAAGCGCAGGAACGCCTTCTCCGAGTGGCCGGCGAGCTGGGCGGCATGGGCGGCGTCGACGACCGCGACCCCTTGTCGGGCGAGGGCCGTGGTGATGCGCTCGACGACTTCGCGGGTGACGTCGGCGCGCAGACCGGCATCCGTCGCTGGCACGACCAGCAACCGCAGCGGCGTCGCCACGGGCTTCTTGGTCTCGGTCTGGGCGACGAGCGGCGCCAACAAGAGGACGGGGAAGGCGAGGCGGAGGACGGTGTTCATTGCTTCTCCAGTTGCAGTTCGAACGAAGCGACGGCGACCTGCGGCACGTCGGACAGCAGCAGGCGGACGGTCCGGAAACCCGGCTTGCTGACCACCAGCACGTCGTCCATCGCGACGACCTCGAAGTCGAGGTCGCACGGCGTCGTCATCTTCAGGTTCTTCGCCTCGACGAACACCGTGGCGCCAGCCGGCTGCGTGGTGAAGCGGGCGATCGTGTTGTCCCCCGGTGTCGAGGAGCAGGCCGCGACCATCGCAGCGATGCAGATGCCGGCGGTGCGGCGAAGGAGAGCGGTCGCACGATGGCGGCCAGGGTCGGTGTTCATGGTTCCTCGCGGAAGGGGATGCAGCACGGTTTCAGGGGGCGACGAGCGAAGCGCTGGACGTCATCACCGACGGCGCGGCCGACATCGACGGCAACAGCGCCAGCACGTAGCTGTTCGTGCCGGGGCGCACCTCGACCGACACGCTGGCGGCGGTGGCAGCGACGTTGCCGCCCCGCGACGCCTGCACGGTGATCTCGTGGCGGCCCTCGGGCAGCTCGAGGCGCAACACCTGGAAGGACGCCGGCAGCAGGCTCCAGCACCGCAGGTCGGCACCTTCGGTGGCGGTCCACAACAGGCCGAGCGCGTCGACGCCGAGGGTCGCCAGTTCGGTGTCGCGCTTGTTCTTCTTGCGGCGATCACCCGCTTCGATGCCGGCCTTCACACCCTCCGTCACGGCGATCTTGAAGGCGCGCCGCAGCACCGCGCGGGCGACGATCGCGTCCTTCATCACGTCGAACTCCTCGCGGGCGGCCGCTTCGACGTCGGTGACGGTCGCCGTCGCCAACGGCGCCGCGTCGCCGACCACGACCTGGGCCCCGTGCGGGTTGTCGGCGTGGAAGCCGAGTGCGGCGATCGGCACCTGGGCGATGTTCGGCAGGATCGCGCGATCGCGCGATCGGGCCCACACCCACTGCACGATCGCCAGCACCGCCTGCGTCACCGCCTCGTTGCGCTCGACGCGGAACGGCGCCCGGCCGACCAGCGCCACGACGTGGACGACGCCGTTGCCCTTCTGGGCCTGGCGGCCGGTCCGGATCCGCTCGAGGTTCTCCTGCGCGAAACGGAAGCCGGGCTCGAGCTCGGCGACCCGGCGGTAGCTGGCCTCGGCGTCGGCGAAGGTGAACGGGGCCCCTTCCTGCACGATGCCGCGCAGGTAGCTGCCGAACGCCATCTGCTTGTAGCGCAGCTTCGGCTGGTTGCCGGACTCGTCCGTGTAGGCCGTCGCCAGCCGCTGCTGCACTTCGAGCATCTGCAGCCCGTAGGCGATCGCGTCTTCGCCGCCCTGCATCAGGTCGGCGGCGCCGAGCAGAGCCCGCAGCAGCACCTTCTCGTAGTCGTAGCCCTGGTAGCGCATCTGCCGGTCGTCGAGCAGCACCGACCCGAGCCAGCCGAGCGCATCACTGCCCTCGGCGTCGTCGTACTGGTCACGCGCCGTGCGCAGCGCCGAGATCGCGTCCTTCGGCTCTCGCAATGCGAGATCGACCATCGCCCGCTCGGCGCGCCACAGGTGCGCGTTGCTCGGGTCGGAGTCGATCAACTCGACGATCCCGGCCCGCGCCCCGGCGTAGTCGCCGCTCGAATAGGCGACGCGCGCCGCCTCCATCGGATCGGCGGCACACGCGCAAAGGCCGACCAGCAGGAACCCCAACGACAGCACGCGCATCGGCGACCGTTCCCGGATCAGCGGGTGTATTCCTTGCGGATCCGCGGCGAGGTCACGTTCGCGACCTCTTCGCCGGAGGCGATGTCGACCAGGACGAGGCCGAGCAGGTAGTTCTTCTGCGACTCGCCCTGGCCGGCGTTGGTCGTGCCCGTGGTCAACGTCGGCAGCAACAACAGCTCGACCGGGACGCCCTGCTGCTCGAGCGCAGCAGCCAACGCGCGGCGGCCACGCGGCAGGTAGACGTCGTTGGTCGAGATCTGCGCTTCGCGGAAGGCGACGTCGAGGAAGTCCTTGTTGATCGTGCGGAACCGCGCCGACTGGTTGATGGTCGAACCGACGATCTGGTAGAGCTGCGCCTTCCAGTCGGCCAGCTCTTCGTTGCCCTCGTTGCGGATCGGCAACACGGCGATCTTCTTCTGGCCGGTACCGGTGAACGCAGCCGCCGGGCCGCTCAGCAGCTTCTCGACCGCGCCCGCGACGAGGCGGTCGTAGGTCTCCGCACCGGCGGCGCGGTTGCCGACCATGTCCTCTTCGGAGTCGGACTTGAGGCGACCGGTCGGGCCACCACTGCAGGCAGCGAACGAGAAGGCGAGGAGAACGGAGAGGCCGATACCGAGAGTCTTGTTCATCGCAGTCATGGAAAGGAGCGGAGACGGTTCACTTGCCGAGCAGGCGATCGAGTTCGCCGTGGAACTGCTCGTCGATGTCGATGGATTCGGGGATCTCCTCCGCGGTGCGCAGATCGCGCAGCACGAAGCTCAACCGGTAGGTCTTCAGGGCCGGGCGCAACACCGGTTCCAGCACGAGATCGGTGCCGTTGGCGCGCATCATCGCGATGCTGCGTTCGTCCATCGCGCCGTCGAGTCGGTGCGCGCGGGCCTCGCTGCGCACGATCGACAGCAAGCGGCCGCGGTCGCCGTCGTCCGAGAGCACTCGGAAGCTGTCGCCGGACGCCGCGCGCAGGCGCTCCGTCAGCAACCGCGACACGTCGACCGCGAGGCCACCGACCGGCGACGACTTGTAGGTTTCCCACTGCGCACGGAACGCATCGAGCGCAGCACCGTGCGAATCGAACGGCTTGCCGCCGATCGTCACGGGCCCTGCTTCGAGGGCCGCGACCTCGGCATTGGCGACCTCGCTGCCAGCCAACTTGCGCTCGGCCGTCGCGAAGGAGCGTTCCCACTGGTCGGCGAACGCCTGCAGGTCGGCGCCGGCTCCGGCGTTCTGCCGGAACACCGCCGGCATCACCCGCACCGACTTGCCGGCCAGCACCTTGCCGTGTTTCTCGGCGACGCGCTGCGCCAGGATGCCCGCGACCCAGCGCAACTCGGCGTCGAGACTCGGCTGGGACTGCGGCGCCTCGGCTCCGATGCGCCACGTGCTCTCGCCGCGCAGCCGTCGCGCCAGCTGTTGCACCAGCGGCCCCTGCGTCGCCTCTTCGCGCAGCGTCGCCACCACGGCACGATCGGGCAGGCGGCGGCACTCCCAGACGACCTCGATCGCCTCGTCGCGCGTGCGCAGGTCGTAGGTGCGCTGCTGGGCCGTCCCCATCACCACGTAGCCGGCCCCGATGCGGTCGGCGAGCCCGGTGACGTCGTCGAGGCCGCGCAAGGCGTCCAGACCACGGTTGCTGGCCTTGATCTCACCGATCAGGCTGCCGCCGGCCAGAATGCCTCGCACGCCTTCGCGCTCGAGGCCGGCAGCCGTCTCCTCCATCAACCACTCGCCGAGCCCATTGACCGCGTAGTTGCGCTGGTTGCCCTCGCCACTGCGGGCAAGTGCTGGGAACACCGCGATCACGCCGGGGGCCGTGCGATGGGCCGCTGCGACCTTCTGCACGAATGCGTCCAGGAACCCCATCGCCGCCGGCTTCGGGGACTCGCCACCCGCGGGACCGCTCGTCGCCGACTCGCTCGGCGAGGCGACCGCGACCGGCGGAGGAGTCGGAGCCACCGGCGTCGCGACCGCGGTACCGCCCGTCGTGCCGCCGACCCTGTCGTGCGGGTTGTCGACCTTCACGTCGGGGGTGTCGATGCCTTGGATCGGTTGGTGCGGTGCCCGCTCGGGGCCGGCACACGCCGTCAAGAAACAGGCGGCAGCGAGACTGCCCACCTGCACCAGAGAACGACAGACCTTGCTCGTCATGGATTCCTCTCGTCGCGAAGAGCCGCGTGTACCGTTGTGCGTTTGCGGCCGCCCGTCGCCATCGGACCGGGGAAGTCTGGCCGCCGGCGAGGGGGCGCCGCAAGCGCAAACCGGCCGAGACCGTTCGCCCGCCCAACGAACGCCATCGCCACGCTCGACAGCGAACGGTTCCTCCCTGTACCCTCCCGCCCCCGAACGGGGCCGCCAACGTGCCGCACGAGACGCTGCTCATCATCCCTGCGTACCGCGAAGCCGGCCGAGTCGGCGAGGTCGTGCGCGAAGTGCTCGCCCTCGCCTTGCCGATCGACGTGCTGGTGGTCGACGACGGCAGCCCCGACACCACGGCAGACGAGGCACGCGCAGCCGGAGCCCGCGTGGTCTCGCATCCCTACAACCTCGGCTACGGCTCGGCGCTGCACAGCGGCTACTGCTACGCGCGCCGCCACGGCTACCGAGCCGTGCTGCAGATGGACGCCGATGGCCAACACGAGGCGGCCATGTTGCCACGCCTGCTCGCCGGACTGCGGGACGGCGCCGACGTCGTGCTCGGTTCGCGCTACCTCGACGGCCTGCCGCCGCGCAGCAGCCTCGCGCGTCGCCTCGGCACGCGCTTGTTCGCCGGCATCGCCTCGCGCTGGATCGGTCAACCGATCACCGACCCGACCAGCGGCTTCCAGGGGCTTTCGGCGCGAGCGCTCGACTCGGTGGTTCGCGACGGCTTCCCCGAGGACTACCCCGACACCGACGTGCTGGTCGAACACCATCGCGCCGGCCTGCGGCTCGTC
This sequence comes from Planctomycetota bacterium, assembly GCA_016793305.1. The sequence goes on from JAEUHU010000285.1 coordinate 10,054, forward strand.
GAGGTGCCGGTGCGCATGCACGAACGGCGCGGCGGCCTGTCGATGCACCGCGGGGCCCGCATCGCCTACTATGGCTACAAGATGTTCCTGACCCTGCTGCTGCTGCCGGTGCGCCGCCCATCGCCCACACGCACCCTCGACACCGTCGCGAGGTGCCGATGATCGGCGTCGACGGCTGGGCGCTGGCGAGCGAACTCGCCCCGATGCACGACCGGCAGCGCACCGTGGCGCTGCTGCTCGCCGCCGGCGCGATCGTGCTGGTGTTCGAACTGGTCCGCCGCCGCAAGCTGCGCGAGGAGTACTCGTGGGTCTGGGTGGCGATCGCCGCGGTGGTCGCGACGCTCGCCCTGCAGCAGGACCTGTTGCTGGTGGTCAGCCGGTGGATCGGCGCCTCGAGCCCGGTCTCGACGCTGTTCTTCGGCGCGCTGCTGTTCCTGATGACTCTCGCCCTGCAGTTCTCGGTGCGGTTGAGCCGACTGACCCAGCGCCACAAGACCCTCGGCCAGCGGCTGGCGCTGCTCGAGGCCGAGCTCGCCGAGCGACGCGAACGCGATCTCGGCACGGCCCCGACCAAGCACTCCGACGAGGACGTGGTCGCGTGATCGCGAGCGACGCCGAACGCCTCGCCCGCATCGTCGCCGCCGAGTTCCGCCGCCGCCTGCTCGACGAACAGCTGCCGCGGCTGCGCCGATGTGCCGAACTGCTCGGCGACGCGCGGATCTGGCAGCGTCCGCACCGGCACGGCAATTCGACCGGCAACCTGCTGCTGCACCTCGCCGGCAACACCACCCAGTGGATCCTCGCCACGTTCGGAGCGGTCGAAGATCGCCGGGAACGCGCCGCCGAGTTCACCGCCGAGGGCGGTCGGTCGGCGGCGGAACTGCTCGATCTCCTGGAGCGCACCTACACGCGCGCGGTCGCCGTGGTCGAAGCACTGCCGGTCGCCGAGCTGCTGCGGCCACGCCTCGTGCAGGGCTACCAGGAGACCGGTCTGTCGGCGGTGCTGCACGTGCTCGAGCACGGCGCTGGCCACGCCTACCAGATCTACGCGGCCACCAAGCAGGCTCTCGACGTCGACCTGCGCTTCTACGACCTCTGAGCCAGCTCGCTCACCCGCGCGCCGCAGTGGCACTGCGCAGCCAGCGCTGCAGCGTCGCGCGCAGCACGTCGAGCTTGACCGGCTTGCCGAGGAAGTCGTTCATGCCGGCGGCGAGGCAGGCCTCGCGATCGCTGGGCAGCACGTTCGCGGTCAACGCGACGATCGGCACCTCGGCGCAAGCACCCCCGTGGGCCCGGATGCGTCGCGTCGCCTCGAAGCCGTCGAGCTCGGGCATCTGGCAGTCCATCAGTACCAGCGCGAACGACCTGCTGCGCGCCATCTGCACCGCTTCGCGGCCGTCGACCGCGAACGTCACCTGGCAGGCGAGCCGCCGCAGCATGCCCGCCAGCACGCGGCGGTTGATCTCGTTGTCCTCGGCGACCAGCACCTGGACCGGCTCCCCGGCCTCGACCGGCAGCGGCTCGGCCGCGGCCTCGACGGCGGGACGCGCCGGCCCGGCCCGCCCCGCCGTCAACGCCGCCATGTCCCGCACGACCTGCAGCAGGCGCGCCGACGCGAGCGGCTTGCTGAGCCAGCGGAACACCTCGGCTTCGGCCATCTCCGGCAAGCCGGGCCGCGTACCGAGCGAACTCGCCAGCGCCACCGGCATGGCGGGGATCGCCGGATCGTGCCGGATCGCCAGCGCCAGCTGCATGCCGTCGATGCCCGGCATCGCCATGTCGAGGATGGCCATCGAGAACGCCCGCCCGTGCCGCGCCGCGTGTCGCAGCGCTTCGATCGCGCTGATCGCGTTCGCAGCGACGTCGATGCCGATCCGGGTCGGCGCCAGCTGCATCACCATCAGCTGCCGGTTGGTCTCGTTGTCGTCGACGATCAGTACCGAGTGCTTCGAGAGGTCGACCTCCTCGCTGCGCGAACGCGCGTGCGCCGGATCGCCCTTCGGCAGACGCACGGTGAAGGAGAACGTCGAGCCCTTGCCCAGCTGGCTCTCGACGGTGACCTCGCCCCCCATCATGTCGACGAGGCGACGGCAGATGACGAGCCCGAGACCGGTGCCGCCGAAGCGCCGCGTGGTCGACGCGTCGGCCTGCGAGAACGGCGCGAACAGCTTCGCGATCGCCTCCTTGCCGATGCCGACGCCGGTGTCGCGCACCCAGAACCGCACCCGCTGGTTCGCCTCGTCCTCGTCGACCAGGTCGACGCCGACCACGACCTCGCCTTCGAGCGTGAACTTGACCGCGTTGCTGAGGAAGTTCAGCACGATCTGCCGCAGCCGCGCCGAGTCGCCGCGGTGGCAACGCCACACCCGCGGATCGACGTAGGTCATCAGCTCGACGCCCTTCTGGTCGGCGGGCAGGTGCAACAGGCCGGCGCAGTCGTCGAGCAGTTGCCACACGTCGAAGTCGGCGCTCTCGAGCTCGAGCTTGCCGGCCTCGATCTTGGAGAAGTCGAGGATGTCGTTCAGCACCGCCAGCAGGGCGTCGGCCGACGCCTGGATGGTGGTCGCCATCTGTTCCTGCTCGGGGTCGAGACGGGTCCGCACCAGCAGCTCGGCCATGCCGAGGATGCCGTTCATCGGCGTGCGGATCTCGTGGCTCATGTTGGCGAGGAACTGCGCCTTCGCGACCGCCTCGGCGACGGCGGACTGGCGCGCCAGCTCGAGCCCGGCGAACTGCGCGTAGACATGGCTGCGGAAGCGCCGTGCGGCGATGCCGACCGCGACACCGAAGCCGAGCACGCACGGCAGCAGCCAGTACGGCGAGGCCTCGAGCCACTGCACGGCGACGATCGCGACGACGAGCGCCGCGGTGCCCCACAGCAGCGTGGCGCACAGGAACCGGCAGAAGAACGACGTCGAGCCGCGAGCCTCGGCCGGCACGGGTCGGATCGATGCTGCTGGCGTGTTCCCCATCCGGGCCGGTCATCGGCCGGGCCCAGGTGCCGCACTGTAGCCCTCAGCGGCGCGGACGCCGCAGGACCGCGGCGAAGAAGCCGTCGCAGCCGTGGCGGTCGGGCCGGAGCGACAGGAACGTGCCGGTGGCATCGGTGATCGGCAGCGCCGTGGCACTGCCGAGGATCTCGGCGAGCCGCACGACTTCGAGCGCGGGATGCCGCGTGCACAAGGCCTCGACCTGGCGCTCGTTCTCGTCGGCCAGCAGGGAACACGTGGCGTAGACGAGCCTCGCACCCGGACGCAGCGCCGCGGCGGCCAGGTCGAGCAGCTTCGCCTGGGTCGTGCGCAGCGCGTCGAACGAACGGCGATCGAGCCCCCAGCGCGCCTCCGGCCGGCGTCGCCACGAGCCGGTGCCGCTGCACGGTGCGTCGACCAGGATGCGATCCGCGTGCGGCGCGAACTCCCGCACGGCAGCGGCCGGCTCGTCCTCGCGCGACCACGCGCACTGCACGTTCTGGGCCCCCGCGTGGCGCAGCCGCTGCCGCAGTGCGTCGAGCCGGCCACGGTGCACGTCGCTCGCCAGCACCTGGCCGCGGTTCTGCAACGCCGCCGCGAGCGCCAGGGTCTTGCCACCGCTGCCCGCACACAGGTCGACCACCTTGCCGGCGGGCGGTGGCGCCACCACCAGGGCGCACAGCTGGCTCGCTTCGTCCTGCTGCTCGAACGCGCCGCGTGCGTAGGCGGCGGTCCCGAACAGGTCCGCGTCGCCGTCGACGTGCAGGGCGGTCGGCGCGAACGGCCCCGGTCGGGTCGGCACCCCTTCGGCGGCGAGCTCCGCCGCCAGCTCGGCCCGCGACGCGACCCGCAGCAGGTTCGCTCGCACCGTGCGCGGAGCCGGACCGGCGAGCGCCCGGCACACGGCCTCGGCCTCGGCGCCGAAGTCGGCTCGCACCAGCGGCACGAACCAGTCGGGCAGGCTGTGGCGGACCGCGAACGCAGGCGCCGGCTCGTCGGCCGGGACCGTCGGTCGCGCCAGCAACCGCGCGAACTCGGGCGACGGCTCGCCGCACCGCGCGACGAACCGCCGCGCCGCACCGTCGGCGAGCAGCAGGTCGCGCTCGACGGCGCTGCCGAGCACCAGTGCCAGCGCCCGGTCGGGCGGCGACCGACCGTCGAACCCAGGGCCAGCGAGCGCGGCCTCGAGCCGCCGCAGCGCCGTCACCGTCGCCGCCGCATGGGCGGCCACCGCCGCGCGCTCCGACGAAGTGGCGACCCGCAGCACCACCGACGCAGCCATCGCCTCGCGCGGCGAACGCCCGGTGGCGAAGTACATCGCGACCACGTGGGCCGTCCACGTCCAGAGTTGCTCCGGGACGTCGTTCACTTGTGGTACGGATGTCCCTGCAGCAGCGTCGCGACCCGGTAGAGCTGTTCGACCAGCACGACGCGCACGAGCCCGTGCGGCATCGTCATCGGCGACAGCGACAGGCGTACCCCCGCGGCAGCACGGAACTCCGGATCGAGCCCGTCGGCGCCACCGACCACGAACGCGACGTCGCGGCCGTCCTTCTGCCAGCGGCCGAACTTGTCGGCGAAGGTGCGCGTCGACCACGCTTCGCCGCGTTCGTCGAGCGCCACGCACAGGCCGCCCTTCGGGAGCGCCGCGCGCAGGCGCTCGGCCTCGGCGGCCTGCACCTTCTCCGGCGGCATGCCCTGGGTACGGGCCACGGGCTTGAGCTCGACGACCTCGAACCGCCACTCCCGCGGCAACCGCTTCTCGTAGTCGGCACAACCGTCCAGCACCCAGGCGGGCTGTTTGTGCGACACGGTCAGCAGGCGGATCCTCATCGGCACGCGAGCCTAGGCGAGCGCGTCGTCGCCGAACAGCGAACCTTGGCGATGCGGTCGCCGGAACGGCGTCGGTGCTGCGTCCCGCGGCGGCGGCGACAACCCGGCGCGCCGTGCGGCGCTGGCGAACAGGTCGACCATGACCTGCCAGCGCGGCCCGTCGCCGACCATGCGCGCGCCGAACCGCGGGTCGTTCGTGCGGCCACCGCGCATCGCCTGCAGCAACGACAGCACCTTGTCGGCGCGCCGCGGGAACGCCGCCCGCAGGCGCGCCTCGAACACGTCCGCGACCTCCGCCGGGAGCCGCAGCAGCACGTGGAACGCGTGGCGCGCCCCAGCCGCGGCGGCGGCCTGCAGGATCGCCGGCACCTGGTGGTCGTTCAGACCCGGGATCAGCGGCGAGACGCTGACACCGGTCGGCACACCAGCCGCGGCCAGCGTCGCCAGCGCGCGCAACCGTCGCGCCGGCGACCCCGCGAACGGCTCGATCGCACGTGCATCGGCCTCGTCGGCGAACGGTACGCTGACGAACACGGTCGCAGCGCCGTGCCGGGCCAGCTCGGCCAGCAGGTCGACGTCGCGTTCGACCAGGGCCCCCTTGGTGACGATGCCGACCGGCTGGCGGAACTCGGCGCACACCGCGAGGCAGCGGCGCGTCAGTTCGTAGCTCGCCTCGAGCGGCTGGTAGCAGTCGGTGACCCCCGAGAAGGCGATGCGCTCGCCGGCCCAGCTCGCCTTCTGCAGTTCCCGCCGCAGCAGCTCCGGTGCGTTGGTCTTGACCACCAGCCGCCGCTCGAAGTCGGTCCCGGCCCCGAAGCCGAGATACTGGTGGGTCGGACGCGCGTAGCAGTAGGCACAGCCGTGGAAGCAGCCGCGATACGGATTCAGCGTCCAGCGGAAGGGCAGGTCCGGGCTGTCGTTCCGGGTCAGGATCGACTTCGCCTCCTCCTCGTGCACCTCGAGCCGTGCCGGCGGCGGGTCGCCGAGCCGCTCGACGTGCTGGCCGAGCCATGGGTTCGGCGGATTGTCGACCGGTCGCATGGGCCGTCATCCTGCCACGGCACCGGCGCGTCGACCACGCCAGGCGGCGGCGGCCAGGGAATCTCGCGCGCGCGGTGTGACGCGCCGGGGCTCCCGATCCTGGGCTTGGTGGTGAACACGACCATGAACCACCCGACTCCTCGCTCCGTCCTCACCTTCCTGCTGTTGCTGGCCCTGCCGGTGACCGCCATCACCATCGCCAGCGCCTGCAGCTCCGGCCAGGCCGCCGAACGCGCTCCCGACCGCGAACGGGGCCGCTACCTCGTCGAGCGCGTCGGCCTGTGCGCCGACTGCCACACGCCGCGCAACGAACGCGGCGAACACCTGCTCGATCGCTGGCTGGCCGGCGCGCCGATCCCCTTCAAGCCGACCGTGCCGATGCCGTTCACCGAGGCGGCCCCGCCGATCCACGGCCTGCCGACCCTGGCCGACGACGCGGCGGCGCTGACGTTCCTGACCACCGGCGTGCTGCCGGGCGGTCGCCTGCCGCGGCCGCCGATGCCGCCCTACCGCTTCTCGCCCGAAGACGCGCGCGACGTGCTCGCCTACCTGCGCAACCCCGGCCAGCCGAGCGAGGACCCGACCGTCGCAGCCGCCCGGAACAGCTCGTTCGCGCGCTGAACCCGGCACTCCCGCACGAAGCCCGTTGCACCGCCCGCCGGTTCGTCGATCCTCAGCAGCCATGGCCCCGAGCGACCACGACCGCATCGAGACGCTGCTGGCGGAAGCGCTCGCCGCCCACGACCAGGGCGGCGAAGCGGCGCTGGCCGCGTTCGTCGAAGCCCACGCCGGGGATCGCTCGGCGCTCGAGCGCGGCCTGCTGCGCTGCCGCCAGATGGGCCTGCTCGGCGAGGTGCGGAGCGCGCGCGACTTCCCCGAACGGCTCGGCGAGTTCCGGCTGGTGCGCCGGCTCGGCAGCGGCGGCATGGGCGTCGTCTACGAAGCCGCGCAGGAGTCGCTCGGGCGCTCGGTGGCGCTGAAGCTGGTGCGGCCGGAGCTGCTCTACTTCGAAGGCGCGCGCGAGCGCTTCCGTCGCGAGATCGAAGCGGTGGCACGCCTGCAGCACCCGGCGATCGTGCCGGTGCTCGCGTCCGGCGAACAGGACGGCGTGCCGTTCTACGCGATGGAGCTGATGCAAGGCCTGACCGTGCAGGAGCTGTGCACCGCACTCGCTGGCCGCGATCCCGCGACGCTGCGCGCCGAGGACCTGCGGACCGCCCTCGGCAGCGACGGCTCCGGCACCGATCCGCTGCACGGCGCCTGGTGGCAGGTCTGCGTGCGGGTCGTGCACGCGGTGGCGCTCGGCGTGCGCCACGCGCACCTGCGCGGCATCGTGCACCGCGACATCAAGCCGTCGAACGTGATGCTGACGCGCGACGGCCGCAGCGTGCTGCTCGACTTCGGCGTGGCCTTGCTCGGCGGTCGGGGCGAGTTCACCCGCACCGGCAACACGCCGGGCTCGCCGGCCTTCATGTCGCCCGAACAACTGCGCGGCGACGCGGTCGACGAGCGCACCGACGTCTACTCGCTCGGCGCCACGTTGTGGCAGATGCTCGCCCTGGTGCCGCCGTTCCGCGGCGAGAAGGACCTGCAGCGCATCCGCGATGGCGAGCTGCCGTCGCTGCTGGCGCGCAATCGCGAGGTGCCGCACGAGCTCGTCGTCGTCGTGCACAAGGCGATGGACCGCGATCGCGAACGGCGCTACCCGGACGTCGAGGCGTTCGCCGACGACCTGCTGGCGGTGCTGCAGCGCCGGCCGATCCGCGCCCGCCGGCTCGGGCTCCCGCTGCGCACGTGGCGCTGGTGCCAGCGTCACCGCGGGCTCGCCACCGGTCTCGCGGCCATGCTGTTGCTCGGCCTGCTGCTGCCGCTGGCGCTGGTGTTGCGGGAACGACAGCTGCTGCGCGAGATGGACCAGAGTCTCGGCGCCACGCTGCAGGCGATCCAGACGATCCTCGTCGAGGTCGGCAGCGACCGACTGCGCCACCAGCCCGGCGGCGACGCGATCGCCGGCAAGGCGCTCACCGAAGCCGTGGCCCTGCACCGGGCGCTGCTTCGCAAGCACGCCGACAACCCGCGCCTCGTCGGCAACGCCGCCGACACGCTGATGGCACTGGCCCTGCACGGGGTGCGCCACGGCCAGCCGGCACAGGCGCAGGAACTGTTCGCCGAAGCCGTGGCGCGCCTCGGCGGCGACGATCCGACGGTGCCGAGCGGTCGTCTGCTGAAGCGCTCGCTGGCGCACACGCATCTCGGCGACCTCGCCGCGAAGCACGGCGACCGCGCCCGGGCCGACCGCGAGTACGCCGCTGCGGCGGTCGACCTCGACGGGGCCGCGCGCGACGAGGCGCTGCGTGTCGACACGATGCGCGCCCGCGTCGAGCTCGCCTTGCAGCGGCTCTTGCACGGCGACTTCACGACCGCACCGGAACTGCCGTACTCGCTCGGCAACGACGCGGTCCGGATGGCGCGGCAACTGTGCGCCGAGAAGGACAACCCGTCCGACGCGGTGCAGCTCGCCTCCCTGCTGCAGGTGCTCGGCAACCGGCATCGGCGGGACGAACAGCTCGAGACGGCACGCAGCATGCTCGAGGAGGCGCTGGCGATCGCGCGCGCCCTGCCCGCCGACGCGCCGATCTGGCCGCCGGCGTCGCAGGTCACGGCCTCGGTGCTGCAGACGCTCGGCCTCGTCAAGCTCGACCAGCGCGATCGTTCGACCTTCGAGACGCTCAAGGAGGCGCTCGCCCTGCGCGAAGCGGGCGTCGCCGAGCAGCCGCACGACGTGCTGCTGCGCAGCGAGCTCGGGGCGATGCTGCACACGCTGGCGCAGATGAACGTGGCGCAGGCGCAGGACGAACTGGCGCTGGAGCGGCTGGACCGCGCGATCACCGAACAGCGGCGGGTGGTCGCGGCGATGCCGACGTTCGTGCAGGGCCACGACTACCTGCGCAACCACCTGACGCTGCGCGGCACGCAGCTGGCGCGACTCGGCCGCGCCGACGACCTGCAGGCCAACGCCGAGGAGCTCGCTGCCATGCGCACCGACCCGTCGGCCCTGCGTTCGGCGGCGCGCCACTTCCTGCGCCTCGCGACGCTGCGCGAGGCCTCGCCGCCGGCGACCGGCACCGCCCTCGACGCCGAAGGTTGCCGCGCCCGCGCGCTGCAGCTGCTGGTCGACGCCGAAGCGATCGGCTGGGGCCCGAACAACCCGCTCGACGAAGCGCTCTACGCCCCACTGCAGGGCCGACCGGAGTTCGAAGCCCTGCGCACCCGGGTCGCCGCACGGGTCCAGTCACCACGACGCGGCTGACCGTTCGTCAGCCCTTGGTGTCGCCGCCGTCGACCAGCAACGCCAGCCGCGAGATGCCGCGATAGACGAGGTTGCGCACCGCCCCCTCGCTGCGCTGCATGCGCTCGGCGATCTCGGCGTGGCTCAGCCCGCACAGCTTGTGCAGCGTGATCGCCTCGCGGTAGTCCTCGGGCAGCAGGTCGAACGCCGCCTCGACGCGCGCCATCGTCTCGCGCACCTCGGCGTCGCGGCTCGGCGTGCACAGCGTCTGGTAGGCGGCGAACGCGGTGGTCGCCTCGGGCAGCTCGCGCTGCTTGCCCACGTCGCGCTTCTCGGCGGCGTGGTAGCGGTGCTTCTCGCGCAGCTTGTTCTCGGCCCGCACGTAGAGCCAGTGCTTGAACGGCGCCTCGCCGCGGAACTCGAACCCGCCGAGGTCCTCGAGCACCTCGCGGCAGACCGACTGCACGAGATCCGGCGCGCTGGACACCGCGCGCAGCCCCGGCCCCATGCGCAATCGCACGAACGCCTCGAGCCCCGGCAGCTGGCGCACCAGCAGCTGTTCGACGGCAGAACGGTCGTGCTGCCGGGCCAGGCCCACCAGCTGCTCCGTCGGCGCGTCGTCCAGACCCATGGCGCCGAACCCTACCGCGGCGGCGGGCCCTCGTCGATCCACCCGGCCAGCAGGTCCAGGAACGCCGGGTCGACCAACTGGCTGCCGAGCGGCGGCATCGCGAACGCGTCGCGGCGGGCCACACGCTGCCACAGCTCGCTGGCGGCGTGGTCGCCGGCGATCGCGCGCACGCCACTGCCCAGAGGCAGCGGTGCTTGGGCCGCCACGCCGAACAGAGCCAGCTCGTCGACCGTCGCCGTGCGCACGAGGTCGAGCACAACCGAGGACACACCGCCCGCGCGATGGCAGAACGAGCAGTTCGTGTCGAGGTAGCTGCGCACGCGCGCATCCACCGACGCACCGGGGTCGTCGAGCGCCACGAGCACCCGATCGGCGGGCGGATCGGCGACGGCCTCGGTGAACAGATCGAGGAACCGCCAGGTGCCGAGCTGGTCCGCATCGCGCAGCGGATAGGCGAAGCGCCGCGCCAGCTGCGGCACCGTGACGCCGAGCACGCGCCCGGCCGCTTCGGTGTGGCACTGCAGGCACTCGCCGCGGGCCGGAAACCGCCAGACGTGCGGCCCCGTGTCACCGGGCATCGCCACGGCGAACGTGCGCTCGTCGCCGTCGACGTCGACCAGCGTCGCCGCACTGCCGGCGTCGTTCCAGCGATAGCTGTAGCCGCGCCAGCCGTCGATCGCGTGCATCAGGATGCGCGTCTCGAGCCGCTGCACAACGCCGGGCGCCACTTCGAACTCGAAGTGCTTCACCAGCGCCGTGCCGACCGGCAGCACGAGCCGCCCGTCGTCGAGCGGCTGGATGCGCGCCGGCCCCGGCAACGCCAGCCAGCGGCGCTTCTCGGCCCCGTCCGACCACAGCTCGCTGTTGACGCCGTACTCGATCACCCCCGGCACCGGTGTGAGCGTCGCGAGCGAGCCGAACAGACCGGTGTCGGCGAGCGACGTCGGCATCTCCGGCGTGGGGCCGCCGATGCCCGGGGCGAGGCGCCGCACCTTGCCGTCGTAGCAGCACAGCAGCAGCTCGCCGTTCCGATCCTCGCCGAACGACGCCGGCGACGGCACGTTCGCGAGCAGCGTGTTCTGCAGCACCTGCACGCCGTCGTAGACGAGGCCCCAGACGTTGCCGCTGCCGTAGTCGGCGTAGACGTAGGCGCCGACCAGATCGGGCACCGCCGTGCCGCGGTAGACGTAACCGCCGATCACCGCGACACCGTCGCCGCGGCCGTAGTCGAGCACCGGCCCGGTGAACGCGTTGGCCGGCACCGCCAGCGGGTTCTTGTTGCTGCGGTTGCCCTCGTAGAGCGGCCAACCGAGATTGGCTCCGCGGGTCACCAGGTCGATCTCCTCCCGATCGATCTGGCCGACGTCGCCGACCCACAAACGCCCCTGCTGGTCGAACGACATCCGGAACGGGTTGCGCAGCCCGTGCGCCCAGATCTCGCCGCGCACGCCACCGCCGGTCTGCGCGTACGGATTGTCGGGCGGCACCGAGCCGTCGGGGGCGAGCCGCAGGATCTTGCCGAGCAGGTTGGTGAGGTCCTGCGCGTTGTCGAACGGATCGTTGCCGCTGCCGCCGTCGCCCGACGCCACGTACAGCATGTCGTCCGGACCGAACTGCAGGCAGCCGGCGTTGTGGTTGGCGAACGGTTGCGGGATCTCGAGCAGTACCAGTTCGCTGGCCGGATCGAGCTCGCCGGGCACGCTCGGCGTGGCCTCGGGCAGGAAGCGCGCGATCACCGAACGCCGCGGACCGCTCGCCGAGTAGTAGACGAACACCTCGCCGGTGACCGCGAACGCGGGAGCCAGCGCCAGGCCGAGCAGACCCTCCTCGCCGCCCGCCTGCAGCCGGTCGCCGAGATCCAGGATCACGTTGGCGACGGTCGTCGACGGGTTGTTCGCGAACCGCAGCAGGCGCCCGCCCTGCTCGGCGACCACCAGGTCGTCGCTGCCCGGCACCGCCACGATCGCGAGCGGCTGGAAGAACGTCAGGCCAGGGAACGCGTCGAGCCACTGCACCGGGGCCGGCTCCGGGAGGCCGAACGGCAGCGGCAGCAACGGCAGCTCGACACGACGGTCGTAGCCGAACGTGCCGGCCCCACTGGTCCCGCCGCCACCGCCGCCACAGGCGGCGCCGAGCAGCACCAGGACGCAGACGAGCCAGGGAAGACGGGACGCTGCCATCGATCCACCTTACGAACGATCGGCACCACCCGGCCACGTCTTCCGGCCGAGGTCCGGGTTCGTCCCGCCCCGGGGCACCGGCCCGCAAGTCGCCGCTGCCATCGCCCGGTCCCTGCTACGCTGCGTCCATGCTCGGAACTGCCCTCCGGGTCGCGGCCGTGCTCGTCGGCACGGCCACGACGTCCTTGGCCCAGCAGCGGGAAGACCTCGTGCTGGTCATGCGCTCGCTGGCGCCGCTGATGCGCCCGGATCTGCAGGTCGACGCGCCGCGCGCCTCGGCGTTCGAAGCGATGCCCGAACTCGACCTGGCGCTCGACGCGCGCGGCGAACGCAACCTGCCGGACTGGGTGATCGGCGTCCTGCGCGCGCGCCATCAGGCCGCGATCAACGACGGCAGCCTGCGCGTCGAGCTGACCGCCGGTGGCGACTCCCCGGGCCCGTTCGACCAGCGGATCGCGTTCCAGGGCAAGCGCGACAAGGTGCAGGCCGCGGTCGCCGAGTTCGACGCGATGGGCAAGGTGCTCGGCCGGCCGATCGAGGTGCGGGCGCTGCACCTGGCGCTGCCGGCCGGTGCCCTGCCGACGACGGTGTGGGATCCGGCGACCACCGGCAAGCGCCTGCAGGACGCCTCGGTGCTCTGGAGTGCGCGCGGCGTGACCCGCAGCGGCGGCACGCTGCGGCTCGCCGACCTCGAGGCCCGCGGCACCCTGGCCGACTACTCGGTCGAAGTGGCGGAGCGCGCCCACATCGCCGATCCGCACGTGCTGCAGGTGTTCGCCGGCCTCGCTGCGAATCTGTCGGTGCACACGCTGACCGGCGACGATCTGCAGCTGGTCGGCAGTTGGCTCGCGAGCCGGCCGGACGCGCTGCACCAGCAGAGCACCGAGGTCGACGGCATCACGCTCGACCAGCCCGAGCATCGCACCACCTACGCAAGCTTCTCCGGCGCCATCCTGAGCGGCGGAGCGCTGGCCGTGGCCGGTCGCGGCGGCGCGTTCGGCCCGGACGGCTGCCTGCTGGTCGTGACCGCACGCTACCTCGCCCCACCGGCGAGCGACCCGGCTCCCGACTTCCTGCTGCGACCGGTGTCGGCATTCCTCGCCGCGGCGTCGCCCCCGCTGCCGCACCGGCTCGCCTGGCCGATCGGGAACGACGACGATGGACCGCCCTTCCGCCGCATGGAACGCGACGGTGGCTTCACCGAGTCGGCGCTGCTCGGCCTGTTGCCAGCACAGCTCGGCGACGTGGAGCTGTTCGACGGCGTGCTGCTCGCGCGCGGTGACGAGCCGGTGACCCTCGGGTGCAACCGCCTGCTCGCCCAACTCGCCGCCGAGGTGCGCACGGTCGAGTGGCACAGCGCGGTCGTCGACGACGCCGACCCGGCCAGCGCGGTCGAACTGGTGCAACCGACGCTCGCCGGCCGCACCGCGGCGGCGTTCCTCGGCACCGAACGGCCGCTGATCCGCGACTACCAGGTCGAGATCGCCTCGCGCTCGTCGATCGCAGCCCCGATGGTGTCGGTCGCGCGCAGTGGGCTCTGGCTCGAGGCGAGCGGCGACCAGGTCGGCGACGGCTGGCACGTCGCGGGCGCCTGGTCGTTCGCCACGCACGGGGCCCCGCGCCAGCGCCGCTTCGCCGAGGAACGCCCGCTCGACGTGCAGCTCACCGACTACCGCACCACCACGCTGCCCTGGGACGGGGCGATGCCGGTAGGCCACGAACACGAACTCGGCCATGCCCCGCCGCTGCGCCCCGACGGCAAGCCGAGCCGCGTGCGCGTCTCCCTCACGCCTCGCCGGTGACCAGCACCCGATCGGCCGAGGGACTGGCGACCAGCGCGTGCAGTTCGTCCCAGAGGCGGAGCCGCGCTTCGATCGCCCGCACCGCCCCGTCGGCCGCCTGCTGCCACGCCGCGGGGTCGTCGCCGCAGAGCTCCGCCAGCAACTGCGCGGCCATCGGCCCGTGTCGTTCGCCGTCGAGTTCGACGTGCCGCTGCAGGTAGTCGACCAGCGTCGGCAGGCCGCCGGGATGGCGCGCGTGCAGGTCCGCGATCAGGTGGCGGAACATGTCGGGGATCACGTCTTCGCGGCCGAACAGGAACGCCGCGGCGATCGCCGGCAGGGAACCGCTGCGCACCAGCGTGAAGGTGACCTCACAGAACCGCCGCGCGGGCGGCGGTGCGCTCGCCAGGGCGGCGAACACGTCCTCGCCCGCGTCGAGCCGCGCCAGCACGCGGTCGATCGGTGCCGCGTCGGCGCCGCTCTCGCGCATCGCCCGCCGGTAGAGTTCGAAGTGGCTGGCGTAGCCCGCCCCGTCGACGTCGCTCTCCTCGCCGACCACGATCTCGTTGACCAGCCGGCGCGCCATCGCCGAGCCACGCGGGCGCCAGACTTCGTCGACGCAGGTGAGCCCGCGCTGCAGCGCCTTCAGCAGCGACATGAAGTCCCAGACCGCGAACACGTGGTGGGTCTGGAACCGCCGCACGCACTCGAGGGTGCCGAGCGAGCCGTAGAACGGGTGCGCGACGAGGCGCTGACGCAGCGGTTCGAGCCGCCGCTGCAAGGCGGCGAGATCGCGGATCGGGAACATCACGGCAGCTTCGGCCACGCGCGGGCATTCGTCGAGCACGGCGGGGCAGATGCTCACCGCGTCAGGCGAGCACGCTGCGCAGGAAGTCGCCGACCACGACGATCTCCTCCCAACACACTTCGTGCTGCATCGGGTACTCGTGGTACGCGACCCGGTAGCCGCGCCGCTCCAGCGCGTCCTTCGCCGCCTTGCCGCGCGTCGGCACCACCACCCCGTCGTGGCTGCCGTGCCCCTGCAGGATCGGCACCGCCTGGTTCGCCGTGGTGCGCTCGGCGTCGAGCGAGCCCTCGCCGACCAGGTAGGTCGACAGCAGCACCAGGCCGCCGAGCCGTTCGTGGTGCCGCAGGCCGGTGTAGAGCGCGACCGCACCGCCCTGCGAGAACCCGGCCAGCACGATGCGTTCGCTCGGGATGCCACACTGCCGTTCGTGCGCGATCCACGCCCGGATCGAGGCCATCGAGCGACGCATGCCGGCCTCGTCGTGGCGCCGCGTCAGGTCGACCTCGGCGATGTCGTACCAGGCCGGCATCGTGACGCCGCAGTTGATCGTCACCGGGATCGACGGGGCGTGCGGCAGCACGAAGCGCACGCCGAGCGCTGCGGGCAAGCCGAGCTCGGGCACGATCGGCGCGAAGTCGTGGCCGTCGGCGCCGAGGCCGTGCAGCCACAGCACGCTGGCGCGGGCGGGCCCGGGCGGCTCGAGCACCACGGCGGGCAACAGGTCGTTCATCGTCGCACTCGACCGCAACCCGACCGCCGCTGCAAGCAGTGCCCGCGCGTGGGTCCGTCGATGCCCGAGCAGCCGGGGAATCCCCGGCCTCCCGATCGGTTCAACCCGGGAACAGGGGCAGCCAACCGAGCCCCGTGCGCGTGATCGCCACCGCGCAGTCCGGCGTGCGGGAGCGGCCGCGCAGGTGGCTCTCGACGATGCGTCGGGCGTGGCGGCGCACCGAGGCGAGGTCCGGCAGCGCGTGGCATGCGAGCCAGTCGTTCAGGGCCATCTCGCTGACGAGGCAGGTCACCGAGGTCTCGCCCGCCGCGAAGCGGAACAGGTAGCCGCCGTAGTCCTGCGGCAGCGCGCGCGCTGGTCGTGGGTTCTTCATCGCGCCGACGATCGGTCCGATCGGCGCCGTTGTTCGCCCCGGTCTTTCCCCTCGGGGAACTCCGTACGGGGCGCGCCCCTAGGGGCGCCCGGCCTCATCGCAGGTAGCCCTGCAGCTGTTTGCCGAGCCGCTGGTGGCTCGGCACCTGCAGCAGGAACTCGATCCAGCGTTGCAAGGCCGCGCGCACGTCGCCGCCGGCCTGCAGCACCGCGACGCCGGCTTCGAGCGTGCCGGCGAAATTGCCGAGGAACGGGCGCTCGCCGTCGCGGGTGCGGCGCAGCCGGTCCCGCGCCTCGGCGAGCTGGCGATCGAGCACGGCGTTCACCCCACCGACCACCTGCGGGCGCACCTTCGCGCCATGGTGCACGAGGTAGAACGGCGCGTCGTTGTCGTGCGGCTGCCGCAGGACTTCGTCGAGCCGGGCCGCGAGATCGGGCTTCGCCTCGAGCCGCTGCAGGCACTGGCTCTGCACGTCGCGGTCGAACGACCGGACGAAGCCGAGCAACTGCGCGACCGACGCGTCCGGGGGCAACTTCTGCCACTGTTCGCGCTGCCAGACCGCCTGCCGACTCTCGAAGTCGCTGCTGCCGGCGACGCGACGACGCGGCCACCAGCGGCGCACGCGGTTGCGGAGCCCCCAGCCGGCCACCAGCAAGGTCGTGAACCCGCCGTAGGCGACCTCGACGGTGGCCCCTGCCGCAGCCGCCCACGGTGCCAGATGGGATCCTGCCACCAGCAGCACGCTGCCGGCGACGGCCAGGCAGACCAGCAGCTTCGCGAGCCGCGCGCGACGGCGCTCGAAGCAGGCGAACGGCAGCACCACGAGCGCCAGCACGTAGCCGGGCAACGACGCATAGGTGAGGGCCGCGAACCACGCGGGCGCCACGCCGTGGACCAGCAGCCCGAGCAGCATGCTGGCAGCCGACGCCAGCGCGAGCGGCGTCGTCACCAGGTGGAACCCGACGAAGTTCTCGCCGCGGGACGGACGCCCCGGCAGGCACAGCAG
>JAEUHU010000320.1 GCA_016793305.1 Planctomycetota bacterium
CAGGTCGCCGCCGCGGTCAAGCTGCTCGACGAGGGTTCGACCGTTCCGTTCATCGCCCGCTACCGCAAGGAAGCCACCGGCGGGCTCGACGACACGCAGCTGCGCACGCTGGAGGAACGGCTCGGCTACCTGCGCGAGCTCGAGGAACGCCGGGCTGCGATCGTCGCCAGCATCACCGAGCAGGGGAAGATGACCGACGCGCTGGCGAAGGCCATCGGCCTCGCCGACACCAAGCAGGCGCTCGAGGACCTCTACCTGCCCTACAAGCAGAAGCGGCGCACCAAGGCGATGATCGCGCGCGAGTGCGGCCTGCAGCCGCTCGCCGACCTGCTGCTCGCCGATCCGGCGAAGAACCCGCGCGACGCCGCGGCCGCGTTCGTCAAGGCGCCGGCCGAGGACGGCACCGGCGGCGTCGCCGACGTCGACGCGGCGCTCGAGGGCGCCCGCTTCATCCTGCTCGAACAGTTCGCCGAGGACGCCCCGCTGATCGGCAAGGTGCGCAAGTGGCTCGAGGACGAGTCGCTGGTCGTCACCAAGGTCGCCAAAGGCAAGGAAGCGGACCCCGAGGCCCAGCGCTACCGCGACTACTTCCGCTACGACGAGCCGCTGTGCCGCGTGCCGAGCCACCGGGCGCTGGCGATCTTCCGCGCCAAGAAGGAAGGCTTCCTCGACGGCTTCCTCGGCTTCCCGCCGGAGGGAGCCACGCCGGTCGGCAAGGACGGCGAGGCGACGCAGCCCGAGTGCGTGCCGATCGCCGATGCGGGCCGCGGCCAGGCGTTCGTGATGGAGCGCTTCGGGATCGCCGACAAGGGTCGCCCCGCCGACAAGTGGCTCGCCGACACCGCGCGCCTGTGCTGGAAGGCGAAGCTCGCCCTGCACGTCGAGACCGACCTGCTGCAGACGCTGCGCGAACGCGCCGAGACCGCGGCGATCGGCGTGTTCGCCGCCAACCTGCGCGACCTGCTGCTCGCCGCCCCGGCCGGCCCGAAGGCGATCCTCGGCCTCGATCCGGGCCTGCGCACCGGCGTCAAGGTCGCCGTCGTCGACCGCACCGGCAAGGTGCTGGCGACCACCGCGATCTACCCGCACCCGCCGAAGGACGACTGGGACGGTTCGCTGCGCACGCTGGCGATGCTTTGCAAGCAGCACGGCGTCGACCTGATCTCGATCGGCAACGGCACCGCGTCGCGCGAGACCGACAAGCTGGCCGGCGAACTGATCAAGAAGTGCCCGGAGCTGAAGCTCCAGAAGCTGGTCGTCAGCGAGGCCGGCGCCTCGGTCTACTCGGCGTCGGAGCTGGCGGCGAAGGAGTTCCCCGAGCTCGACGTGTCGCTGCGCGGTGCGGTGTCGATCGCGCGCCGCCTGCAGGATCCGCTCGCCGAGCTCGTGAAGATCGAGCCGAAGGCGATCGGCGTCGGCCAGTACCAGCACGACGTCAACCAGTCGCAGCTGCAGAAGTCGCTCGACGCGGTGGTCGAGGACTGCGTGAACCACGTCGGCGTCGACCTGAACACCGCGAGCGAAGCGCTGCTGAGCCGCGTCGCCGGGCTGTCGACGACGCTGGCGAAGAACATCGTCCAGCACCGCGACCAGAACGGTCCGTTCCTGACCAGGAAGGAACTGTTGAAGGTCACGCGCCTGGGCCCGAAGGCGTTCGAGCAGTGCGCCGGCTTCCTGCGCATCCAGGGCGGCGAGAACCCGCTCGACCAGAGCGCCGTGCACCCCGAGGCCTACCCGGTCGTCGAACGCATCCTCGGCAAGACCGGGCTCGACGTGAAGGCGCTGCTCGGCAAGACCGACGTGCTGCGCAAGCTGAACCCGAAGGACTTCACCGACGAGAAGTTCGGCGTGCCGACGGTCACCGACATCCTCGCCGAGCTCGAGAAGCCGGGCCGCGACCCGCGTCCCGAGTTCAAGACCGCCGCGTTCCAGGAAGGCGTCGAGGAGCTGAAGGACCTGAAGGAAGGCATGGTGCTCGAAGGCGTCGTGTCGAACGTCACCGCGTTCGGCGCGTTCGTCGACATCGGCGTGCACCAGGACGGCCTCGTGCACATCAGCCAGCTCAGCGACAAGTTCGTCGAGGACCCGCGCGAGGTCGTGAAGGCCGGCCAGGTGGTCAAGGT
>JAEUHU010000407.1 GCA_016793305.1 Planctomycetota bacterium
CAGCGGCCTCTTCCACGCGCTGCAGGGGATCCAGGACGGCTCGCAGCTGCGCATGCACCCGAAGCTCGGTGCGTCGTGGGAGGGCTTCGTGGTCGAAGAGGTCCTGCGCGTGTTCGAGCCCGACGAGGCCTGGTTCTACTCGGTGCACGCTGGCTCCGAGCTCGACCTGTTCTTCCTGCATCGCGGCCAGCGCATCGGCGTCGAGATGAAGCGCGAAGACGCGCCGCGACTCACCAAGTCGATGCGGGTCGCGTGGCGGGACCTGCGGCTCGATCGGTTGTTCGTGATCTACCCCGGTGATCGGCGCTATGCGCTGGACGAAGGGATCGAGTGCGTGCCGTTGACGATGGTGGGGGACTTGGCGCCGCGGACCTGAAGGTGGAATCGCGAGCCAGCCGGTGCTCACGCGGGGGTGACGGCCGGTTCGGCGCGCGGGCTGCTCGGCTGGAGCGGATTGCCGACCTCGCCGAATGCTGCTAGGTTCCGGCGCTGCGGGAACGTCGCTGTTGCCGCGAGGAGGTTCGAATGCGACGTTGGTCTCCAGTCCTGGGCTGTCTGTTGGCGGCTCATGCGGCTGCACAAGCTTCGTTCGTCGTCGATGCCAGCGGTGGCGCGGGCAGCCAGTTCCTCGACATCCAGGCGGCAGTCCAGGCGGTTCCGTCCGGCAGCGTGCTGCTGGTTCGTCCAGGCAGCTACTCCCCGGTCGTGATCGACGGCAAAGGGCTGGTGGTCCTCTGCGACCCCGGTGCCGTGATCGCTCCCCCGGCGTTCTACGCGGACGGGCCGTTCCTCAGCATCGTCAACACGCAACCGGGTCAGGTCGTCGCCGTCTCCGGACTCGGCTTCGGGCCCATCGGCGCGCAGTTCCACGACGGCATCCTGGTCAGCGGCGCCGAGGGACTGGTTGTGCTCGACGGACGAGGCAGCATCGTCGAACCCTACGCGCCGCCGATCGCAGGCATCGGGGCGACCTTGAAGATCGCCGATTCGAGCCAGGTCGTGATCCGTGACTTCGTGCTGCGCGGAGGAGCGCAGGACAACCCAGGCAGCGCACCCTTCCCGCAGCTCGCTGGTCTCGTGGTGAACAGTTCGGTGGTGTTCGAGAGGTGCGTGCTGTCCGGCTCCGACACCGTCGTCCGCGGCCATGTGGCGCGCCCCGGCAAGTCCGCCTTGTCGGTGACCGACAGTCGGGTCGATTTGGTCGAGACGACGGTGGTCGGTGGCAATGGCTGGTCGACGACGCAGTGGTTCCTGCCGCCGGGGCCGATCCAGTTTCCTGCGGATGCTGCCGTGACGTCGAGCAACTCGCAGTGGGTCGTCCGAGGTTCTGGGCAGCAAGCGGTCGCGGGTGGTGTCCTGCCTGCAGCAGGTGCGGCCCTTCCCGCAGCGACCTTGGACGTAGTGGTCGGCAGCGGCTCGGTACGCATCGACCCGGCGATCCCCGTGTTCGGCGCCGTGGCCGCGGGCATGCAGATCACGGTTGGATCCCAGGTACGCCTCACCTCGAACATGCCGGTCCTCGGTGGTGTCGCATCGGCCACGTGCCATGCCCCGAGCGGTTCGTCGGTGGCCGTGGCCTTGGGCTTGCCGGCCCCGGCCTCGACGATTCCAGGCCTCGCCGATCCCGTCTGGCTCGGTGGGGACTTCGGCGTCGCGTTCGGCAGTGCTGGCGTGGGAGGGCAGTTCTCGGTCGGGTTCCCCGTGCCGAACGTGCCTTCCGTGCGTGGGGTTCCGTTCGTGTGGCAGGCGGCCGAGATCGGCCCGGCCGGCATCGTCGCGCTGAGCAATCCCAGCGTGGCGCACGTTCGCTGATCCGCGGCTTCGCTCACTCGACGATCGTGAACCGCTGCGCTGAGCTCACCGCGTAGCCCGGAAACGACGGGCAACCACCGGGGGTGTCGAGGATCCACTGCGCCCAGATCTGGCCACCGAGCCAGTTGGTGTCGCACGGGATCGGCAGCGCGAACGGCCCCGTTCCGAGCACGATCGCGTCCGGGGTCGGCACCAGCGTGCACGGGCCACAGGGCGACGGGCTCTGCGACAGGCCGATCACCAAGCCGAGCACCGGGGCCGTCGGCGCGTTCAGCGTGAACGCGAAGTCCTCGTCGCCGAGGCGCGGTGCGCCGGCGTAGCCGGGCACGTTGCCGGGGCCGGCGAGGCAGGCGCCGCCGAGGTCGACGACCGACGTCGCGCCGAACGCTTCGAACCGGCGGCCGCGCACGGAAGTGTTCGACCACACGACGAGTGCGTCGTCGTTCAGCACGTCGCCGCCGCTCGCGCGCGAGGCGATGGCCGGGGTGTCGAGGCCGAGCAGGGTGTTGTCGACCGACCATTCCTCGCCGCAGGCGGTGCAACCGTCCGGGTCGAGGCCGCGCACGAACACGCGGGGCACCGAGCCCGTCAGGAACGAGCGCTTCCAGGCCAGCACGTACTTGTCGCGCGCGAACTCGAGCTGCGGCTGCGTGTCGAGCCCTGCCGTGGTCGGATCGCTGATCGCGCCGAGCACGGGCGACAGGCTGCCGCAGTTGCCGTTGGCCAGCACCGAACGGACGGCGATGCCGAGCGACGCGTCGTCCTGCCAGGCGACGGCGAAGTGCACGCCGTCCCTGGTCGCTGCCGTGGGCTTGCCGACGCCGGTGGTGCCGGATCGGATCGGGAACGCCACGTCGCAGTCGTCGCCGTCCTCGTCGACGAACTGGCCCAGGATCGTGGTCGGCGTCGAACCCGTCGCGTGGCTCGCGCACGTGACCAGCCAACGGCCGTTGGTGCCGCCGTGCGAGGTGATCGTGACGTCCTGCAGCTGGTCCGTGGTGCTGAGCAGCAGGCGCTGCATGCCGACCGTCGGATCGCCGCTCGGCGGCACCACGATGCTGCGCGTGATCAGGCGCTCGCTGTTCAGGAAGAACGCGTCGCGGCGCAGCACCGCGATCGCCTGCTGGTTCGATCCGCCGGCGGTGGAGCGCAGGTCGCCGGCCAACGCGCACTCGGGAGCCACGGGATCGCCGGCGAGCGCCTCGTCGAGCAGCACCCGCTGCGACATCGCTCCGGTGGCGGCGGTGATCGCACGCACGTAGCGGTCGTCGTCGAGGCTGATCGTCGGCAGCACGGTGACCGCGTGGCGGCGGAACGCGACCAGGAAGCGATTGCTGGCGTTGACGTTCACCACCAGGGGACGCTCGCCGACGGCGCCGTCCCCCTCGATCACGAACGAGCTGCCGATCAGCGCGCCCGCGCTGGAGACGAACTGCCCGCGCACCTCGGCCACCGCGGCCGTCTGCACGACGTTCCAGACCACGAGGTAACGACCCGAGCTGTTGTCGTAGGCGACGCTCGGCAGCACGTCGTCGGTGCCGCTGGTGCTGGCGATCGAGAACGCGTTGCCGATCAGCGGATCGAGCACCAGCGGGTAGCAGGCCGCGTCGACGAAGGCCGCCGGCAGTGACCACTCGACGAAGCCCGCACCGGCGCGGATCGAGCCGCGCACCGAGGCGCCGTCGGCATCGATGCCGGTGACCGCGCCGAACGTGACGCCCGCACCGTCCCGTTCGTAGCGCACACCCTGGTCGCTGGCCGCGACCAGGGGCAGGTCGGTGACGATCGTGCCGCGCACGACCAGGTCGCCGTGCCCCGCGGGCCGCGTCGCGAACACGAAGCTCTGCTCGGCACCGTCCTCGCGCAGTTCGTAGCGCTCGGTCAGCGTCGGCGTGTGCTCGTAGCGGAGCTCCGACGCGGACGCCGCGATCGGTGCCGCCGTGGCCGGGCCCGCGAACGTCACCTGCTCGCCGCGGCGGACCGTCGCCAGCGTGAACTGCACCGCCGCCGGGCTCGCGGACGAGCTGCCCGGCAGGGCCAGGAACGCCACGCCACCGGCCGAACCGTGCAGCCGGTAGTCGGGGCCTCCCGCGGTCACGGAACCATCGGGCTCCTGGGTCACGAACACGGGGGAGCGCGGCGCGGCCGCGACGGGGATCGGTTCCTGGACCAGGGCCTGGGCCGGCGACGGCATGGCAGCCAGGAGCCAGGGAGCGGAGAGGGCGAGCAGGCGGAGAGGGTCGTGCATGGGGCCTCGGCCGCACGAGGGCGGCCACGACGAGCAGCGATGGCCCGGCGGTTCCTGATCGCGCGATTTCGCGCCGGGCCGCGCGGTCGCCACGGCATGGCCTGCTCGCTACGCTGCCCGCCCCCGTATGCGCCTCAGCCAGATCCTGATCTCCACCCTCCGCGACGACCCGGCCGACGCGGAGATCCCGAGCCACAAGCTGCTCGCCCGCGCCGGCTTCATCGTCAAGATCGCGGCCGGCGTCTACTCGTTCGCGCCGCTGATGTGGCGGGTCGTGCGCAAGTTCTCGCAGATCGTGCGCGAGGAGCTCGACCGCGAAGGCGCCAACGAGGTGATGCTGCCGATCATCCAGCCGAAGGAGCTGTGGGTGTCGAGCGGCCGCTGGGACCGCTACGTGACCGACGGGATCATGTTCACGCTGAAGGACCGGAAGGGCAGCGACATGTGCCTCGGCCCCACGCACGAAGAGGTGATGACCGCCTACGTGAACGCGCAGGTCAACTCCTACAAGCAGCTGCCGGTCAACTGCTACCAGATCCAGGACAAGTTCCGTGACGAGATCCGCCCGCGCTTCGGCCTGATGCGCGGTCGCGAGTTCGTCATGATGGACGCGTACTCGTTCGACGCCGACCAGCAGGGCCTCGACGTCGCCTACCAGAAGATGCGCAACGCCTACTGCCGCATCTTCGAGCGCTGCGGCGTCGACTTCACGGTCGTGCAGGCCGACTCGGGTGCGATCGGCGGGGCGGGCAGCGAGGAGTTCATGGTGATCGCCGACAGCGGCGAGGACTCGATCCTGTTCTGCCGCGAGTCGGGCTACGCCGCGAACGTCGAGAAGGCGACCAGCAGGTTGCCCGAAGCGCCCGCTGGCGGCGAGCCGCGCCCGATGCAGAAGGTCGCCACGCCGGACGTGAAGACGGTGGCGCAGCTCGAAGCGTTCTTCCCCGGCTGGGTCGCCGGCCGCATGGCGAAGACCGTGCTCTACCACGTCACCTGGAAGGACAAGACCAAGGTGATGGCGGTGATGATGCGCGGCGATCTCGACATCAACGAGGTCAAGCTCGCCAACGCCGTCGACGCGCTGTCGGTGCGGCTCGCCACCGAGGACGAGATCAAGGCCGCGACCGGCGCCGAGGTCGGCTTCGCCGGCCCGGTCGGCCTGCCGGAGACGGTGCCGCTGCTCGCCGACGAGTCGCTGCGCGACCGCACCAACCTGCTGGTCGGTTGCAACCAGACCGGCTACCACTGCCTCGACGTCAACCTCGGCCGCGACTGCCGCATGCCGTCGTGGAAGGAACTGCGCACGGCGCGCGCCGGCGAAGGCTGCCCGATCAGCGGCAAGCCGCTCGAGCAGGCGCGCGGCATCGAGGTCGGGCACATCTTCAAGCTCGGCATCAAGTACTCGAAGGCGATGGCGGCGACGTTCATGGACCAGGGCGGCAAGCCGACCCCGTTCGTGATGGGCTGCTACGGCATCGGCGTGTCGCGCACGCCGGCGGCGGCCGTCGAGCAGTCGTTCGACGACAAGGGTATCGTCTGGCCGGTCGCGATCGCGCCGTTCGAGTGCGTCGTCGCGATGCTCGATCCCAAGCGAGACGAGCAGACGAAGCTCGCCGACGAGCTGTTCGCGCAGTTGAAGGCGAAGGGTGTCGACGTGTGCCTCGACGACCGGCCGCTGAGCCCGGGGGCGAAGTTCAAGGACCTCGAGCTGATCGGCATCCCGGTGCAGGTGTTCGTCGGCCGCAAGGCCGCCGAGGGGCAGGTCGAGTTCCTGATCCGGAAGGGCATGCAGAAGAGCGAGTGTGCGGCCGCCGACGTGGTGGCCAAGGTGCTGGCAGCGCTCGGTCGCTGAGCCGCCTTGGCGAACGGAATCCTGTCGTGCGCCGAAAGTGGTCGCCGTGGGCGACCGCTTTCCGCGGAAACCGGTCTCCGCGGAGGACCGGTTTTGCGCCCAACCGGTCGGCCACGGCGACCACGTCACCTGCCACCGTGCCGCCTGGCTCGGCCCTGCGTGCTGGGACCCCGTTGCTGACTGGCCGGCTCGACCGTCGACCCACACCGCCATCCGCGGCATCCTGTCTCCATGAACCTGACCGAGCTCTACCTGATCGCGATGGTCACCATCTTCGCGGTGCCCTACGCCGTCTGGCGGCTGCTGCGCATCGACTACTACGCACCGCTGGTCGTGGTGCAGATCGTCGGCGGCGTGCTGCTCGGCCCTGGCGTGCTCGGCGCCGCCTACCCCGACGTCTACCACACGGTGTTCACCAAGGACGTGATCACCGCCCTGAACGGCATCGCATGGTGGGCGGTGATGCTGTTCGTGTTCCTCGCGGGCATCGAGCTCGAACTCGACCAGGCGTGGAAGCACCGGCGCGAGAGCTCGTTGACCGCGGCGTGCGCGCTCGGCGTGCCGCTGCTGGTCGGCTGCGCTGCGGCGTTGTTCCTGCTGCCGTTCCCGGGCTGGATCGGGCCGAAGGGGCAGACGTGGCAGTTCGTGCTCGGCATCGGCATGGGCTGTGCCGTGACCGCACTGCCGATCCTTGTGCTGCTGATGGAGAAGCTCGGCATCCTGCGCCAGGACCTCGGCCAGCGCATCCTGCGCTACGCGAGCCTCGACGACATCGCCATCTGGAGCGTGCTGGCGTTCATCCTGATGGACTGGCACCGGCTGCAGCAGCAGGCGACGTTCCTGGTCTGCTACGCGTTCGCCGGCTACGGCATGCGCAAG
>JAEUHU010000427.1 GCA_016793305.1 Planctomycetota bacterium
GCCAGACGAACGGCCGCGCGCCGTTGCCGGCCGGGGCGGTCGCCTGGTGGCCGGTCGGTCCGACTGCTTCGACGTACCAGCGCCACTGCGACCCACCCTCGATCGGCGGCAGCGAAGCACCGAACACGCCATCGCGCGCGCTGCCATCGCCGTGCTTGCCGTCGTCGAACATCTCGTGCTGCGTGAACGCGCCGAACGAGCCGCGGTCGGCCCACAGCCACACCTTCACCGCGTCCTTGCCGATCCGCGCGGTGACTTGCAGCGTGAACTGCCCGTCGCTGCCGACCGACGCCTTGCCCTTCGCGTCCTCGACCACAGGCCACGCACCGGCCAGCGCTGCGTCGTCGAGGATCGCCTTGCGACGCTGCGCGATCACTGCCAGCAGCGAGCCGGCCGCAGGCTTGCCTGCGTCGTCGCGCGCGAACGAACGCTCGAACGCGTCGCGGCCGTAGAGCGAGTGCGCGTCGACTTCGACCAGCGGCGCCAGCAGGTCGTGCCACGCCGCGAGCCGCGGGGCGAGGTTCGCTTCGTCCATGGCGAGCGCCAGCGTGCGCAGGTTGGCGAGGTAGCGCTCCTTCCAGGCCGGGATCTCGAGCAGACGCCGCAGCAACGGTCGGTCGGCGCGATCGGCCATCTGCAGCGGCGAAGCGGCCGCGCCGCCGCCGGGGCCCATGCGCCGGCCACCGGGGCCACCGGGTGGGCCACTCGGCGTGCCGCCGAGCGGTTCGCGGCGCCCTTCGCCGGGACGACCTTCGCCCGGAGCGCCTTGGCCACCTTCGCCGGGCGGGCCGCCAGCCGGTCGCGCGCCGCCGGGGCCGCCTGGGCCGCGTCCGCGCGCGCCGAGCAGGATCTCGTTGTTGTCGCGCGGCAGCGGGTGGAAGCGACCCTTCGGATCGCGGTAGAGCAGGTAGTCGCTGGCGCGCGAGTGGTAGCCGTCGTCGTCGCCGAGCGCGTTGTCGATGGCCAGGAACCACAGGGCGGCGTCGATGTCGAGGTGTTGCGGCAGGATCGCCTCGAGGCGATCGCTCGGCGCGTTCTCGAGGGCCGTGCACAGATCGACGAGGCCCTGCCACGCCAAGCCATCGTCCTTCGACTTCAGCTCGTAGCTGCGCTGGTAGGGCGCGATCTCGTCGCCGAGGTAGCGCAGCCCACCGTTGCCGCCGAAGTCCGGCGGCACCTTGAAGCGTGCGCCCTGCTTGCTGCCGAAGTGGTCGGCGAGGAAGTCCTTGTCGAACTGCTGGACCGCGACGTAGACGCCGTGGTCCTCGCCGTTGACCACCACGCGGACCAGTGCGGTGCGCGGTGCCGGCGCGAACTGGTTGGCGAGCCAGCCGTGCAGCATCTCGCGCACCAGCGACGCGTCGCCGTTCCCGTTCAGCAGGTCGAGGTTGCGCACGCCTTGGAGGCTCTGCTTCTCGTCGGCGAAGTCGAACGCGAGGTCGAACGACTTCTTGTGGCCGGCGATCATCTGGAACGACGTGTTGCCGCGGAAGCTCGTGCCGACGTCGCGGTAGGTCTGCCCGTCGACCGTCACGGTCGCCGGCAGCACCACGTCGGTGTGGTAGAAGTCGGTGAGTTCGCCGAACCAGTCGTCGCTGTCGAAGGTGAAGAAGAACGTGCGCACGACGTCGGGCGAGAACAGCGGTACGTCGGCGTGGGTCTGCACGTCCTTCGGCGCGAGCTTGCCGCCCTGCTTGCCCGACGTGTCGGCTGGTTGCTCGCCGCCTGGCCCCATGCCGGGCGGGCCGCCGCGACCCCCTGGACCGCGGCCCCCGGGACCGCGGCCACGCTGAGGACGGTTCTCCTTCAGCCAGGCCCGTGCCTCCTTGCGCTCCGCGGCGTCGAGGCGACCGTTCTTGTCGTGGTCGAAGCGATCCTTCACCGCCGTTCGCTCGCGCATGCCGCCGGGGCCGCCTGGTCCTCCGGGGAAGAAGCCAACAGGGGGGCCTCCGGGCGGGCCCTCCTGCGTGCGGGGCAGCGCGCCGAGGCCGAGGGTCGCGAGCAGCAGCGGGAGGAGCGGGGTGGAGGTCTTGGCCATGAAGGGCGCGGGTTACGCGTTGGGCTCGCTCGCGCCAACCTCGCGGTGGGAAATCCACCGGCGAAGGGGGGCAGGCTGTTCCATCGGGGCAGGTGGCCACCTCGCGGGCGTCGGAGCCGCGGGCTAGGTTGCGAGGATGAGCGACCTCGTGCTGCCGTGTCCGTCGTGCACGACCCTGAACCGGCTGCCGGGCGAGCGCCTCGGCGACGGGCCGGTGTGTTCGTCGTGCCGGAGCCCGCTGCTCGGCCGACCGGTCGAGCTCGGCGACGACTCGTTCGATCGCGTCGTCGGCAAGACTTCGCTGCCGGTCGTGGTCGACTTCTGGGCCGCCTGGTGTGGGCCGTGCCGTGGGATGGCGCCGCACTTCGCGGCGGCTGCCCAGGAACTCGCCGGCCAGGTCGTGTTCGCCAAGGTCGACACCGAAGCGGCGCCGGCGACCGCGGCCCGGTTCGGCATCCAGTCGATCCCGACCCTGATCCTGTTCCGGAACGGGGTGCCTGGGAAGCAGCAGGCGGGGGCCATGCCGAAGGCTGCGCTGGTGCAGTGGCTGCGCGCGTGACCGGAGGCGGTGCAGGGCTCAGGTGCGTAGACCCGGCGCCGAAATCCTCGACGTTTCGACTGCGTTGCGGGCCGCTGCGACCGATAGAGTCCTGGCGCTGCTTCGGCGGCGCGACCCCCTGATGACCGACTCCTCCGCCCGCGACGCTGCCAAGAGCCGTCGCCTCGACGCCGGTTTGCCCGCCGGTTCTCCTTCCTCGAATCCCGCCGGTGTCGTCCCGGCCGCGAGCGGTGCGCCGGCCGCGACCGGCTGGCGAGCGATCGTCGCGCGCTTCCAGACGCCAAGCTGGGCTCGCGCGGCGTGGCAGTTCACGTCGACCCTGCTGGCCTACCTCGGCACCTGGGCGCTGCTGCTCTGGCTGGTCAACGTGTCGTGGTGGGCGCTGGTGCCCCTGGTGCCGCTCGCCTCGCTGCTGATGGTGCGCCTGTTCATCGTGTTCCACGATTGCGGCCACGGGTCGTTCTTCCCGTCGAAGACCGCGAACGACCTGGTCGGCGCGTTCACCGGGATGCTGACCTTCACGCCATACCGGCACTGGCGCGGGGAACACGCGATCCACCACGGCTCGACCGGTGACCTCGACCGACGCGGCATCGGCGACGTCTGGACGATGACCGTGCGCGAGTACCTGGAAGCGACGCGCTGGAAGCGATTCGCCTACCGGATCGCGCGCAATCCGTTCGTGCTGTTCGTCTTGGCGCCGTTCATCGTGTTCGTGTTCTGGCAGCGGCTGCCGCGCAGCA
Organism: Planctomycetota bacterium; assembly: GCA_016793305.1. Next base: position 3,341 of record JAEUHU010000427.1, read on the forward strand.
CGGCCCCGGTGCGCGAGAAGTGGTCGGTGTGGACCACCAATGTGGCGCTGCTCGCCATGGTGCTCGGCATGGGCTGGCTGTTCGGCTTCTGGACCTTCGTGATCCTGCAGGCGATCGTGATGGCGGTCGCGGGTGCGGTCGGCGTCTGGCTGTTCTACCTGCAGCACCAGTTCGAGGACGCCTACTGGGAGCGGGGCGACCAGTGGGACTACGTGAAGGCAGCGCTGCAGGGCAGCTCGTTCCTGATGCTGCCGAAGGTGCTGCAGTGGTTCTCCGGCAACATCGGGTTCCACCACATCCATCACCTGAGCCCGCGCATCCCGAACTACCACCTCGAGCGCTGCCACGCCTCCGACCCGCTGTTCCAGCAGGTCCGCCCGATGACGTTGCGCAGCAGCCTCAAGTCGTTGTGGCTGCGCCTTTGGGACGAGGACTCCCAGCGGCTCGTGTCGTTTGCCCACCTGCGGCGTCAGCGTCCGGCCCGCATGTCGTGAGGAGGCCTGCCGCGCGAGTGCGCGGCAATCGCCGGACGGCATGGTTGCCAAAGCCGTCGGCGCACAGTAGCCTCACCCGCCTCGTAGTGCGGGCCAGTCGCCGTGCTCCGGGTTTCGTAGCGACTGGATCACCTGCGCACGCTGCGCTGGTCCGGCGCATCCGTTCCTGCCCGCCCTCTCGTCGAGGTCGCCGCTCGCTCGGTTGCACCTCGGGTTCGTGGCACAGTGCCGCCAGCCGGACCATTCGATGTCGTTCGCAGGTTCGGAGTGTCCTCATGGGTAAGCGTTTGTTCGTCGGTAACCTCTCCTTCAATTCGACCGAAGACGGCCTCCAGGCCATTTTCGAGCAGGGTGGGTTCCGCACCGCCAGCATCAGCATCGTCGCGGATCGCGACACCGGCCGTTCGCGTGGGTTCGCCTTCGTCGAGATGGAGTCGGACACCGACGCGCAGGCCGCGATCAAGGCGCTCGATGGCGCCAACTTCGACGGCCGTCCGCTGCGTGTGAACGAGGCGGAAGAGAAGAAGCCGCGTGGCCCCGGTGGCGGCGGCGGCGGCGGTGGCTACGGCGGCGATCGCCGTGGTGGCGGTGGTGGTGGCGGCGGTGGTCGCCGCGAGCGTTGGTGAGAGCCAGCTCGGTCGAGGTGGCGTGCGGCTCGCCGCGCGCCACCCGATCCTGCTCCGGAGGCGGCGAGCCGGCCGTGTCGGCTCTGCCAGCCCTGTGGGCATCGGCAGTGCTGCGCGCCACGTTGGTGTCGCCTGCCCCTTCGGGTCCCGCCACTGCTGGCAGCCTTGCCAGTCCGTATCGGGGCACCTATCGTGACAGCCCGTCGGTCGGCCCCCGGGCGGGTCACCGGGCATCGACTGGTCCGATCGGTCCAGTCTCAAGTCGAGGCGAACTCTCGCCGATGCTGATGGCCAGTTGTGCATTCGCACGACACGTCCGGAATGACGCGTGGTCCGTTCCGCTGCTCCGCTCGCGCGGAGGCGCCGGGACTCGACGCGGCAGGCCAGACGACTTCCCCCTTGCGCCTTCGCACCCCCGTGTGCGCGGGCGCCACCGAGATCGAACTTCGTGAGTTTTGCTTCCCTAGGGCTCAAGGAGCCCATCCTCCGAGGCGTGCGCGCCGCAGGCTACGAACAGCCGACGGAGATCCAGGCCAACGCCATCCCCAAGATCCTCGACGGCGTCGAGCTGATCGGCCTCGGCCAGACCGGCAGCGGCAAGACGGCTGCGTTCGGCCTGCCGATGCTGCACAAGCTGTGCGGCGGTCCGCCGGGCCTGCGCGGCGTCATCCTCGTGCCGACGCGTGAGCTGTGTGTCCAGGTCGCCGAGAACCTGCGCGTCTACGCGCAGCACGCCGGGCTGCACGTCTGCACCGCGTTCGGCGGCGTCGACATGTCGATCCAGGAGAGCGCCTTCAAGCGCGGTGTCGACGTGGTCGTCGCCTGCCCCGGGCGCCTCATCGACCACCTCGAGCGCCGCAACCTGTCGTTCGAGCACGTGCAGATGGTCGTGCTCGACGAGGCCGACCGCATGCTCGACATGGGCTTCATGCCGCAGATCCGGCGCATCTTCCTGCGCCTCCCGCAGGAGCGGCAGAACCTGCTGTTCTCCGCGACGATGCCGAAGGAGGTCGAGGAGCTGGTCAAGGACTTCCTGCCGCACGCCGAACGGGTGCAGATCGGCGAACGCAGCCAAGCGGCGAAGACCATCTCGCACCGCTTCATCGCCGTCGACGCGGTCGACAAGCCGCGTGCCCTCGAGCGGCTGCTCGAACGTGAGTCCGGCCGCGTGCTGGTGTTCGTCAACAAGAAGATCGGCTGCGAGAAGCTCGGCAACGCGCTGAAGCGCGCCGGGCTGCCGGCCGACGCGATCCACGGCGACAAGAGCGCCGAGGCCCGCTACGCCTGCCTGCAGGCGTTCGCGCGCGGCAAGACGCGCTTCCTGGTCGCGACCGACGTCGCCGCCCGCGGCATCGACGTCGACGACATCGAGCTGGTCGTCAACTACGACTTCCCGCTGGCGCTCGAGGACTACATCCACCGGGCCGGCCGCACTGGCCGCGCCGGCAAGACCGGTCGCGCGCTGTCGATGGTGGCGCCGATGGAGAAGCGGCTGTTCGCGGTCGTGCAGGCGCACCTGCAGGGTCGCGAGGTCGCCAGTGTGCCGAGTGCCGGGCGCGGCTACGGCATGCCCAAGCGCCGCGAACGCAAGGACGGCGAAGGCCGGGCCGAGAAGGGGCGCTCTGGCAAGCGTGGTGCGGGTCGTGGTCGCGGTCGCACCGCGGCGGCGACGCACTGAGGTCGAGCCTCAGGTTCGCCTGGGACTCGCCGCGCAGCCGTGGTGGCGCGGGTCAGGAGCGATCGCGTCGTCTGGGCTCGGCCGCTACTACGCGTCGTGCGACGGCATGCCATTCGGCTTCGAGGGATTCGACCTTTGGACGACGCTTGGCCTGCAGCCACCACTGCAGTAGCGCCACCGCTCCGCCACCCAGGGTGCGAGCGGCGATCGCGGAGCAGCCCGCGCGCTCGAGGGTGTGGGTCATGTGGGCGATCGCCAGCTCGAACAGGGTGTTCCTGGCGTCGGGATCGCCAAGGTTCGCCAACACGTCGCGAGCTTCGTCGACGTGCGTGAAGAGCTCCCGGATGGGCAGCAGCCGCTTCGCCTCGGGTGGATCCTCGGCGAGTCGCCCGGTCATCGCCTCCAGCATCCCGCAGAACGAATGAAGCAGCAGGTCCGAGGCACCCTGGAAGTGCGCGTAGAACGTGGTCCGTCCGACGCCCGCCTGCTTGGCGAGCTCGCGCACCCGTAGCTCCGGGAACGGGCGAGTGCGCAGCAGGGTGGCCATGGCGGTGCGCAAGGCGCTCCGGCTGCGCTCCTCGCGCTGGGTATCGTGCCGAACAGCGCGCCGGGTTCTGTTCGGCGGCTTGCGATCGGTCTTGCGGTTCGTCTTCGCGGTCATGCGCACAGGGTGGTCAACCTGAGGCCATGGTAGACACGAACCTTCGGAATCTGGATCGGTCCTCGGCTGTGGCTTTGATCGTCGCCGCACTCGGTGGGCTGCTGACCATGGCCTTCCACCCCACCGCGGAGGGCCTTCTCGTGGCTGCAGACCCATCCCTGGCCCGGCGGGGGAACCAGGCCGTCCACCTGCTGGGCATCGTCTCCGTGCTGGCGATGCTGCACGGCACCATCGGTCTGACGAACGCCTTGTTCGGTCATCGACCAGGGCTCGTTCGCACGAACCTGATCGCTGCCGGTGCCGCGGCCGCGTTCGCCTCCCTGGCCGCGATCGCATCCGGCTTCGTGGCGTCGAGCCTGCTCGCCAGCGGCGACCGCGACTCGGCCGCATGGCGCGCCAACGCCGCGACGAACCAGGCCAGCGCGGCCCTGTTCGTGGTGGCCTTCGCCGTTACCGTCGTCGTCTCGTCGTGGTTCGGACGTGGTCGTCTGCCCCGCTGGCTCAGTGCCTTCGGCCTCGGTTCCTCGGTGCTGCTCTTGGCGGCGCTCCTGCTCGGCCACCTGCGCCTGGGGGTGCACGGATTCGGCGTGGTCGTCGTGGCTCAGTCCGTGTGGATGTTCGGGACCGCCCGCGTCCTGTGGCGAGGGGCGCTGCGCAGCTGAACCGGCTCGCCTGCTCCGTCAGCCGAGCAGCGAGCGCGCGACGGCGACCGGATCGCTCGCGTGCACCAGCGTGCGGAACACCATGTCGAGGTGCACGTCGGCGCCCGCCCCGACCTGGTGGCGCAGCTCGGCGGCCGTGCCGCAGGCGAGCAGCTTGCCCTGGTGCAGCACGGCGATGCGGTGCGCGGTCGTCTCGACGACGTCGAGCAGGTGGCTGCAGTGCAGCACCGCCCCGCCGCGCGCCGCGAACTCGCGCATCAGTTCCTTCACGACGAGCGTCGTGGTGACGTCGAGGCCCGACAGCGGCTCGTCGAACACCAGCAGCTGCGGCCCGGTGACCAGGGCGCCGGCGATCGACACCTTCTGCGTCATGCCCTTGCTGAACCCGACCATCGGCTCGTCGCCGCGCTCGAGCAGGCCGAAGCCGGCGAGCAGCCGTTCGCCCCGCCGGCGGATCTCGGCGTCGGACACGTCGAACAGCCGGCCCTTCAGCAGCAGGAACTCCCACGGCGTCAGCACTTCGTGCAGCTTCGCCACTTCGGGCAGGTAGCCGATCCGGCGCCGTGCCTCGGCCGGGTGCGTCACGGCGTCGACGCCGTCGACGTGGATGCTGCCGGCGTCCGGCTGCAGCAGCCCGACCAAGCACTTCACGGTGGTCGACTTGCCGGCTCCGTTGGGCCCGAGCAGAGCGAGGATCTCGCCGCGGGCGATCGTCAGGTCGAGTCCGTGCAGCGCGACGAAGTCGCCGTAGGCCTTGCGCAGGCTGATCAGGCGCAGCATTCCGTCATCTTGCCGCCTGCGCCGAGGAAGGCCAGCGCACGCGCGAAACGGCCGCGAACGTTCGGCGGCAGGGTTCGGCATGCTTGGCTTGTGCCGGCCGCCGTCCCCGCTGTAATCGCGGCCCGCATGCGCCGCTTCCTCCGCGTCCTTCCGCTGCCGTTGCTGCTCGCTGTCGCCGCCGCCCAGGACGCTGCGGACGAGGCGCCCGGCCTGCCCGCCGGTCCGGCGATTGCCTTCGTGAACGCGTTCCCGGCGCAGGCCGGTTTCGACCGGCCGCTGTTCGTCGCGTTCGCCGCGAGCGATCCGGCCCACGCCTACGTGGTGACCCAGCCGGGCCAGGTGTTCGCGGTCGCGCGCGACGGCAAGAGCGAGGCGCGGCATACGTTCTTCGACCTCGGCGACAAGGTGTTCACCGACAACTGGGAGGAAGGTCTGCTCGGCTTCGCGTTCGATCCGGCCTACGCCGACAACGGGTTCGTCTTCGCCTGCTGGTCCGAGAAGATCCCGAACAGGAAGCAGCCGATGGGCGACGGCCGGGAGCAGAGGAGCAACCGGCAGTCCGTGATCGCGCGCTACGCCACCCAGGTGGTCGAGGGCCGGCGCGTCGTCGACCTCGCCAGCGAACTGCGTGTGCTCGAGGTGTTCCAGCCGTTCGGCAACCACAACGGCGGCACGATCGTGTTCGGTCCGGACGGCATGCTCTACGTGGCGCTCGGCGACGGCGGGGCGGCGAACGACCCGTTCGGCAACGGCCAGGCGCTGTCGATGCTGCTCGGCAAGGTGCTGCGCCTCGACGTGCGCAAGGCGACCAAGGAGACGCCGTACACGATCCCGGCCGACAACCCGTTCGTCGGCAAGGACGGCGCGCGCGGCGAGATCTGGTGCTACGGCCTGCGCAATCCGTGGCGCATCGCCTTCGATCGCAAGACTGGCGAGCTGTGGTGTGGCGACGTCGGCCAGGACCGCATCGAGGAAGTCGACCAGCTGGTGAAGGGCGGCAACTACGGCTGGAACGCGTTCGAGGCCAGCGAGCTGTTCCGGGGTCGCAAGGACGGGCCGCTACCCGGAGTCGCGATCGCGCCGATCGCCGAGTACCCGCACCCGGAAGGCCTGTCGATCACCGGCGGCCATGTCTACCGCGGCACCGCGATCCCGGGGCTCGACGGCTGGTTCGTCTACGGCGACTTCATGACGATGAAGATGTGGGCCTGCAAGGAGGGCAAGGGCGCTGCGAGCGACCAAGTCGTGCAGCTCGAGCGCGCGCCACAGATGGTGGCGAGCTTCGCCGAGGAGCCTGACGGCGAACTGCTGCTGTGCGGTTTCGGCGGCCGGGACGGCGTCGTCTGGCGGATCGTGCCGAGGAAGTGACCACGCGGTCCTCCGGGGCGCTAGCCGGGCAGCCTGACTCCGAGCTCGGCGAGGATCGCGTCGAAGCGCTCGCACGTGCGTTCCCAGCGCCATTGCGCGCGGATCCACGCCGCGGCAGCGAGGCCACGTTCGCGAGCCCGCACGGGTTCGGCGAACAGCTCGGCAACGCCGTCGACGGTCGCCTCGGCTCCGTCGGCGAGCGTCAGCGTGCCCGGCGGCACCTCGCCGAGTCCTTGGGCCGCTTGCAGTGACGAAACGACCGGCAGGCCCATGCTCATCGCCTCCAGCACCTTGTTCTGCACGCCGCGCGCGAGCCGCAGCGGGGCGATCGCCACCGCGGCGCGATCGAACCACGGCGGTGTCGTCGGCACGCGGCCGGTGACGGTGACGCCCGGCAGCTGTGCCAGCGCCTGCACCGCGGCCACCGGCTTGCTGCCGACGATCAGCAGCCGCGCGTCCGGGAAGCGCTGCCGCAGGGCCGGCCAGCACGTGTCGACGAACCAGCGCACGCCGTCGACGTTCGGCTCGTAGTCCATCACGCCGGTGAAGATCGCCGTGTGCGAATGCCGGTCGGCGTCGCCCTGGCTCACGAAGTGGCCGACGTCGACGCCGTTCGGCAGCACCGCCGCGTCCGCACTGGGGATGCGTTCGCGGAACAGTGTGCGCTCGACGTCGCTGACCACCAGCGAGCGGTCGAACGTGCGCGCGACCCGGTCCTCGAAGCGCAACAGCAGACGCGCTTCGCGGCCGTAGATCCACCGCGCCAACGGCCCGCCGACCGCGGCGTACTGGCGCCACTTGTCCGAGTCGAGCTCGGCGAAGTGCATGACCTTCGCCTTGGCCGGCGTCGTCAGCACGTACTGCGCCATCGACGACGAGTAGACGAACACCAGGTCCGGCTTCGGCTCGGCCCAGCGGCACACCGCGGCCTGCAGCTCCCGATGGCGGAAGAACGGCAGGGTCAGCGCTTCGCCGGTCAGCAGGCCGCGCAGGCTGGTCAGCTTGGCGAGCCGGCGCGACAGCCGCGGCGCGACCACTTCGCGGCAGCGGCTGGCGAGAAACGCCACACCTTCGGCGTCGCGGTCCTCTTCGGTGAAGCAGCCGAGGTGAACCTCCGCCCCGCGGTGGAGCAGGTGCTGGAGGAAATGCCAGGTGGTGATGCGGTCGCCGCGGTCCGGTGGCCACGGCAGCCGTTGGCACAGGAACACGACCTTCGGTGGGGTGGGGGCGGGCACGGCGATTTCGTCGTCAAGGTCGCGGCCGTTGGGCCCCGATACAAGCCATGGAGCAAACCAGGCCATGGCATCCCAGTCGTCCGGTCCATCGACCAACATCCTCGGGTTGGTCAACAGCACGATCGAGCTGCCGACCATGCCGGAAGTGCTGGTGAAGCTCAACGAGGTGATGGGGCGGGCCGACGCGTCGGCCGCGGACGTCGCCAAGGTGGTCGGCGCCGACCCGGCGGTCGCGACCAACGTGCTGCGCATCGTCAACTCGGCCTACTACGGCCTGCAGGTGCGCGTCTCGTCGGTGAGCCTCGCCATCTCGGTGATGGGCTTCAACATGACCAAGAAGGTCGCGTTGAAGGCTGCCGTGTTCTCGGCGTTCGGCAAGCGCCGCGAGAAGATCCAGCACTTCGACCCGCTGGTGTTCTGGAAGCACGCGGTGTTCACCGGCGTCGCCGCGCGCACGCTGGCGGGCGCGTCGAGCGTGTTCGCGGACATGCATCCGGAGGACGCCTACATCGCCGGACTGCTGCACGACATCGGCAAGATCATCCTGATGGAGAAGGCGGCGCCGAAGTACCTGGCGATGCTGCGCAAGGCCGTGCAGCAGGGCCGGCCGGAGACCGACGTCGAGGCCGAGGACTTCGGCTTCACGCACGCGGACGTGGGCTCGGTGCTGGCGATCAAGTGGTCGCTGCCCGAGGATCTGGCGATCGCCATTCGCTACCATCACGCGCCCGCCCGAGACCCCTTCCATCGCTCCCTCTCCTCGCTCATCCACCTGGCCGACCAGCTCGCCTGGCGCGGCAACACGCCGTCGACCGTCGGTCCGTCGGTGGGGCCGCTCGACCACGAGGTCTACGGCCAGGTCGGGCTCGAGCCGAGCCGGGTCGAGGAACTGCTGCCGCAGATCCACGAGGACTTCGCGGCGTCCGAACTGCCCTGGTGATCGGCTGACCGGCGGCGGCCGCGCGGTGGTGAGACGACCATGAACTTCCGGCGCTGGGTCGTCTTCACGTTCCTGATCCACCTGCTGGTGGTCGTGATCGACAAGGGCGGCGGGCTGGTCCTCTACCTGCTGACCGTCAACAGCCCGTCCAAGCACGGCGCCGCCGGCTACGCCGCCTCGCTGCCGTTCATCCTCGGCGCGATCGCCAACCTCGGGCTGGCCACGGCGTTGGTCTGGTTCGTCCGACGCGGTCGCTTCTCGGCCCAGACCTGCTTCGAGACCTCGATGGCCGTGGCGCTCGGCTGGGGCAGCCTCGTGGCGGTGGTCTCGGCGCTGGTGACGCTCTACCTGCTGCCGGTGCTCGACTCGAGCTGGGTGTTCGACCCGTGGCTGGTGCTGCCGGTGTGTGCGGTCGTGCCGCTGCTGCTGGTCAGCAGCTACGCCAACAGCACGCAGCTCGCGACCGAGCAGATCCGCGGCTACGGCTACGTGCACCTCGCGTCGTCGTTGACCTTCCTGCCGGCGTTCTTCGTGGTGTTCTTCGGACTGGGCCACGACGTCGAGACGGGCCATGTAGCCCTCGGCGTGTCGTGGGGCCGGCTCGTCTCGACGGCCCTGGTGGCGCTGTTCGCGCTCTACCTGGTGCGCTCCGTCGTGCGACTGCGCATCCGCGTCGACCGCCCGTTCCTCGGCGAGGCGCTGCGCTACGGCTGGAAGGCGAACCTCACCTCGACGCTGACCTACCTGAATCACCGCCTCGACCTCTACGTGCTCGGCGCGATCGTGCTCGCGGTCGGCAACGAGGCGGGGCTCACCGAAGGCGCCGCCAGGCAAGCCGCGCTCGACCAGGTCGCGTTCTATTCGATGGCGGTGACCTGGGCCGAACTGGTCTGGCACTTCCCGGAGGCGATGCGCGACCTGTTCTTCAGCAGGGTCGCCGGCAGTTCGCACGAACAGGCGCGCCTCTTGACCCCCGTGCTGTCGCGCCTCGGTCTGCTGTTGTCGTTGTTCGGGGCGTTGGCCGTTGTGCTGCTGCTCGATCCGGCGATGGCGAGCATCACCTGGCTGGCGAAGGGCAGCAGCGAGAAGTGGTACAGCGAGTGGAGCCCGTTCGTAGGTTCCGCCTTGTGGCTGCTGGTGCCCGGTACCGCCGCCTACACGGTGTCGAAGATCCTGCAGGCCGACCTCGCCGCGCGCAACCGGCTGCAGACCTGCGTCAACGCGCAGGTCGTCGTGCTGGTGTCGATGCTGGGCTTCGACTTCCTGTGGATTCCGGCCCATGGCGCCAGCGGGGCGGCCGCGGCGTCGACCGCCGCCTACGTGCTCGGTACCGCCTACTCGCTGTTCGCCTACGGCCAGCAGACGGGCACGCCGGTGTGGCGCTGCCTGTTCGTGCAGGCCAGCGACTTCCGCTACATTCGCGAGATCCTCGGCGGCGTGCTCGGCAAGCTGCGGAGGGCTCGCTCATGACGCCGACCGCACCCGTGACCGTCGTGGTACCCGCGTACAACGCGGCGCCCTACCTCGCCGTGACCCTGCAGTCGCTGCAGCAGCAGACGCAGGTGCCCGAGCAGGTGGTGGTGGTCGACGACGGTTCGACCGACGACACCGCGGCGATCGCCGAACGGTTCGGCGCCACGGTGGTCCGGCAGCAGCAGAAGGGGCCCGGGGCGGCGCGCAACCGCGGCCTCGAGGCCGCGACCAGCGAATACGTCGCGTTCCTCGACGCCGACGACTGGTACGTGCCGGACAAGCTCGAGCGCAGCATCGAGGTGCTGACCGAACTGCGCGCCGGTTGCGTCTGCACCGACGCCTGGGTGGTGCGCGGCGAGCGCATCGAGGCCCGCAAGAACGCCAACCGCTACGTGCCGGCGGTGCTCACCCTCGAGCACCTGCTGCGCGAGAACCCGGTGGTCTGCAGCACCGTGGTGGCGCGCCGCGACGCGGTGCTCGGCGCCGGCCGGTTCGACGAGCACCCGGACCTGGTCGCCACCGAGGACTTCGACCTGTGGCTGCGCATGAGCCAGCGCGAGCCGATCGCCTACCTGCCGCAGCCGATGACGTTCTATCGGGTGCACTCCGGCAGCCTGTCGGCCAACGGCCGCTTCCTGCGCGGCACCGACCACATCATGGAGCGCGTCGCGCGCGAGCATCCGGGCGAGGCGCACTTCGAGAACCTGATCCGTCGTCGCCGGGCCGCAGTGCGGCTCGACGTCGCGTGGGATCTGCTCGCCGCCGGCGAGCGGCAGAAGGCGCGGGCGATGATCAGCGAGGCCGACCGGCTGGTCCGCACCTGGAAGGGCTTCAAGATGCGGCTGCGGTCGTGGCTGCCGTGAGTGGTCGCCAGCCGTTGCTCGGCGTCGTGCACCTGCGCGCCTGCCCGTCGTCGGCGCGGCACTCCGGCATGGGCGAACTGCTCGCCGCCGCAGTGCGCGATGCCGCGGCCTACGCCGAAGGCGGCTTCGACGGGCTCGTGGTCGAGAACTTCGGCGACGCACCGTTCCACAAGGGCACCGCCGCGGACCCGGTGCCGCCCGACGTGGTCGCCACGCTGGCGCTGGCCGCGGCCCGTGTGCAGGACGCGACCGGACTGCCGGTCGGTGTCAACTGCCTGCGCAACGACGGCCGCGCGGCCCTCGGCGTCGCGGCGGCCGTCTCTGCCCGCTGGGTGCGCGTCAACGTGCTGGCGCAGGCCTACGTGACCGACCAGGGCCTGATCGAGGGCGAAGCCGCGGCGCTGGCTGCCTACCGCGCCCAGCTGGGCCTCGACACGTGCCTGTTGGCCGACTTCCTGGTGAAGCACGCGACCCCGCTGGCGCCGATCGACGTGGTCGCCGGGGCTCGCGACCTCGCCGAACGTTCGGGCGCCGACGGGCTCGTGCTGTCCGGCGCGCGCACCGGCGAGCCGGTCGATGTCGCACTTCTCGACACCGTGCGCGCGGCGGTGGGCCCGTTCCCGATCTGGCTCGGTTCCGGCCTCTCGGTCGAGAACGCCGAGCGGCTGTGGCCCCGCTGCGACGGTGCGATCGTCGGCACCGCCTGCAAGGTCGACGGCCTGGTCACCGCCGCGGTCGATCCGGAGCGCGTGCGCCGGCTCCGCGCCGCCTGCCCGCCCGCGCCGCGGTGAAGCCCAGCGCCGCCGGCGGCCGAAAGAAGCCGGCGTGAAGGTGCTGCTTCTGACCCCGTCGCCGACCCACCTGTTCCTCGGGGGGATCGCGACCGTGAGCCGCTATCGCGAAGGGCTGCAGACCCGCGGGCATCTGTGCGAGCTGTGGGGCGGCACGTCGGAGGGCGGCCTGAAGCAGTCGCTCGAAGGCACCATCGGCCGCTTCCGGCCGGACATCGTGCACGCGCACGACGCCCTGCGCACCGGGGTGCACCTGCTCGGGCTGCGCACCCCGTGGGTGGTGTCGTTGAGCGGCGAGGACCTGCACCACGACATGCTCGACGGCGAACGGGGTAGCCTCGTCTGCGAGGTCGTGCGTCGCGCGCATCGGGTGCTGGTGCCGTCCGCCGAGGCCGGGCTCGCCGTCGAGGAACGGGTGCCCGACGCGGTCGGCAAGATCGACGTGGTGCCGCGCGCCGCGGTGCGGCTGTCGACCACCGGCACCGACCTGCGCCGTTCGCTCGGCATCCCCAGGCAGCGCTTCCTCGTGCTGCTCGCCGGTGGGCTGCGGCCGATCAAGGGCCAGCATCGGGCGATCTCGGTGATCGGCATCCTGCGCGCGGCCGGTGCCGAAGTCGAGATGATCGTCGCCGGGCCCGACCAGGATCCGACCTACGCCGACGAAGTGCGGCGCCTGTGCCAGCAGCAGCCCGGCGTGCGCGTGCTGCCGACGCTGGCGCACGATCGCATGGGGGCCGCCTACCTCGACGCCGACGTGGTGCTCAACACCTCGTTCAGCGAGGGTGCGGCGCCGACCTTGCTGGAAGCCGGCATCCTCGGTCGGCCGCTGGTCGCCGCCGACGTGCCCGGCAACCGCGAACTGATCCGCCACAAGGAGACCGGCCTGCTCTTCCAGTCGGAGGAGGAGATGGCCAAGCAGATCCTGGCGCTCTGTCGCAATCGTTCGGCCGCCGGCGCCCTCGGCGTGCGCGTGCGCGAGGACTTCGCGCGCCGCTTCTGCGCCGACGGCGAGATGCGCGCGCTGCTGTCCGCCTACGCCGCCGCCTGAACGGTCACTCGACCGGCTTCGGCAGCGGCTTCGGCAGGGGCTTCGGCTTGCCGACCGCCTTCGCCGCGGCGGGCTTCGGCTTCGGCGCCGCGACCGCCTCGCCGGCGTAGGTCTCGAACAGCTTGCGCAGGCGCTCGCTGGTCCAGGTCAGTCCGGCCAGCACGTCCGCACCGATCTTGTCCCTGGTGGTGCTGCGCACGCGGGGGGCCTGCGCCTTCTGCAGGGCGGCGACCAGCGCTTCCTCGCCGAACACCGGCAGCTCCGCACCGCTGTCGTCGCCGAGCAGCACCTTCGCGGAGACGCGCAGATCCTGCCGGTCGTGCAGTTGCGGATGGAACACGCCGGCTTCGAGCAATTGCATCAGGTCGAGGTGCTGCTGGCTGACGATCGCGCGCGCGGCGGGCTTGTGCGTCGGCAGGTCGTCCAGCAGGCTGCGCAGTTCGTCCAGCGCGCGGTCGTTCCAGACGATCGCGGTGCCGCCCACCTCGAGGTGCTTGTGCAGCGACGCGGCGAAGCCAGGACGCGGGTCGGTGCGATCCACGTGCACGAACGATGCCGTCTCGACGCGGCCGTCGGGATGCACGGTGTGCGCAGCCCATGCGTACGGCATCAGCCGCCACGGCCGCTGGCCGTCGAAGCGCGGCAGCGTCTCGGTGACCCCGGCGACGGCGAGGAAGTGCAGCGGCTTGGTGCACGACTTCAGCTCGGTCTGCACGAACGGCTCGACCAGCGGCTGGTTCTGCTGCACCGCCATCAGCGTGCGGCGCTGGCGGAACGTCAGGCCTTCGCGCTGCGGGTCGAGCGACGCGAGGTCCTCGACACCTTCCTTGTGCAGTTCGTTCTCGAGCTGCCGCGTCAGCTCCGGCAGATCGCGCAGCGGCAGCTTCGGGCTCGACTTGGCGCAGTGGTCGAAGTGGGGGCAGCGGAACGGCGCCGTGCAGAACGTGCCCATCGGCAGCTGCTGCACCGACTCGTCGCCGAGCGTGCGGCGGTAGAGCTGCAGGCGGCGGCCGAGCGCTTCCTGGTGGCGCTGCACCTTGGCGGTGACGTCGGCGCTGCGCAGCAACTGCATCGGCGGGTAGTCGGCGCCCTCCTTGTGCACGTACTTGGGGTTGACGTGCAGCAGGTAGGCGGCGCGCAGCGTGTGGCCCGAAGCGGCGATCGCGTGCGCCTGCAGCGCCAGGTCCGCGACGTAGCGCGGGTTGACCTTGGTGCCCGACTTGACCTCGAACAGGTCGACGGCGCCGCCCTTGTGCACGACCAGGATGTCGCAGCGGGCTTCGACGCCGTCGGCGAGGAAGGTCGCGCCGAACAGCACCGGCGTGCCGGCGGCGATCTGTTCCTTGGTCGCGGCCGCCGCGGCCTCGGCGGTCTTGCCCTCGATCGCGACACCCTTCGGGAATGCCACGCGCGCCAACGTGCGCAACTGTTCGCCGACCGCCGACATCGCCTGGCGCATCGCGGAAGGCTCGACCTCGATCGGCTGGTGGTAGTCGAGCCAGAGACGCTTCTGGCACTGCTGTCCGGCCTCGATCAGGTGCTTGTCGAGCGGCCGCGGCCCTTTGGGCGTGGATTTCTTCTTCAAGGCGGGATGTGCAACGATGGGGCGCCTCGCCGCGAGCGGAGTCGGCCGGCGCAATGCCGGGGGCCGCTGCCTGCAGAACCGCCGTCCTGGAGTCTAGGCGGCCTGCCCGTCGCGCTCAACGGCGCGCGCGCTGTCGCTTCAGAACGGCCAGCAGGACCAGGCTGATCAGGGCTCCGCTGACGATCGGCCACCACAGGCGATCGCCCAGGGTGCGCTTCTGCTTCGGTTTGCGGGCGAAGTCGAGCGTGCCGATCCGGCGGGCGAACTCGCCTTCCCACCGGGCGAACGCGTCCGGCTCGCACTGGAAGGACAGGGTGATCTGCTGTGCGCCGGCCGGGCAGGACACGTCGAGGCACTCGAGGCTCGGCCGCGGTGGGGCGGGGGTGGTCCGGCGTTGCGCGACCACGGCCTCGACGCCGTGCACCGAGACCATCTCGCGGCGGATCGCGCGCAGTTCGTTCCGTTCGCCCTTCGCGGCGCTGCGCTCCTGCCAAGCCTGACGCAACACTTCCTGGTAGTCGTCGTCGACGTGCCACTCGCCGTCCTGTTCGGCGACGTAGAGCCACGGGCCGCGGTAGTCGCCGGCGAGCCACGCGTCGACCGGGCCGACCGGGTAGCAGAGGTTCGGCTGCGCGAACGTCAGCGGCAGCGGCGCCTTCGGGTCGGCGGCGAGGCGCCGCGCCTCGTTCGGCGCCAACGCGCGCCAGCCCTCGGGCAGCACGATGCTGAACGTGCGCGCCGGGTTGAAGAAGCGCTGCTCTCCGGGGCCGGGGGGCGGTGCCGTCGGCACGTCCGGCGCCTTCGCTTGCGGCTTCGGGGCCGCAGGGGCTGGTTCCTGGCCGGGGGCTGCATGGGTCAGCAGCAGCACGAGGCTCGCGGCGGCGATGGAACGGAGGCGGACGGCCATCCCGCCATCATCGAACCACCAGGGTGTCCGGCGCAATCGTCCGCTCGCGTGCCGCGGCCCGCGGCAGCTCGAACCAGAACGTGGCGCCGCGCCGGCCCGCCGGCGGCTCGGCATGGCCGATCCTGCCCTGCATCTGCTCGACCAGGCTCTTCGTGATGTGCAGCCCGAGGCCCGTGCTCGGCTGGCCACCTGCCTGGCCCCGTTCGAACGGCTCGAACAGGTGCGCCAGCACTTCGCGCGGCACGCCGGGACCGCGGTCCTCGATCTCGATGCGCACCGCGTCGCCGGCCGCCCGCACGTCGATGTGCACCGGTTCGCCCGGCGCGGAGAACTTGACCGCGTTGCCGACCAGGTTGAACAGCACCTGCAGGAACCGCCGCGGATCGGCGCGCACGGCCAGTTCCGGATCGCTGGTCGTGGTGGTCACCGGCACCCCGCGGCGCTCGGCCTGCAGGCCGAGCACCCGCAGGCCGTCGGTGACGAGCTCGGCGACCCGATGCTCGCCGACGTCGAGGCGCAGCCGGCCGGCCGCCATCGACGCGCCGTCGAGCACGTCGTTGACCAGGTAGGCGAGATGGCGCGCGGCGAGGTCCGCTTCGTCGAGGAACTCGGTCCGCTCGGCCTCGGTGGTCGCGTAGCCCAGACGCAGCATCTCGAGGGCGGTGAGCACCGACGTCAACGGCGTGCGCAGTTCGTGCGCGGTGTGCGCCAGCTGTTCGTCGCGCCGCTGCAGCGAACGCTGCAGGGCCCGCGCGTGCGCCCGATGGCGCCGCAGCGCGAGCGTCGCCGCGGCCAGCGCCCCGAGCGTCGCGCACACCGCGGTGGAAATCGCGCCGGCTCCAACGGCCGTGCCGAGCCACGCGGCGCCGCCGGCTGTCGCCGCGATCCAGGCTGTGACCTTCTCGTTCATCGACTTCTCCCCTTCCTTGCGGTGGCGCTATCGACCTGCTGGCGCCGTTCGCCAACCCCGCGTGGCATCGACGTCTCGGAATGGGAGCTGGGCCGTCCGCCCGGGTGCGGCGAGGCGAAGTGCGGCCCGTTCCGCGCGCGTCTCAGTCGATCGGCAGCGGTACCGGGCAGTCCCAGGTCTCGGCGATCGCGCGCAGCAGGTCGACCTCGTCGTCGGCGAGCACGCCGTCGGCGGAGGCCGTGGTGGCGCAGGCGGTCAGCAGGTTGCGTTTGCCGAGCGGCGACACCAGCGCCAGTTCGGCCAGCGCCTGGTCGAGTGCTTCCGGTGTGCTCTCCGCACTCGGCAACAGCCGCATCGGCTGGCGCAGCGCCAGTTCGGTGGTGCCACGCTGGAAGGCGAGATCCGCCGCGGTGTCGTCGCCGGGAGCGCCCGCGCGCGCCAGCACCGACAGCACGAGCCGACACGCGTCGCCGTGGTCGACCAGCGCGTGCGGCCGCTGGGCCGGACGCGGCGGGGTCTCGTCGCTGCGTCGCACGTGGCGCTCGAGCGCGCGCAGCAGCGCGAACTCGAACGGCGACAGCTCGCCGTCGGCCATCGCCAGCGTGCGGGCGGTGCGGCGCAGCTCGCTGCGCGAGGCTTCGGGAAGGGCTCGCAGGGCCGGCACCAGCAGCTCGAACAGCGGCAGGCGGGTGCGCCGGGGCAGCCGCGCGACGCGCTGGAACAGGTCGCGCACGTCGTGCACGAACGCGGCGTCGGCGCCCGGCAACAGGCGCAGCTGTTCTTCGCGGCGGGCGGGCCGCGCGTCGAGCAGCAGGGCGAACACGAGGCCGCGCGCGCGGGTGGGATCGTGGGCCGCTGCCTGCAACTCGAGCGGCAACTCGGCGAGCAGGTCGTGGGCGGCGCGCACGTTCGCGGCGGCCGGTGCCCCGGTGCTGGCGACCAGCTGGGCCGCGGTCGGGCGCTTCTTGCCGGCGCGTTCCGCGTCGGGCGGGCCACCGACCACCGGACCGGCGCCGGCCAGACCGGCGAGCCCCGGCGGCAGCGGTGTCGCCGCGACCGCCGCGGTCGGCGACAGGCCGCTGTGCAGGGTCTTCAAGTAGCCGGGCAGGATGCGTTCGACGCGCGTCTCGAGCGGCGGGTGCGTGGCGGTGAGGCCCCCGAGCATGCGCACGAGGCCGTCGGCGAACAGCAGGTGGCTCGCTTCGTCGGCGTGCGGGCTCTGCAGCCTTGCACCGAGCCCGCCGATCTTCGCCAGCGCCATGCCGATGCCGCGTGGGTTGCGCGTGTACTGCACCGCCGATGCGTCGGCGAGGAACTCGCGTTGTCGCGACACCGCGGCCTGGATCAGCCGCGCGAAGAACACCCCGAGGTAGCCGATCACCATCAAGGCCACGCCGAACACCGCCAGCGCCGCGGCGTCGTTCTTCTTGCTGCTGCGCGAACGGCCGCTGCCGGCACTGCGCGCCAGGATCCGGCCGATCGTGGCGATGCAGACGATGCCGAACAGCACGCCCATCAGCCGGATGTTGAGCCGCATGTCGCCGTGGAACACGTGGCTGAACTCGTGCGCGATCACGCCCTGCAGCTCGTCGCGGTTCAGCTGGTCGAGGCAGCCGCGGGTCACCGCTACGGCGGCGTCGGCGGGGCTCCAGCCGGCCGCGAACGCGTTGATGCCGCTCTCGTCGTCGAGCACGTAGATCTCCGGCACCGGCATGCCGGCGGCGATCGCCATCTCCTCGACCACGTTGCGCAGCACGCGCTCCTGCGGGTCGGTCGGCGACAGCGGCACCTGGCGCCCGCCGAGCATCGTCGCGACGCGTGGCCCGCCGCTGCGCAGCTGCGCGGTCTTCCACAGCGTGGCGACACCGACGATCGCCAGCGTGCCGCCGGCGATCGCGGCGAACAGTTCCGGCTGCCAGAAGCCGCGCGCCTGTTCGCCAGCCACCAGCAGCGACTGGGCCGCCGCGTAGATCGCGACGACGATCGCCACCACCGCGAGTCCGAACAGCAACACGAGCCGCCCAGACGCCGTGCGCGCGCGGTCCTGTTCGCCGAAGAAGTCCATGCCGCTCACAGTCCCTCCAACTCGAACAGGGTGGCACCAGCGCGGCGGGCGACGAACACGCCGCCGCCGGCGGTCTGGAAGTCGCGCGCGAGGCGCCGGCGATAGAACGAGCCGGGCCGCAGGTGCACGTCGCCGTCGGTGCGCCGCCGGTCGCAGTTCTCGTGCCAGTCGGTCTCGGTCAGGGCTTCGAGGTACAGCGCCCCGTCGCACCAGCGACCGAGGTTCGAAAGGGCTCGGGCGGCCTGCCGGTCGTCGAGGTACTGCAGCACGCCCTGGCACACGACCAGATCGAAGTGGCCGCGACCGAACGCCTGCTCGGGGTCGAAGTCGACCACCGAGCCGTGCGTCCAGCCGAACCGTTCGCACAGGTGCTCGCTCCACTCGACGCCGTGGTAGCGGGCCTTCGGCCACAGTGCTCCGGCCGCGTCGCGCCAATGGCCGTGGCCGCAGCCCACGTCGAGCACGTGGCGCACGTCGAGGTCGAGGTAGCGCAGGTAGGCGGCGACGAACTCGGCCAGGGTGCGCACGCTCGCGGCGTCGGCGACGCGGGTCGCCGGGTCGTCGTAGAAGCGGCGGTAGTAGTCGGCGTCGAAGCGCGTCTCGGACGGCTTGGCGGTGCGGCGAGTTCTTGGCATCGCGGGGCGGCATCGTGGCCGGCGGGCAGATTCCTCGCCACCTTGCAGGCGAGTCCTCCGCGCAACGCCGTGCACCGGTGCGGCCCCGCCGATCGGCCGATTGCTGCCGCCGAACCATGGCGGATCCGCCCCGGGCCGCGCACCCCGCTTGATCGACCTGCCGGGGCGCCTACAATCCTCGCCCTCGTGCTGCCCGATTCGGGCCGCCGACCCGTCCCTCCGCCGGCTGTGGCACCGGTGCGAGGCTTCAACCTGACTGCGCCACGTGGAGTCGTTGTGCCCAAAGAAGAATCGATTGTCCTGGAAGGCACGGTCGTCGAGACCCTTGCCAACACGAAGTTCCGCATCCAGGTGGAAGGCGGCCACACCGTGCTGGCGCACATCTCCGGCAAGATGCGCAAGAACTACATCCGCATCATCCCCGGCGATCGGGTGACCGTCGAACTGTCGCCCTACGACCTGTCGCGCGGTCGCATCACCTACCGCGCGTGAGTGCCGTGCGGGTGCGGCAGGCCGGCCCGGCCGACGTGCCGGTGGTGCTGCAGTTCATCCGCGAACTCGCCCGCTACGAGCAGCTCGAGCACCAGCTCGACCTCGACGCGGGCCGCCTCGCCGAGCACCTGTTCGGCCCGCACCCGTCCTGCGGTGCCCTGCTCGCCGACGTCGACGGCCAACCGGCCGGCTTCGCGCTCCACTACCAGAGCTACTCGACGTTCCGCACCCGGCCCTGCCTGCACCTCGAGGACCTGTTCGTCCGTCCCGAGCACCGCGGCCACGGCCTCGGCCTGCAGCTGCTGCGCGCCACCGCCGCCGTCGCCGCCGCGCGAGGCTGTCCGCGCCTCGACTGGAACGTGCTCGACTGGAACGAGCCGGCGATCGGCTTCTACCGTCGCCAGGGCGCCGTGCTGCTCCCCGACTGGCGTGTGTGCCGGCTCGAAGGCGAAGCGCTGGCCAGGCTGGCCGCCGAGGCGAACGCGTAGGGTAGGGCTTGGCGAGCCCATCCGCAGTCCCGCGGACGGTGGGACGAGCGAGGGGTGAGCGAGAATCATGGCCTGCCTCGCCAGCCGCGGGGCGGGAATCGGCTGTCGACGCACGGAAGGGGATCGTCCGCTGTCTCCGCGTCAGCTCGAGGGCTCGTGCCCAAGGGGCCATGCGTGGTTCCCTGCACGGTGACCAACCCGCCGAGCCGGCAGCGAAGCCAGCCCTGTCGGATCCTCAGCTTCACTCGGGGCATGGGCAACGAGGACCTCCAGGTTGCGGTTCGAGTGAAGATGCGCTATATCTGCGCAATCAAACGACCATGGCCAGCGAGCTACGGAACCAGACTGCAAGGGCCCGGATCGATCGTTCTTCGCTGCGCGGCCAGAATCCGAACCGCGGCGATCGCACGTCGGGCAAGGTCGCGGCGGGCAAGCAAGGAACGGGCAAGCGATCCGCTCCGATGCTCCCGTTCCGCTCCGGGCGCGGAGGCGCCAGGAGCGGAGCCGGCCGCAAGCCGAAGGTCCCTGGCCGCCCCGGCGTCGATCACCGTGAGAGGGAGCCGCTCGCGAAGCGCTTCCCCGTGCACGTGACCCTCAAGCTGCGCAGTGGCTTGCCGCGCCTGCGCAGCAGGCGCGAGTACGCCGCTCTGCGTGCGGCGTTCGCGGCCGGCTGCGCCCGCAACCTCGCCGGCACCTTCCGCCTCTGCCACTACGCCGTCCTGAACGACCACCTGCACCTGCTCTGCGAGTCCGAGAGCCGCACGGCCCTCTCACGCGGCCTCCAAGGCCTGCTGATCCGCGTCGCCAAGGCCCTCAACAAACTGTGGTCCCGCCGCGGCCGCGTGTTCGCCGATCGCTACCACGACCACATCCTCAAGACGCCGCGCGAGGTCCGGAACGCGCTGCGCTACCTGTTCGGCAACGGCAAGAAGCACGCCGCCGAAGGCCGCGAGGTGCACGTTCCCCAGGCGCTCGACACGTACACGTCGGCGCCATGGTTCGCTGGCTTCCGCGAACGCGTCACGGTGCTCGGCATCGAAGCCGTCGTGCGGCCGGTGGCCGACGCGCGCACCTGGTTGCTCACCGAGGGTTGGCTGCGGCACGGTCGGCTCAGCGTGCACGAGGTGCCCAGCACCGCCTGATGGCGCCGCAAGGCACCATCAGCCGAGCCCCAGCCCCGAGCTCCAGCCCGTTCCCGTGGCCCTCCCCGCCAGTCGCCGTTGCGCTGCGACCGCTCTGCGGTCGCCGGCTCCAACCGGGCGTTCGAAGGCCCGACTTCGCGACCGCTAGTAGCCAGCCGTCTTGGCGAGCCACTTCCGCCATGGCTCGTCGAACGCCTCGACCGGCTTGCCCATCACCTTGTCGAACCGCGAACTGCTGTCGCCCTTGCGTTCGCCGAGCGCTTCGCGCACGAACTGCAGGAACGGTTCGCGCGTCTTCTCCGGGTTCGTGGGGTCGACGAGCCACGCCACGAACATGGTCGCCGCCGCCCAGTTGGTCGCCGACTCGGCGTCGTCCTGCAGGTAGAAGCTGCCGTACATCGGCAGGTGCAGCAGGTGGGTGAGCCGGTAGCCGCGTCCGAGCGCCTGCAGCGCCTGCAGGTCCTCGTTCTGGAACGCGCCCGGTTCGGCGAAGCCGGCCGGGCCGTTCATCGAGTGCTCCATCAGCATGCCGAAGCCGATCTCGAGCCACGCGCAGACGCGGTCGCGTTCGTCGCGTGAGGCGCTGTCGCCGATCAGGGTCCGGTACAGCAGGCCGTGCGTGCCGACGAAGAACAGCCGCTCGGGGCGGATCGGGGCCGGCCCGGCGTAGAACGTGCGCGCGACGTCGCCGTGCGGGGCGGGCACGTAGTAGGGGATCGGCCGGAAGCCCCACTTCGAGAAGCCCTGGCTGCTGGCGCGCGCGTCGACGGCGATCGGCCGCAGCACCTCGTGCAGGCCGAGATCGCTGCCGAAGCGGTCGAGCCAGGCGACGCCGAGGCGTTCCAGGTCGAGCAGGGCGGCGACGTTGGTGCGCAGGCCGGCGTCGCAGCGCAGCGTGAAGCGCTCGCCCTCGAGCAGCAGCGGTTTCTGCGCCAGCGCTTCCTCGAGGGCCGGCAGCAGCAGCTTCTTGCCTTCGTGGGGCCAGAGCCAGCCGCGCTTGCTCTTCTCGTGGCCGAGGAAGCGATGTGCCTTCTCGTGCTCGTCGTCGTGCAGCACGACCCACAGCGCCTGCAGTCGCGCCAGCCCCGGCAACTCGTC
>JAEUHU010000463.1 GCA_016793305.1 Planctomycetota bacterium
CCCGACCAGGAACGGCAGCGGCGTCACGTCGGCGAAGCTCTTGCCGAGCGTGAACGCCGGCCCGAAGTCGCCGCGGTGCGCGGTCGCCAGCGCCACCAGCATCGTGCTGGTCAGCAGCAGCACCGCGTAGCGCGTGCCGAGCCCGAGCAGCAGCAGGATGCCGCCGACGAACTCGATCGTCGCGACCATCGGCGCTTGCACCGAGGCCAGCGGGATGCCGAGTTCTTCGAAGAACTTCGTGATGCCGGCGAGGTTGCCCAGCTTGCCCCAGCCGGTGACCAAGAAGGCCTGGCCGAAGACGAGCCGCGTCAGCAGCAGGGCAGTGGGTTCGGTGCGGGAGGAGATCGCCTCGACGGAGGCGGACACACGAGCGAGCAGGGGATGCATGGCGGGCCGCTGTTACGGCGACGCCGTGCGGGCGTTCCGCAGCGCTCGTGTTCGCCGGTCGTGTGCGTGCACGACGAGCGCGGGGCCGAGCCCCTCGCAGCGTTCGCCGACGAAGCGGGGATCGCTTCGCGACGAACGTCGTATCCCCGGCCCGCGTGCAGCCGTCGCTGCACCGTTCTCCTGCGCCACTCCAGCGCGCTCCATCCACAGCTCCTTCGCCACGATCATGAAGACCACCCGCACCAAGCTCCTCTCCGTCGCCGTCGCCGGCCTGCTGCTCGGCGCCACCACCCTGACCAGCTGCTCGGGCGAGACCAAGCCGAGCGGCAACACGCCCGCCGCCGGCCAGGCCGCGGCGGCCGCCGACAAGCACGCCTGCAAGGGCATGAACAGCTGCAAGGGCCAAGGCGGCTGCAAGGCCGGTGACAACGGCTGTGCGAGCAAGAACTCGTGCGGCGGCAAGGGCGGCTGCGCCACGGTCGCGCACCACTCCTGCAAGACGCAGAACGGCTGCAAGGGCCAAGGCGGCTGCAAGTCGGGCGACAACGGCTGCGCTGGCAAGAACTCGTGCAAGGGCAAGGGCGGCTGCGCCGTGCCCGTGAAGCACTGAGACCGAGCGGCGAGCGCGCGCCGCGCGGTGGCGCGAGCAGCGACTGGACCGAGCCACCGTTCGCCCGGCCGAAGCCGCGCGCGCCGACGGCCTCACGCATCCGGTCGTTCGGTGACCGCGCGCGCGACCGGCGGCGGCAGCGCACGCTTCCGCCCGCCGTGCGCCTCGCCGTCGAGCAGCGCCGGCACGTCGTCGTACGCGTAGACGACCGGCGGCTTGTCCTTCGGCAGCCCACCGGTGTCGGCACTCGGCCCGTAGGTACTGTGCAGGTCGCGGCCGAGCATGCGCAGCAGCGCCGTCTGCTGGCCGCGGTGATGCGCCGTGTGCGCGATGCGCCGCACCAGGATCCAGGTGCGCGCGCGCGCCACCTCGAAGAACGGTACGACCGCCTCCCACCACGCGTCGTCCTTGCCCAGCAGCGCCACGCGACGGAACTCTGCCGCCGCTGCGTAGTGCCGCAAGAACGCCTCGCGCGTCGTCGCCGCCGGCAGCACGTCGCCGGGCGCCACGATGCCGAACATGCCGGAGAACCAGCCGTGCTCGCTCTGGCACTGGTGGATCATCTGTTCGCGCAGCGTGCGGCCGCGTCGATCCTGTGGGCGCGGCCGCGTGTCGAGGTCGGCGTCGCCGGCCATCGACCAGACCGACAGCACCTTCAGGATCTCGGTCGCGTAGGTGTCGACGAGGAACGTGTAGCGACTCGGCATCGCCCCATGGTCGCGCGCTGCACGGGTCACGACAACCTCGTTCGCGTGGCGTCAGGGCGCGTGGTGTCAGGGCGTTTGGCGCGTGCGCTCGACGCCGTCCTCGACGAAGGCCAACAGCCCGAGGCCCGCGCCGAACACGAACTCGAGGTCGGTGCTGCCGGAGGGTTGGTCGTTGCCGCTCCAGCCGAGGCTCACGCGCAGCCGGATCGTGTCGGCGACCAGCTGGTCGACGACGAACTGCGGCCGATCCCAGTACCAGGCCCCGAACACCACCATCGCGCCCAGCACCGGAGCCGTGCCGATGGGTTGCTCGAGCAGGAACGGCCGCGCCGCCGGCGGTGGCGGCAGCGTGCGATCGCCCTGGCGCCAGACCTCGACGCCCGACGCCAGCTGTTCGCGCCGATCCTCGATCGTCGACTCGCGGCCGACCAGCAGTTCGTCGGCGAAGTACAGCATCAGGTCTCCGGCCGGACCGCTGACGCGCCAACGTTCGTCCGCGCTGGCGTGGAACGGCGAGTCCGCGGGCACGGCTTCGGCGACGAACACGATGCCCGAGCCGAGATCGACGACGTCGCCGAGCGTCGGTCGGTAGTCGTCGAGTGCAGCGACCGGACCCGGCACGACGCGGCAGGCACCGAAGCGATCGATCGTCGTCACCATGCGGCGCGCGGCGAGGTCGACGAGCACCGGCGGGCGGTCGACGGTGAGCCCACCGACCGACGTGCGCACCACGACGTTGCCGGGCGCCGTCTCGTAGACCCGTTCCGGGAAGTAGGGCACCCGGAGGGTCGCGGGAGCCAGCAACACCAGCGACTCCGGCTCGATTCGGAACACCTGGCTCGCTGCGGGCAGCGTCACCAGCATCGGCTGCGGCTCGAACACCGCCACCAGCCGCACCTCGGTGTCCCCGGCGAGCGCGCCGGGCGGCACGAGGAGCTCCAGGCCGGCGTAGTCCCCCGCGTCGACGACCAGCGCGCCGCCGGCCGGCCCGATCGATGCCGCGGCCAGCACCGGCTCGGTTTCGCTGCGGCCGCTGGAACGGGCACATCCCGAGGGGATGGCCACGAGCAAGGTTGCAGCGACCAGGAAGCGGGCGAATGGGTTCATGGCGCTGCGCAGTAGCCGCGCCGTCGTTCGAGGTCACGACCGCTGCGGTCTACGCCCTCCGGAGACTAGGGGAAATCCCGGCTCGCGGGTGCAGACTGGAAACGCACCGAGCCGATAGGGACGCCGTCCTGGATCGCCATTCCCGTTCGGGAACCGCATAGCCCATGCTCATCCGCACCAAGCTGCTCCTCAACAACCTCGGCCTCGCCGGCCTGGCCCTGACCGTCGGCGTGCTCGGCATCGTCGGCCTGCGCAACCAGATCCAGACCAGCGAGCACCTCGCCGGCCCGTTGTGGCAGACCGCCGATGCGACGATGGAGCTGCGCATCGACCTGCAGACCCAGCAGCTCGCCGTCGCGTCGATGCGGCACTACGAGAGCCCGGCGAACGCGGCCCGACAGCGCATCGCCGAAGCAGGCAGGAACGCCGCCACGCACGTCGGCGAACTCGCCGAGCTCGGCATCGCCGGCAAGGAAGAGCTCGCGGCGTGCCAGCAGGCGCTCTCCGCCTACGACGGCAACCTCGCGGAGTTCCTGGCTGCACACGAGTCCTGGGCCAGGGTCCGGCGCGAGCTGAAGGAGAACACCGATCTGTTCGAAGCGCTCGGCATGGAGATGGAGGACATGGGCGACGGTGCCGTCGAGCAACTCGAGAAGGAGCCGACGCGCGCGGTCACCTGGCAGGACGACGTCGCCGCGGCCTGGGCTGCGGCCGACGGCTGCATGGAGGGCCGCATCTACATGCTCGAGCAGGTGCACTGGCTCGACAAGCTCGACGCCGGCGACGCCCGCGCCTCGGACCAGCTGGAGAAGGCCCTGCAGACCCAACGCGACGCGTTCGAACGGGTCGCCGCGGCCCCGGTGTTCCAGCAGCAACGCACCCGCGACGGTCGCAAGGTGCTCGACGTCTACCGCAATGCGCTGGCGACGCGCGCGACCCTGCTGCCGAAGTACGTCGACGAGTCGACCCGCTTCGGCGCGGTCGGCCGGAACCTCGACGACGCCATGGCGCGCGTCGAGACCCTGCTGGCAGCGCTCGAGGAAGACTGCGATGCGACCCAGCAGCAGTCCCTGCAGGCGTCGGCCGCCACGGCGAACCGGCTCGACACCATGCTGACGACCACGGTCGTGATCACCGTGGTGCTCGGCGCCGCGGTGGCGTTCCTGCTGAGCCGCTGGCTCGGTCGGCGCCTCGACGGGCTGCACGCGCGCGTGCGCGACATCGCCGACGGCGAAGGCGACCTCAGGAAGCGTCTCGACGCGGGCACCGACGACGAGGTCGGTCGCATCTGCGGCACGTTCAATTCGTTCCTCGCCAAGCTGCAGCGCACCGTGCAGCAGATCGCCGAGAAGGCCGAGCGCGTGGCGCACGCCGCTGGCGAGACGACGGCCACGGCCCGCTCCCTCGCCCAGGGCGCCGAAGCGACGCGCACGCAGTCGACGCAGGCCGCGGCCGCGTCCGAGCAGATGGCGGCCAACATGGCGACCGTCGGTTCGTCGAGCGACTCGATGACCGCGACCATCCGCAGCGTCGCCGCCGCCGTCGAGGAGCTGACCGCAAGCATCGCCGAAGTGGCGAAGAACGCCGACAGCTCGGCCCAGATCGCCAACTCCGCGGCCCAGCTGACCCGCGCCAGCAACGAACGCATGGCGGCGCTGGGCAGTGCGGCCAACGAGATCGGCCGGGTCATCGAGTCGATCCAGGACATCGCCGAGCAGACCAACCTGCTGGCCTTGAACGCGACCATCGAAGCGGCGCGCGCCGGCGAGGCCGGCAAGGGCTTCTCGGTGGTGGCGAACGAAGTCAAGGACCTCGCGCGGCAGACCGCCGAAGCCACCCAGGACATCCGGAAGCGCATCGAGCACATCCAGTCCTCGACCGCGGCGTCGGTCGGTGCGATCGGCGAGATCGACCAGGTGATCGCCAAGGTGAGCGCGTCGGCGCAGCAGATCGCCGGCTCGGTCGGCGAGCAGCGCAGCGCCACGCAGGAGATCTCGGGCAACCTGGCGCTGAGCGCGCGTTCGATCGAGGCGGTCCACAAGAACGTCGCCGAGAGCGTCGGCGCGACCAAGGACATCAGCCGCGCGATCGCAGAGGTCGACGGCCAGACCCGTTCGACCGCGTCCGCCGCCGAGGAAGCCTCGGTCGCCGGACGGCAGCTGACCGAGCTGTCGACCGAGCTGAAGCAGCTGGTCGGCCAGTTCCAGGTCTGACCGCGCCCGGTGCGCTGCCGGGCCCCGCGGGCGCAGATGCGCGCGGGCCTGAGGGGCCACGCGGGCCGCCGCATCCAGGGGAACGGTGCCCGGCGAACGTCGCCGTGGGCCGCAGCGGCAATTCCCGCCGACCGCGGCTCATTGCCCAGGAACCGGGCCGGCGACGGTTGCAGCGCACCCGGCGGACCCTACCTTCTCCCTCCCCATGACGCCCGCCGTCACTGCCGATCCGATCCGCCTGCGCGACCTGGCCCAGAAGGCCACCGACGGCGGCACGCTCTCGCCCACCGAGGCCCTCGAGCTGTTCCGCGGCCTCGACCAGCCGTCGCTCGGGCTGTGCGCCAACGACGTGCGCCTGCGGCTCAATCCGGCCGGCCCCGACGGCAAGGTGCGCGTCACCTACATCGTCGACCGCAACCTCAACCCGACCAACGTCTGCGTCACCGACTGCGGCTTCTGCGCGTTCTACCGTTCGCCCGGCGACGCCGACGCCTACGTGCTGCCGCGCGAGGTCATCTACCAGAAGGTCGAGGAGCTGATCCAGAAGGGCGGCATCCAGCTGCTGCTGCAGGGCGGTCACCACCCGCGCCTGAAGAGCGACTGGTTCGCCGAGCTGTTCCGCGACCTGAAGCAGCGCTACCCGCAGGTGTGGATCCACGGCATGAGCCCGCCGGAGATCACGCACCTGAGCAAGCTCGAGAAGCGGCCGGTGCTCGACGTGCTGAAGGACCTGCAGGCCGCTGGCCTCGACAGCATTCCCGGCGGCGGCGCCGAGATCCTGGTCGAACGCGTGCGCAAGGTGATCGCGCCGAAGAAGGCCACCACCGACGAGTGGCTCGAGGTCTACCGCCAGTGGGCGAAGCTCGGCGGCAAGGGCACCGCGACGATGATGTTCGGCCACGTGGAGACCGACGCCGAGCGCATCGAGCACATGACGCGCATCCGCGAGCTGCAGGACGAGACGATCCGAGCGCACGGCAGCGGCGTGTTCACCGCGTTCATCCCGTGGACGTTCCAGCCCGAGAACACGGCGATGGGCACGGTGATGCTGGCCGAGCGCGGCGGGCTGAAGGCGACCGTCGCCGAGTACCTGCGCACACTGAGCATGGCGCGGCTCTACCTGCAGAACGTCCAGCACGTGCAGTCGAGCTTCGTCACGCAGGGCATGAAGACCTGCCAGATCGGCCTGTCGATGGGTGCGGACGACTTCGGCTCGGCGATGCTCGAGGAGAACGTGGTCAGCTCGGCCGGCTGCACGCACCCGACGTCGATCCCGGAGATCGAGCGCCACATCAAGGACGCCGGCTTCGTGCCGCAGCGTCGCAACATGATGTACGAGCCGGTCGAGACGCCGGCGACCGACAGGTTCGGCAACCCGGCCGGCGCGAAGAAGGCCGTGGTGTCCGCCGTACAGGCCTGACGCGCGGCGGCCGAACCCCACGGGTCGGGAACCCTTCCCCACCCCGACCGAGGGAACTCCCTCTTCGCGACCGCCACGACGGCTGCCGATCAGTCGCGCGTGGGACAGCCACCCTCGCACGATCGACTCACCACGCCAGCACTGCCACGCGTCGTGGCGACGTTCACGTTCGCCTCGCTCGCGCTCGCGGCGATCGCCTGGGTGTTCTGGGACCAGGACGTGCGCTACTCGCTGCCAACGCCTGCACCCGCCGGCCTGCAGCAACCGCCGCGCGGCACCACGATCGCCTTGCCGGCCGGCTTCGTCCTGCCGCCGGACGCGGTCGGACGGCCACTGCTGCTGCACTTCTACAACCCGGACTGCCCCTGCTCGCGATTCAACCGCGACCACGTGACCGGGCTGCACAAGCGGCACGGCGAACGGGTCACGTTCGTCGCGGTGCTCGAGCGCGACGTCGCCCACCGCGACGAGGACAGCGGCCTCGACCTGCCGCACTTCGTCGACGGCAAGGGCGAGCTCGCCGCGGCGCTGGGGGTCTACTCGACACCGCAGGCGGTACTGCTCGACCCCGAGCGACGCCTCGTGTTCCGCGGCAACTACAACACGAGCCGATACTGCAGCGATCCGGGCACCGAGTACGTGCGGCTGGCGATCGAGGCGCTGCTCGACGGCAGGACCTACGCCCCGCCGACGCAGGCGACCACCAGCTACGGCTGCGAACTGCCCGAGGAGGAGACGCGATGAACGCGCCTGCGCCCGAAGCCGACGTCGCGCTCGTGCTGCGACCGATCCACCAGCGCGGCGACCGGCTGATGGCCGTGCTGCTGGGCGCCCACGCCTTGGCGGCGCTCTGCTTCGCCACCTTCTACGAGACGTGGCTGGTGACGTTCGTGGTGACCGGTCTCGCGCTGGCCATGTTCGCCTTCTCGTGGGCGCTGCTGCCCGCCACCCTGACCACCAGGACCATCGCCGGCGTGTCGCTGCAGGCGTTCGTGGCGCTGCACATCTACCAGCTGCACGGGCTGGCGGAGATGCACTTCTTCTTCTTCACCGCCTTCACGGCCATGGTGGTCTACCAGGACTGGCGCTGCATGTGGGTCGGCGCCCTGCTGATCATCGGGCAGCACATCCTGTTCGCGGTTCTGCACAACCAGGGCACCAACTACCTGTTCTTCGAAGGCGACTACATCGGCGCGACCAAGCTGGCCTTCCACTTCGGCATCGCCCTGCTGCACGTGCTGCTGTGCAACCTCTGCGCGCACCTGCTCCGCTCGCAGACGCTGAAGGAAGCGGCGGCGCGGACGGAGCTGGCCGCGGCCCGCGGGCTCGCCGAACGGGCCTCGCAGGCCAAGACCGAGTTCCTCGGCACGATGAGCCACGAGCTGCGCACGCCGCTGTCGGGCGTGCTGAGCATGACCGAGCTGATGCTGCAGCGAGACCTGCCTCCCGAGCAGCGCGAGGAGCTCGCGATCGTGCACGGCTCCGCCGCGGCGATGGTCGCCATCGTCAACGACTCCCTGGACCTCGACCGCATCGAGGCCGGGCGCCTCTCGCTCTGCGACGAACCGCTGGACCTGCGCCGCCTCGCCGAAGAGGTCATCGAGCTGCTGACCCAGCGCGCCACGGTGGCCGACGTCGAACTGGTGCTCCGCTGGCGCCCGGGCGGCCCACGGCACCTGCGCGGCGACGCCGGTCGCTGGCGGCAGGTGCTGACCAACCTGGTCGGCAACGCGATCAAGTTCGCGAGCGGTGGCCACGTGCTGCTCGACGTGGACGTCGCCGCGACGCCGGTCGGCGAACCCGCCGACGTGACGATCCGCATCGACGACAGCGGCCCGGGCATCCACCCCGACGTGCTGCCGCGACTGTTCCAGCGCTTCGAACAGGGCACCGCCGGCGTGTTCGCGAGCCACGGCGGCAGCGGCCTCGGCCTCGCCATCAGTCGCGAACTCGTGCACCGCATGGGCGGAACCCTGACGGCTCACAGCGTGCTCGGCGCCGGGGCGACGTTCGTGATCCGCGCCGCCATGAAGGTGATCGCCCCCGCCGAGCCGGAGCCGCACATCGACACGCACGTGCTGCTGGTCGGCGAGCGCGAGCTGACGCTCGCGGTGCTCGCCGAGCAGCTGGAAGCCATGGGCGCCACCGTGGCCACGGCCCCCGACGCCGCCACGGCGCAGCAGCTGCACGCCCGCGGTGCGGCGGGACGACGGCCCTACGAGCTGCTGTTCTGCGATCCGGACCTGCTGGCCCGACTCGAGCCGATCGCCGGTGCGATGCGCGTGGTCCAGCTCGGCGGCAGCGACCACCCCGGCCGGGAGCGCATCGTCTGGTTGTCGCGCCACGACGAACTGCGACGGGTCGCCGCCGGGCGCCTCCGACCGAAGCACCAACCGGGGGCCCTGCCGCAGTTCGGCCTGCGCGTGTTGCTCGCCGAGGACGATCCGGTGTGCGTGCGCGTGGCGAGCCACATGCTGCGGCTGCTCGGCTGCACGACGGAGCACGTCGGCAACGGCGCCCTCGCCGTCGAGCGCGTGGCGACGCAGCGCTTCGACGTCGTGTTGATGGACTGCCGCATGCCGATCGTCGACGGCTACGAGGCGATGCAGCAGATCCGCGCCGCCGAGGCCCCGGGCGTGCGCGTGCCGATCCTCGCGCTGTCGGCGAACACGCAGCCGGCCGACCAGGAGCATTGCCTGGCCTGCGGCGCCGACGGGTTCCTCGGCAAGCCGGTGCAGTTGGGCCCGCTGGTCGCAGCCCTGCAGCGCGTCGTGCGGACCGCGCCGTCGGTCAGCGCGAGCCCGGCCGTTCCCGGCTGATCATCAGGCCCGGATCGCGTCGGTCGGGGCGCCGAGCGCGCCGTTCGAACTCGGCGGCGACGGCGACGGCGACCGTGAACGTCGTCTTGCCGGCGTGCACGTCGATCGCACCGACCATCTTGCCGTCGATGTCGCCACGGCGGCAGACGTGCGCCAGGATGCGGCGCGGATCGGCACCATCGCGCGCGCCCCAGTTGATCTGGAAGCGCACGCCGTCGGCGGCGTCCCGACGATCGGGGCGGGCCGGGCGACGGTCGTCGCGATCCCGCGCCTCGAAGCGTTCGGGCCGGCCAGGGCGGTCCGGACGTTCGCGGCGATCGCTGCGCTCCACCCGGCGGAACGGCGCTTCGCCCGTTCCCGACGTCGCGGCGTGCGACGTCGGTGCCGTGTCGGCCGGCTGCTGCCAGCGCGGCAACGCCAGGGGACGGCCGCGGCGCGCCAACGGCAGCGGGGCCGCCGGCCGAGCCGGAGCCTCGCCAGGGGCAGGCATCGCGGGCGCGACGCGGTGGGTCTCCTGCGGCACCTCGGCTGCGTCGCTCGCCGGCGAGAACGCCGGCGAAACCGGCGCCGAGCGCTCGGCACGACGTTCGACCTCGTAGCGATCGCCACGCGGGATCGTCGGCGACGGCGCTGCGGTCCGAACCGGCGCAACCGGCGCCGCACTCGCCGGACTCACAGCCGACGGCGTCACGACGGCCTTCGCCACCAGTGCCTTGGCCGCTGCGTCCTTCGCCTCGGGAGCCGCCGGAGCCGACGGCATCGCCATCGCGAACGGCACCGCGGTGCGCTCCATCTTCACTTCGAAGGGGTCGCACACGCCCGCCGCGGCCGCGGCCAGCAACGCCGCCACCACGGCTTCGGGCTCGCGGCCAGCCAGCAACCGCAAGGCTGCCGCGCGCAGTTCGGGGGTCGTCGCGACGTCGAGCTGCCCCTGCGCCTTCTCCGCGGCCCGCTGCCGCTGCGCCGCCCGCACTTCCGCGGCTCCGGGCGGACCTTCCCAGCGCGCGGCGACGCCCGCCGTGTGGTAGATGCGCCGCACGAAGTTCGCGCGCGGCTTCTGCACCAGCATGCAGCTGGTGCCCTTCTGCCCGGCACGGCCGGTGCGGCCGCTGCGGTGCACGTAGGTCTCGCCGTCGATCGGTGGATCGAAGTGCACGACCAGCGTCACGTCGGCGATGTCGAGCCCGCGCGCGGCGACGTCGGTGGCGATCAGCGTGTGGATCGCACCGCGGCGGAACGCGTTCAGCGTGCGCGTTCGTTGTGCCTGCGCGAGGTCGCCGTGGATCGGCAACGCCAGGAACCCGTCGCCGGCCAGTTCGTCGGCGAGCGCCTGCGTGTCCTCGCGCGTGCGCACGAACACCAGCGTTCGCTGGTCGCCGGCGAGCAGCAGCAGGTTGACGAGCGCGCCGTAGCGTTCGCGCGACGCGACCTTCAGCGCCACGTGCTCGATGTCGGCGTGCGCGCGACCGACGGTGCCGTTCACCGACAGCGGCTTGTTCTGGAAGCGGTCGGCGAGTTCGCGCACCGCGTCGGGGAACGTCGCCGACACGAGGTGCGTGCGGCGCTCGGCCGGCAGGGCCGCGAGGATCGCGTCGAGCTCGTCCTTGAAGCCGAGGTCGAGCATCTGGTCGGCTTCGTCGAGCACGAGCTGCCGGACTGCCGACAGGTCGAGCGCCTGGTTGCTCAGGTGGTCGAGCAGGCGTCCGGGCGTGCCGACGACGACCGCGGGCCGGCGCGACAGCTGCATGCGTTCGCGCGCGATGTTGGTGCCGCCGGTGACGACCGCACACTGCACACCGGGGACGTCGGCGAACAACCACGACAGCTCTTCCTTGACCTGCGCCGCCAGTTCGCGCGTCGGCGCGATCACCAGCGTCGTCGGACCCGGCCGCTGGCCAGCGCCGCCGGCGACGCGCGCCGCGAGCGCCAAGCCGAGTGCGACCGTCTTGCCGGAACCGGTCTGCGAACGGATGCGCAGGTCGCGCACGCCGTCGTCGGCGTGCAGCACCGCGGCCTGCACTTCGGTCAGGCCCGGGAAGCCGCGGCGCTGCAAGGCGGCGCGCAGCAAGGGCGGGACGTCGGCGAACGGGTCGGCAGCGGCGCTCGCCGCCTCGCCCGTGGCCGGCTCGCCAGCGTCCTGTTCGCCAGCGTCCTGTTCGCCAGCATCCAGCTCGCCCTCGGCCGGCTCGCCGTCGAGCGGTTCGGAGTGGGCGGCCACCGCAGGTTCGGAAGGGGGCATCGGCGCCGTTGCGCCCGATGCCGGGTCGGACGCCAGGGCGCCCTCGTCGGAGTACATCCGACGAGTGTCCGCGATTTCGGCCGGCGCGTCCACCCGCCCATCGAGATCGCGCCCCGCGAGCTCGGCCGTTCGCCTCGCCGGCCGGTGCCATCGGGCCCAATGCACCGTCGGTGCTCGAGCCACCGTGGTGTGCACGCGTCGGCTCGTTATGGTCCGCGCCCACGATGGCTGGCGATGTTGGACCAGTGCGATGCTGAAGGGCCTGCGCAGCTGGCTGAAGGCCGCGTTGCGTCGCCGCCGCGATCGCCGCACGCGGGCCCGGCTCGGCCACCTGGCCGCCAGCGGCGGGGCCTTCGTCACGGCGTCGACCTGGGTCTTCCCGAACCCGACGCACACGTTCGTGCTGCAGGAGCTGCTCGGCCTGCGCGACCTGGCGACCAGGCACGGAGCCGGCTTCGTGGTGCTGCACGGCGAGGCGGCCGATGCGACCGGACTGGCCCAGCGCTTCGTGCCGCTGCTGGCGCACACGGCTCGGCTCGAGACGCTCGCCACGCTGCACCGCCGTGATCGGGACGCACTCGAACGCGCCCACCCGGGCCGCATCGACACGTTCCTGCAGCGCGTCGCCGCGGCGACAGGGCGCGAGCTGGCGGCGCTGCGCGACGAACCGCTGGTGCTGCGCGCCTGCACGTTCACCCGGCTGTGCGAGCTCGCCGGCGCCCGCTACCTGCAGACGTGGTTCTGCTACGACGAGTCGTTCTGCGCGATGTTCGCGGCGGCGGTGCTCGGCATCCCGCGCGGGCTGTCGTGCCACGTCGACCACGTGCTCGCCGACCATCCGTTCAAGCTGGTGGCGCTGCAGCTGGCGACCGCAGACGTGGTCACCGCGATCGGGGCGCGCACCCGCGACGAACTGCTCGCGATCGGCGGGCCGGCGTGCGCGCCACGCATCCTGGTGAAGCGCATCGGTGTCGACGGCTCGCTGCTGCGGTCCTTGCGGAGCCGACCGCGGCCGCGGGCTCCGTTCGAGCTGCTGTCGGTCAGCCGGCTCGAGCCGAAGAAGGGCCTGGCGGTGCTGCTCGAAGCCACGGCGTCGCTGCGCCGCGCGGGGCTCGACGTGCGGGTGCACGTGGTCGGCGGCGTCGACGCCGGACACGCCGCGAGCGAAGCGTACGCACGGCGCTTGCACGAGCTGGTGCGCGAGCTCGCGCTCGGCGACGTGGTCACGCTGCACGGAGCCGTGGCCAACGACGCGCTGCCGGAGTTCTTCGCGCGCGCCACCGCGTTCGTGGCCCCCTACGTCGTGCTCGCGTCCGGCGACAAGGACGGCATCCCGACGTCGCTGGTCGAAGCGATGGCCGCCGGGGTGCCGATCGTCGCCAGCGACGTCGGCGCGATCGGCGAAGTGGTCGTCGACGGCCAGGAAGGACTGCTGGTCCCGCCCGGCGAGCCGCAGGCGCTCGCCGCGGCGTTGCTCCGCGTGGCGAACGACCAAGCCCTGGCACAGCGGCTCGGCGAAGCGGCGGCGCGTCGCTTCGACCAGGAATTCGACGCACGAGGCACGGAGACCGAGTTGCACGCGCGCATCACGGCGTTGCTGGCTGTATCGCAGCCTCGCTGTTGATGAGTCGCCGTGGAGCTCACGGCAGGCGCAGCGTCACCTCGACCACTTCGCGCAGGCGAACCGTCACGTGCCGATGCAGCGGCGCCTGCCCTTCGAACTCGAGCAGCAGCTCGTAGTCGCCCGGCGGCAGGATGCGCTCGTGCCGGTTCGCGACGCCATGCAGCAGTTCGCCCGGGGCGCCGCTGTCCAGGTGGCCAGCGCGCACACTCGCGAAGGTCCCGGTCCAATCGCGACCTGCGGCATCGCGTACGGTGCAGCGGCCGCCGACGAGCCCACCGTTCGCATCGGTAGCCGCGACGGTGAACGTCCCGCCGAACGCCGCCGGCAGCTGCAGGTCGATCGGCAACGAGCCGACCTCGACGTCCCGTTCGCAGGGCAGCAGGAACATGCCGTTGTGCTCGCCCCCGAGTGCGCTCGCGATCAGGCGGTAACGGCCCGGCTCGAGGAACAGGCGGAACGGACCGGCCCGATCGTCGCGCAGGAGGCGTTCGCGGCCGGCCTGGCCGTCGTCGCGACGCCATTGCAAAGTCGTGTTGCGCACGCGCACGTCCCCCGTGAACTCGAGGCGCACCTCGGTGGCCACCGGCACCAGCTCGAGGTCGACGGTGGTGCCGGCGTCGTCAGGGCCCAGCGCGCGCCAGGCACTGCGGCGACCTTCGTGGCCGGCGCGAACCCGCGCCTGGCCGTTCGGCACCAGGGACAGCTCGCCGTCGGATTCGGCGAAGCTGCGCCTCCACGTGTCGGCCTCGATCAGGCTGCCAGGCACCACGACGCCGGCCGCGACGGCGCGGACCAGCACCGGGCGCGGCAACTGGAACAGCACCGGCTGGCCTTGTACGGCAGGCAGGACCACGGTCTGTTGCACAAGGTGATGGGACGGACGTTGGCCGAGGTTGACGAGTTGCACGTCGAGGGCTGCCCCCGGCGAGGCCGGCAGCACGAACCGACCGCTCGAGTCCGTCTGCGCCTGCGCGCTCGGCGACAACGTGCCGTCGGGGTGACGCTGCACGAACGTGCTGTGGAAGAGCTCCAACGTGCGGCCGCCGCGCGGCAACGCCTGCACCCAGACCCCGGGCAGCGGTTCGCCATCGACCCAGCGGACCTCGCCGTGGAGCGCGGCGGCGGCCGACAGCACCAGATCCGGCACTCGCTTCGGTGCGCCCACACTCCCGACCACGGTGGTCGACGCAGGGAGCAGGTCGCTGCGCACAGTCATGTCGTCGGGCACTTCCAGGTCTCGCTCGGCGGCGCGGCTCGCTTCCGCAGCGGGATTCATGGCGACCGCCATCACGAACAGAGGCGTTCCCGTCAACACCTGGAACTCCCAGGTCCCGTCGGCGCGCGTATTGGTGTGCGCGACCTCTCCGTCGAGCGGTTCGTGGTCGCGCAGCGTGTAGGCGGTGACACGAGCCGCGGCGATCGCTGTGCCAGCGGCGTCGACGACGCGACCGGCGAGACGCGCCGCGACCTGCACGTCGACGACGCGTTCCTGCGCGAGGTCCAAGCCAGGACCGAACGTGTCCGACAGCGGGCGGTAGTTCGGGTCCTGCGCCGCGAGCCGCCCGTTCGACAGATCTGCGGGAGCCCAGGCGGGCAGCAGGAAGATGGCCGTCCCGTCGGCAGCGACCGCCGCGTCGAGCTGGACCCCGACGTAGCGCCCCGTCGCTCGGTCCGTGCCGCGCACGTAGCAGGTCAGCGGCATCGTCCACGGCGCGTCGGGATGCAGGCCACGCAAGCGAACGCGCAACCGCGGGGCGTGCAGACCGTCGACAACCTCCGGCGACGCTGCGGAACTCGGCGCGACGACACGCTCGTCCGTCGTTCGCTCCGGATCGCGCGTCGGCACGGCGCCGCCGGCGGGCGTCGGCCCGCTCTCGCGCACCACCCCGTCGGCGGAGTTGCCGGGCGGTGCGGCGAGCTCGTCGCGCGCGAACCATGCGACCGCCGCGAGCAGCAGGATGGCGAACCCGACCACGAGCCGCCGCGACGACGGCTCCGGCGTGTGCTGGCGGCTCGGGTTCATGGCGGATGCAGGGCGGGCGCCCCTTCGGGCCGAGGATACCTCGCCGTCCCGCTGCATCGAGCGGACTGGCCTCGCTCGTCACCAGCCAGGGCGCCGCGGCCCCGCGCCACCGCCGTTCGTCAGGCCGCGGCCTTGCGCCCGCGCAGCACCCGGAACGCGACCACCGCCATGGTCAGCACGGTCAGTGGGATCACGAACTGCAGCATGATCCGGCCGTAGTCGTGGCGCGACTCGTGCTGCTTCGCGTCGAGCACCAGGTAGACGGTGTAGGCGGCGTAGTACAGCAGGAACAGCGCACCCTCCCAGCGAGGGATCGTGAAACCCCGCGCGAAGAACGGCAGGCACGCCACCGCGACCGCGATCATCACCGGCAGGTCGAAGCCGACCATCGAGTCGACGACAGTGAGCCCGGCCGGCGACACCAGTCCCGACAGGCCCAGCACGCCGAGGATGTTGAACAGATTGCTGCCGACGACGTTGCCGACCGCGATGTCGCGTTCGCCCTTCATCGCCGCGGTCAGCGAGGTGGCGACTTCCGGCAGCGACGTGCCAGCCGCGACGATCGTCAGGCCGACCACGACGTCGTCGACCCCGAACCACTTGGCCATCGCGACCGCCCCGTCGACGAGCCAGCCCGAACCGACCACGAGCAGCGCGAGCCCCAGAACGATGAGCCCGACGCTCTGCCAGACGGGCTGGCTGCGAGCCTTGTCGCCGCCGTACTCCTGTTCGTACTCGGCTTCGACCTCCTTCGACTCCCGCCGGCTCACCCGGATGATCCAGACCGTGTAGGCGACCAGCGCCAGGAACAGCAGCGCCCCGTCGAGGCGCGTCAGCTGTCCGTCGCGGGCGATCGCCCACAGCACCAGCGACACCAGGATCATCACCGGCACGTCGCGGCGGACCAGTTGCTGGGCCACAACCAGCGGCACGATCAGGGCCGACGCGCCGATGATGAACAGCACGTTGAAGATGTTGCTGCCGACGACGTTGGCGATCGCCATG
The DNA here is from genome assembly GCA_016793305.1 of Planctomycetota bacterium. The sequence goes on from JAEUHU010000463.1 coordinate 16,155, forward strand.
TCGGCGTTGCCGGCCCAGGCCGCCTTCACGCTGACGGCGAGCTCCGGGGCACTCGTGCCGAACGCCACCACGGTCAGGCCGATCACCAGCGACGAGACGCCGGCGGCGGCGGCAACGCGCGACGCGCCCTTGACCAACCAGTCGGCGCCGACGACCAGCAGCACGAGACCGACGACGAACAGGACAGCGGTGATCCAATCCATGCAGAGTTCCAGGACGAACGGGGGGCGAACAGGGTAGCGAAGCACCGAGCCTTCCGCATCGGTGCCGGCGTGAAGAAGCGGACCCGGAAATGCCGATGCCATGGGCGTCCGGTCGCCCGCCCCCGAAAGCCCGGCCCGCCCCACCCGCATGCACACCATCCTGATCGGCGCCCCGGTGCGCCAAGAGGCCGTCATCCTGCGCGAGTTCCTGCGCTCGCTGGCGGAGCTCGACACGACCGGCCTGCAGGTCGAGTTCGTGTTCGTCGACGACAACGTCGAGGCGGAGTCGACGGCGCTGCTCGAGGAGTTCGCGCAGCGGCACCCGACCTTGCTGCTCGACGGCGGTGACGCGCCCGAGATCTACCGGAAGGACGAGTACGGCCACGTCTGGAACGACGAACTGATCTGGAAGGTCGCGCGCTTCAAGGACACCATCCTCGAGCACGCCAGGAGCCGCGGTCACGACGGCGTGTTCCTGGTCGACAGCGACCTCGTGCTGCACCCGCGCCTGCTGCACCACCTGATCCGGCAAGGCGTCGACGTGGTCAGCGAGGTGTTCTGGACGCGCTGGGCGCCGGGCATGCCCGACCGCCCACAGGTGTGGGTGCGCGACCAGTACACGCTGCACCAGCAGCGCCGCGACGAGGTGCTGACGCAGGAGGAGATCGACAAGCGCAAGCAGCAGTTCTTCCTCGAGCTGCTGCGGCCGGGCCTGCACCGCGTCGGCGGCCTCGGCGCCTGCACGTTGCTGAGCCGGCGCGCGCTGCTCGCCGGCGTGAACTTCCAGGCGATCCCGAACCTCGGTTTCTGGGGTGAGGACCGCCACTTCTGCATCCGCGCGGCCGTGCTCGGCCTGTCGTTGCACGCCGACACCTGCTACCCACCGCTGCACGTCTACCGGCAGAGTGAACTGTCGCGCGTCGAGACCTTCCGCGCAGCACGCCCGCTGATGCAGCGCCGCGTGCAGGCGCTGGAGGCGTTCCGCACCGGCATCACCGCGTGGGGCACGATGCACCACGCGACCACCGACGGCCGTGAAGGGCTCGCCGCGTTCACGCCCGGCATGCAGCAGAACCTGTTGGCGTCGGCGAACGACCGGGTGGCGCTGCAGCAGCGCATGCGCAGCGTCACGCGCACCCACGTGGTGTGGCTCGCGCAGAAGGACCTCGCCGACGGCGCCATGCAGATCGGCGGCACGCTGGTGCGCGAGGGCAGCCACGACGGCTCGCCGTTCCGCGACGACTTCGGCGTGCTCGCGACCCTGCGCGACGAACGCGGCGACGGGGCGTTCCGCATCGCCGACCTGCAGCTGCAGCGCGTGAACGAGACCCTGGCCGTGCCCGTGGTGCGCAAGACGCACGGCAATCGCGTCCTGCTGTCGATGCTGGTGCACAACGAGGCGGGGCGCTTCCTGCGCGAGGTGCTCACCGAGGCCGCCCGCTACGTCGACGAGGTGCTGATCGTCGACGACGGCAGCACCGACGACAGCGTCGCCGTCTGCCACGAAGTGTTGCGCTCGGTGCCGCACCGCGTGGTTTCGCTCGGCCGCTCGCAGTTCCACGACGAACACCGCCTGCGGCGCCTGCAGTGGGAGCTGGCGCGTGCCCAGCGTCCCGACTGGATCCTGTGCCTCGACGCCGACGAGATGTTCGAGTCGCGCATGGCGCAGGCGCTGCGTGGGCTCGTCGACCAGGACCGCTTCGACGCGATCGCGTTCCGGCTGTTCGACTTCTGGGACCAGGACCACTACCGCGACGACGCGCTGTGGCGTGCGCACCGCACGTTCCGCCACTTCCTGGTGCGCAACCTGCCGGACCTCGACGATGCGTTCCGCGCCACGGCGCAGCACTGCGGCCGCTGGCCGCTGGCCGTCGACCGGCTGCGCATTGCGACCAGCGACGTGCGGCTGAAGCACTTCGGCTGGGCACTGCCCGACGACCGGGTCCGCAAGTACGAACGCTACCGCCAGCTCGATCCCGAGGGTCGGCACGGCAGCCTCGCCCAGTACGAGTCCATCCTCGACCCGAGCCCGAACCTCGTGAAGTGGACGGAGGGGCCATGAACCCCTCGCCCCAAGCGGCGGTCGGCGTCGCCCCGACTCACCCGTCGCCGTCGCCCCGCCTCCATCGCTCCCTCCGGATCCCCGACCCGCCGACGGTGTCCCGCTTCGTGCGCGCCGACGACCCGCACACGCGGCACTTCGTGTTCCCGCTGCCGGCCACCTGGTGGAGCCGCGGCCACGAGTACGCATGGGCGTTCCAGTTCGCGGCGCAGGACCATGTCGTACTCGACGCCGCCTGCGGCATCGGCCATCCGCTGAAGTTCGCGCTGGCCGCGCGCTGCCGAGCGGCATTCGCGTGCGACCTCGACCCGCGCATCGACGACCCGGCCGCGATCGTCGCCGACATCCAGGCCGACTTCGGTGCTGCGGCGGCGCGCACGCTCGATCCGGCCCTGCTGCACCGGCTCGGCCGCGCGCGCTGTTCGATCACGGCGACTCCGTACGGAGCCCGTGTGTTCGATCGCGTGTTCTGCATCTCGGTGCTCGAGCACCTGCCGCCGGCCGATCGCGCCGCGGCCCTCCTCGAGTTCGCGCGGATCGTGCGCGACGACGGACTGGTCGTGCTGACGATGGACCACCCGCTGGTCGACCTCGGCGAGTTCGTGCGCATGGTATCCGCGGCGGGCCTGCGGTTCGTCGGCGACGTGCGGCTGGACGTGCCGCAAGACGCCCTGTGGTCGCACGCCTACCGGCTGCGCTGCTTCCGGGCGCTGCTGCAGCGAGCCTGACCCCAGGCCCCGAGCGCAGGCTGGACAGCACCGGCGGCGCGCGCCACTGTCCGCGCGTGAACCGCACGCTCCGCTTCGCCGTCGCCACCCCACTCGTCCTCGGCCTGTGCGCCTGCGCGCTCGGCTCCGGGGACGAACGTCCGACGACCAAGGCACACGAGCGCTGTGCGGCCCTGGTCGAACGCGCCCTCGACGACAACCGCGCCATCGCCTTGCTCGGCGATCTCGTGGCCGCAGCGCCGAAGCGCCTCAGCGGCTCGCCCGGCAGCGCCGACGCCGTGCAGTGGGGCCTGCGCACGATGCGCGAACTCGGCCTGCAGAACGTGCGCGCCGAGCCGTGCCTCGTGCCGCACTGGGAGCGCGGTGTCGAGACCGCGGCGATCGTCGGCGACGGCGAACCACTGCGCGTCACCGCGCTCGGCGGCAGCATCGGCACGCCCGCCGAGGGCCTCGAGGCCGAGGTCGTCGAGGTCCGTTCGTTCGAGCAGCTGCAGCAGCTCGGCGACGCCGCCCGCGGCAAGCTGGTGTTCTTCAACCGGCCGATGCCACGCGCGCTGCGCGCGGTCGGCCAGGCCTACGGCGAAGCGGTGCCGCAGCGCAGCAACGGCGCGGTCGAGGCGGGCAAGGTCGGCGCGATCGGGGCCATCGTGCGCTCGGCGACGACGGCGATCGACACGCTGCCGCACACCGGCGCCATGCACTACGACCCCGAGGTCCCACAGGTGCCCGCTGCGGCGATCGCGACGCTCGACGCCGAACGGCTGCACGCGGCCCTGCAGCGCGGCCCCGTGCGCGTGCGCCTGCAGCTCGGCTGCCGCCCGCTGCCCGACGCGCCCGGCGCGAACGTGGTCGGCGAACTGGTCGGCAGCACGTTCCCCGAGCGGATCGTCGTCGTCGGGGGCCACCTCGACGCCTGGGACCTCGGCCAGGGGGCGCACGACGACGGGGCCGGCTGCGTGCACGCGCTCGAAGCCGTGCGCCTGCTGCAGGCCTGCGGCATCCGGCCGCGGTGCACGATCCGCGTGGTGCTCTACGCCAACGAGGAGAACGGCCTGCGCGGGGCCCGCGCCTACGCGGACGCGCATCGCGACGAATTGCGCCACCATGTCGCGGCGCTCGAGAGCGACAGCGGGGGCTTCGCACCTAGCGGCATCCTCACGTCGCTCCGCGACGAGGCTGCCGCGGCGATGCGCGCCGCACTCGCACCGCTGCAGGACCACGGAGCCGGCACGTTCCTGCCGGGAGCCGGCGCGTGCGGGGCCGACATCGGTCCGCTGCACGACGCCGGCGTGCCGTGCTTCGGGCTGCACGTCGGCAGCCAGCGCTACTTCGACCACCACCACGCCGCGAACGACACGCTCGAGGCCGTCGACGACCGCGAGCTGGCGCTCGGGGCCGCGGTGGTCGCGTTCACGCTGTCGGTGCTCGCCGACGGCTGACGCGACCGGCTCGGCGCCTCCGCACGAATTCTCGCGCCCGGTGTAACCGATGACGCGAGCCATGCACATTCAGGCATGGAACCGATCCGATCGCACGACGGACTGTTCCGGTTCGTGTTCGGCGAGCCGGAGCAGATGGCCGAGCTGCTGCGCGGAGCGCTGCCGCCACCGCTGGCGGCGGCGATCCGTTGGCAGACGCTCCGCCGACTGCCGGACACCTGGGTGGACCAACTCCTCGAGGCACGGGCCGGCGATCTGTTCTTCGCCGCCGAGCTCGCGGGCACCACGCTGCTCCTCCAGGTGCTCGTCGAGCACAAGGCCAAGGTCGAACGCTTCACCGCGCTGCAGCAGACCGGCTACACCGTGCGACTGCTCGAGCACTGGCGCACCGAGAACCCGGTCTCCCGCGCGCTGCCCGCCGTGCTGACCTGCGTGCTCTACCACGGCGACACGGCGTGGAGTGCCCCCACCAGCGTGCACGAACTGGTCGACACCACCGGCTGGGACGACACCCTGCGCGATCTGCTGCTCGCTCGCCAGCTGCGCCAGCCATTCGTCCTCGTCGACCTGTCCCACCTCGACGAGGACCGCCTCGACGCCCTCTGGCCCGCCGCGATCCCGCGGCTGGCCCTGCGCTTCCTGCAGTTCCTGCGCGGACTGCGGTTGCCCGAGGCGATGGCGACCATCCGCTCGTGGCGACAACTCGTCGCCGCGGTCCAACGCCACCCGCGCGGCGTCGACGTGCTCACCGCGCTATGCTCGTGGTACCTGGGGCGCGACCCCGAGCATCCGGAAACCCTGCGCACCGTCATGGCCAAACTCGGCGAAGAGGATCAACCCATGCGCACCATGCTGGATCTCGTGTTGGAGATGGGCGAAGAACGCGGCGTCGACCGCGGGCGCCAGGAAGGGCGGCAAGAGGGTCGGCAGGAAGGGCGGCAAGAGGGTCGGCAGGAAGGGCGGCAAGAGGGCGTTCGCGCCGTGCTGCTGAGCCAGCTCGAAGCACGCTTCGGCCAACTGCCTGCCGACGCCCACGAGCGCATCGCCCGCGCCGAACTCGCCACCCTGGAGCGCTGGAGCCTGCGCGTTCTCACTGCCCGCAGCCTCGACGAGGCACTGGTCGACTGACGCTCCGTGCCTGACGCTCCAACCAGGAACTCGGCTGCGTTCTCGAGCCGATGGCGCGGCAAGTGCCAGAGCCCCTCGTGGTGGCGCCGGCTCGGGGTCGGCCTGGTCCTGGCAGCGATCCTGCCGCTCTGCTTCGCCGAAGGGCACGGCGAGTTCGGGCCAGGTGATGCCTTCGCGATCAGCGCGCTCCTTCTGATCGCAGGTGTGTGCTGCTACCTCGTCGGCCTCGCCACGAGGAGCTGAACCGCTCGCCCGACTCAGCGTGACGTGTTGGTGGCGAACGGGTCGTACCAGTTGCGGCACGGGTCGCGCGCGTCGCCGGTCAAGGCCTGCACGTCGCTGACGATCCCGGTCACCAGCCCCACACCAGCACCCGCCGCAGCGAAGAACGCGAACAGCGCCAGAACGGCTCGCCCATCCCCATGGCACCCGCAGCCTCCTGGCCCAACGAACTGTGCCCCGAACACCGGCCCTGTGAACGCCCCGATCACCGGCTTCACCAAGGTGCAGCTGCCCGCGGACGCGAGCACCAGGAACGACGCCGCCAACAGGGTTCGCGAGAGGGCTGGCATGCGCAGCAAGCGCGGAGCCTCGACGGAGCGTGCCGACGCCACGCCTCGCAACGCGGCAGGCCCCGGGGCACGGCCCCCGACCGGCCGATGCCACCGGCTACCGCCGCCGCACCCGGATCGGCCCCTTGGCGGTCGACGGATCGACCACCCGCCCACCCTGCGTGACCCCCGCAAACCCTGCCGCCACCAGCCGTCGCGCTGCTTGCCGCGCCGGCTCCATCAGCGGCCGCCAGTCGAGCGTCAAGGCCCGCGCCGCCTCCGACGGACAGATGGTCGCACCGAGCGGCCGAGACTCGAGCAGCTGCTGGATCGCCAGCTCGAGCGAACGATCGGTCGCATCGAGGCCACGGCGGCAGCCGGCACTGCAGTAGCGAACCTGGTCCCAGGAACGCGCCCAGCGCTTGCGCCAGGCGATCGTCCGGCCACAACGCTCGCAGGTCTTGTCGGCGGGCACCGTCATCGCGTTCGCCGCCTGTTCGGTGGCCCACCGCGCGTGGATGCGTCGCGCGCCCCCGCCGTGCGCGCCAGGAAATCCGCAGCCCGACCAATCCGGGATCGTCGACCGGCGTCTTCACCGGCACGATCGATCCATGACCGCCGCGGACGCACCGCTCCCCGAGCTGTTCCAGGCCCATCGCCAGGGCCTCGCGGGAGCCGTGCGTTCGGTGCTCGGTCCCTCGGCCGACGTGCCCGAACTGCTGCAGACCGCCTTCCTGAAGTGCTGGTCGAAGTGGCAGCAGGGCACCCGGCCGGCGGACCCGGTGGCCTGGATCTTCGTCGTCACCTGGAACACGGCGGTCGACGCGCGACGGGCGCGCCAACGCCGGCCGCAACACGAACCGCTCGACGAAGGAACCACCGTGGCACCCACCCTCCATCCGTCGCCGTCGCACGCGCTCGAACATCGCGAAGCGGTGGCCGAAGCCCAGGCCGCGATCGCGCGGCTCAGCGACCCCGAGCAGCAGGTGTTCCTGCTGCGCACCGCCGCCGAACTGTCGTTCGAGGCGATCGCGAACGAACTGGCGATCCCCGTCGGCACGGCGAAGACGCGCATGCGCAGCGCGCTGCAGAAGCTGCGCACCACCCTCGGTGTCCCGACCCGACAGGAGAGTCCACGATGAGCCAGCACCCCGAGTTCTCTCCCGCCGAACGCGACCAGCTCGCCCAGGAACTGCTCGAGCTGCACTTCGGCTGCCACGAAGACCCGACCGCACTGCAAGCGCGTCTCGCCGCCGAGCCGGCCCTGCGGGCGCTGCAGCAGGAGGTGCTGCAGAAGGCACGGGTGCTCGAGGCGGCGGTGAAGCCGACGATCGACCCGCTGCCGTTGCCGGCACCTGGATCGGCGTCGAAGGCCGACCATGCCCATGGCCGCCCGGAGTCCCTGCCGCGGCGACTGCTGCGCACTCCGTTCGGACGCCTCGGCACGCTGGCCAGCATCGCCGCAGCCGCCCTGCTTCTGGGCCTCGTGTTCGCGTTCGTCGCAGCCCGCGAGCACGCGCAGTTCCAGCGCGAACACCTGCACCTGACCGTCACCGCTCCACGCGCAGTGCCCGGTGGGGCGGCTTGGAGTTTCACCGCCGAGACGCGCGATCTGACCGGCAGCCCCGTCGACGGTGAACTGCGCTGGCAGGCGTTCGCCGCGAACGGCACCCTGCTGGCGCAGCAAACGACCGCGACGCAGCACGGCAAGCTGGTCGCGACACTCGCCGCCCATCCGGACCTGCAGGCCCCGGCTCGCCTGGTCGTCACTGCCGCCACCGCGACCGACGAGGTCTCGCACGTGCTGCCGCTGGCGACGCAGGCGGCGGGCCCGCTGGTGCACGTCACCACCGATCGCGCGGTCTATCGCCCGGGGGAGCCGCTCTACGCGCGCGCCGTCGTGCTCGACCGCGTCACACGCCTGCCACTCGACAAGCAGCCGCCGATGCGCGCGCGGCTCGTCGAGGCCAACGGCACTGCCGTCGCGTTCGACCAGGATCCGCAGCCGCACGGCGGCACCAGCGCGTTCACCCTCGGTCTGCCGGCCCACGGCCCGAGCGGCCCGTTGACGCTCGAGGTCGACGCCGCCGACGGCTCGCTGCCGGTCGAACGCTGCGAGATCGTCGTGCGCAGCTTCCAGCCGCCCCAGCTGCAGAAGAAGGTTATGCTCGACCGCAGCAGCTACGCACCGGGTGCCCGCGGTGCGGCGACGGTGACGGCGCTGCGGCTCGCCACCGGCAACACCGGGGCCTCGGGTGCCTCGGCGACCGCGATGCTGGTGATCGACGGCACCGAAGTGTGGCGCGAGAAGCGTGTGCTCGGCGCACTCGGCGAAGCGACCTTCGCCTTCGTGGTGCCGAAGGACATCGCCCAGGGTGCGGCACGCTTCGTCGCGACCATCGACGACGGCGGCATCGTCGAGACCGAGGTGAAGCCGTTCGTGGTGCCGACCGGCAAGGTGCTGGTCGGCTTCTTCCCCGAAGGCGGCGAGCTCGTCGCCGGCGTCGACAACCGCGTCTACGTCGAGTGCACCGATCCACTGGGTCGCGCGATCGACACCGTCGGTGATCTGCTCGACGAACGGGATCGTCCGATCGCGAAGTTCCACACCGCCCACCAGGGCCGCGGCATCGTCGCGTTCGTGCCGAAGGCCGGCACGAGCTACCGGCTGCGCCTCACCGGCCAGGCGGAGCCGTTCGCGCTGCCGGCCGCTCAGGAACGCGGCCTGGCGCTGCAGCTGCGCGGCGACGAAGTCGCGGCGGCAGCACCGGTGCGCCTCTCGCTCGCCGGCCGCGGCGACGGACCGTGGCTGGTCGGCGTGTTCTGCCGCGGTGTGCTGGTCGGCCAGACCACGGTGCGCGCCGACGGCAACGGCGAACTGCGCGCCGACGTCGAACTGCCGCTGCCGCCCCACGTCGCCGGCGTACTGCGCGCCACGGTGTTCGACCGCAAGCTGCAGCCGGTGGCCGAACGCCTGCTGCGCCGTGCTTCGGCGCAGCACCTCGCGATCGCGATCCGAGCCCAGAAGCCCGAACTCAGCCCCGGCGAGCGCCAGCAGCTGACCGTGCAGACGAACGACGAGACCGGCCGCGGCCGCGCGGCCCTCGTCGGGCTCTCGGTCACCGACGACTCGATCCACGCGCTGGCCAGCGAGCCGCGCATCGGCCTCGTCGACCATGCGCAGCTGTTCGCCGACGTCGACCGCGGCCTCGAGAAGCTCGAGGCGTTCGGCGACTTCTTCCTCGGCGCGGACGGCGCCTCGGCCCACGCCGACCTGCTGCTCGGCACGCGCGGCTGGCGCCGGTTCGTGTGGCGCAACGACGCGAGCGCGCAGGCGGCGCTGCTCGCGCGTGGCCCCCGGGCGACGGAGTTGCTGGTTCGCGAAGGGTTCGCGCAGGTGCCACAGGTCGCGAGCAACCTCGCCGGTGCGGCCGCGAAGGGTTCGGCGTTGGCCGACGCGGCGGCGATGGCCGACGAACGCGTGCGCAGCTGGGCTGCCTTGGCGCTGGTGATGCTCGCGACCGCCATCGCCCTCGAAGGCCTCGCTGCCTTCGTGCGACGCGACCGACGGCGCTGGATCCCGACCCTGGCCGGAACGACGGCGCTGGTGGCACTGATCGCCTTGCTCGTGCCGCAGATGGCCGAGAGCTCGGCGCCGCCGCCGGGAAGCGCGAGCATGGACGTGCTCAACTCGGCCAACTTCGCGAAGGCCGGCGGCGTCGCCGGTCTCGACGACTTCGACATCGTGACGGCCCAAGCGGCGGCCGTGCCGTTCCTGCTCCCCGCCGACGCTCGCGGCGAAGCCAAGGATCCGTTGGCCGGCCCCTTGGCCGGCGCGTTCTACGACGACGGCGACGAGAGCGACCTCAGGGCCTACCGCCTCGTGCGGCTCGGGTACTGGGACGTCGGCGGGTTCGGTGTGGTCGATGAGTTGGAGGACCTGTCCGAGGAGATCCTGCAGGAACGCCTCGCCATCCGCAGGCTCCGCGACTGGAGCGGCCCTCGCCACTACGCCCACCAGCACACGCCGACCGACGAACGCCGCGACTTCACGCCGACGATCTTCTGGAACGCGCTCGTCGTCACCGACTCGACCGGCCAGGCGACCGTCGAGTTCGCGACCAGCGACGCCGTGACGACGTGGCGTGTGCACGCCGACGCCCACACGGTGTCCGAGAACGGGCGGCTCGGGCAGGCGAACGCGACCTTCTCGGCACGCTTGCCGGTGCAGGTCGAAGCGAAGCTGCCCGACGAAGTGGCCGCCGGCGATCGCCTGCAGCTGCCGGTGAACGTCGTCGTGCGCGACACGACCGCGACCGAGGTCTCGCTCGTGGCGAACGTCGGCGACGGCCTGCGGCTCGCCGGCGCTGCGCCGACCACGATCGCGCTGCGCGCAGGCCGCGGCCGCGTGCTGCTGCCGATCGACGTGCAGGACCGCCCCGGCCACACGACCGTTCGCCTCGCCGTGCGCCACGGCCGCTTCGAAGACCGCCTCGAGCGCACCGTGGCGATCGCCCCGCGCGGCTTCCCGCACCGCCGCTCGCACGGCGGCACGCTCGTGCCCGGCACGCCGAGCGAGGTCACGCTCGCGGTGCCGGACCGGTTCGTGCCGAACACCGGCCATGCAACGCTACGGCTGTTCCCGACGCCGCTCAGCACGCTGACCGCCGGCCTCGAAGGCATGCTGCAGGAGCCGCACGGCTGCTTCGAACAGACCAGTTCGACGAACTATCCGAACACGCTGGTGCTGCAGTTGCTCGACGAAGGCGGCGACTGCGTGCCGACGGTGGCGCTACGCGCCCGCGACCTGCTCGCGAAGGGCTACGCGCGCCTCGTCGGCTTCGAGTGCAAGCGCGGCGGCTTCGAGTGGTTCGGCGGCGATCCGGGCCACGAGGCGCTGACCGCCTACGGGCTGCTGCAGTTCCACGACATGGCGCAGGTGTTCGACGTCGACGCGGCGATGGTCGCGCGCACGCGCAGCTGGCTGCTCGGCCGCCGCAACGGCCGCGGCGACTTCGTGCACGAGGGCACCGACCACCACGCGTTCGGACGTTCGCAGCTGCTGACCAACGCCTACTGCGTCTACGCGCTGCTGCAGTCGGGCAGCGCCGCGAACGAACTGTCCACCGAACTCGACGCGCTGCTGGCCCGTGGACACAGCAGCGACGACGCCTACGAACTGGCCCTGATCGCCAACGCGCTGCAGCTCGCCGGCCGCGCCGACGCCGCGGCAGTCCGCCAGCGTCTCGCCGAACGGCAGAAGCCCGACGGCTCGTTGTGCGGCACGACCACGTCGATCACGCAGAGCAGCGGCCGCGACCTCGCGGTCGAGACCACCGGCCTCGCGGCCCTGGCGTGGCTCGCCGATCCGGCGTTCGCGAGCCGCACCCGAAAGGCGCTCGAATGGCTGCAGTCCTGCCGTTCGGCGAACGGCACCTTCGGCGCCACCCAGGCGACCGTCTGTGCGCTGCGCGCGCTGGTCGCCTACGCGCGCTCGGCGCGGCCGATGCGCACCGCCGGCCTGCTGCGCATCCACCGCGGCGACACGCTGCTGGCCGAACGCGCGTTCGCAGCCGACGCGACCGAACCGCTGACCGTCGAGCTGTGGGCGATGCTCGAGCCCGGGGCGCAGACGCTGCGGCTCGAAGTGACCCGCGACGGCTCCGCCGCGCCCGACGCCACAGCCCCGACGATGCCGTGGGCGCTCGACGTCGCCTACCGCGCCGAACAGCCGGCCGACGACCCCGACGCTCCGCTCGTGCTGCGCACCACCCTGCGGTCGCGTTCGGTCCAGGAGGGCGAGCCCGTGGCGCTCGACGTCGCGCTCGAGAACAGCACCGGCGCCGACGTGCCGACGCCGATCGTGCGCCTCGGCCTGCCGGCTGGCTGCGAGCTGCCGACGCGGGTGCTCGAGGACCTGCAGCGCAGCGGCCGGTTCGACCACTGGGAGCTGCAGGGCCGCGACCTCGTGCTCTACTGGCGCCAGATGCCCGCACGCAGCGAGCGCACGTTCGTGCTCGACCTGGTCGCCCGCGTGCCCGGCACCAGCAGCGGTGCCGCATCGCGCGCGTGGCCCTACTACGCGCCGACCCGGCACCGCTGGGCCGCCCCGCTGGAGATCGAGATCCGGGCGAAGTGACGGCAGGGCGGAGCAGGCGACAGCCGATAGGATGCGGCCATGACGACCCGCTCCGCCACCGTGGTTCTCGTCACCGGGCTGCTGGCGCTCACTGCTGCAGCCCAGGACACCGCACCACCGAAGGTGCCGACACACGTCGGTGATGCGACGCTGCACCACGAGCCAGCACGCGAAGTGGGTGCTTCGCAATGGTCGCTGTGGATGGCGCTCGACCCGCAGACCCGATCGGTCGACGACGTGCGTGCGCACCTCGAGGAACTGCAGCGCCGCTTCGAGAAGCAGCCGCTGCGGATCGGCGTCGTGCTGCAGGACGCCGCTGCGAAGGCGCTCGCCGCCACGGCACCACGGTTCACGGTCGTCGGCACGGAAGGGTCCATCGCCGTTCCCTCGCTGGCGACCGCATCGATCACGGATGCCACGGGCTCGCTCGTAGCCGAGCTGTCGCTCGACTACGCCGAGGACGTGCTGGCGGCTCTGCTCGACGGCAAGGCGGTCGATACGATCATGGGGAGCATCGCCCTCGCCGAGAGCCAGCTCGCCACCGTTGGCGATGCCGAAGCCCATCCGCCGACCATCAACGAGCTGCTCGCCGCCCTGCCGCACAGCGGTCGGGTGCGCGCGCTCGCCGTCCTGGAGCCGTGGTGGTGCCGCGGCGAACACGCCCCGGCCCTCGAAGCACTCGACACCGGCCTGCGCGAACTCGCCGGCCACACCTATGCGTTGGCCCAGTTCGTCGACCTGGTCGGCCGTGGCGACGACAGCGACCCGACGGTGCGCCAGCGCCTCGCCATCGAGATGGCCCCGGTCGCAGCCGCCGCTGGCGACGACCCGTTCGTCCAGTTGGTCTTCCTGCGGTCGCTGCTGCGCGCGAACCGTACGCGACTCGCCGAGCGCGTGACCAAGCGGCTCGACGCGCAGCTGCAGAAGCGGGGCGATGCCTTCCTGCGGCTGCAGTTCGCCGAGGTGCTGATGGACGCGAAGGACCCGCGCCCGTTGCGCGCCCTCGCCCAGGCGCATCTCGACGCGATCGCCGACAGCGCGCTCGACCTGGAAGGCATGGCGATGGTGCGCCACAAGCTGCTGCGCCGCTGCGGCGACGACAAGGCCGCCGCCGAGCTGCTGAAGCAGTTCCTGCCCGACGAGACCGCGTCCGGCCTCAACAACCACGCCTGGTACACGTGTGTGCGCCTCGACACGATGGGCCGGTTCCCCAACTGGGCGAACGACCTCGCCGACCGCATGCTCGCCAGCGATCGGGAACGCCTCGAATCGAACTACCGCGACACCGTGGCGCTGGCATTCTTCTGTGCTGGACGCGTCGAGGCGGCGGCCGAGCAGCAGACGATCGCCATCGGCGAACACCAGGGCGACCCCCGCTACGCCGGCCGGTTGCGCCGCTTCGAAGATGCGCTGGCGCGGCAGCGACGCGTGCCGCCGCCGCCTAGCCCGAAGTAGCGAAGGTCCCGACCCGAACGCTCAGTAGGCCTCGATGCGCACGGTGTAGGAGACCTGGGTCGCCATCGACGCAGCGTCGACGTCCTGCGTGGTGAGCTCGCTCGCCGCGGTCACCACGAAGGCCACGTAGTAACACTGGGTCGCAGGGTCGAATCCACCCAAGGATCCGGGCGGGAGCCCCACGGCCTCCATTTGGTCTTCGACGTACATGCGCAGCTGGTCGTGCGTCACGACGAGGTCCACGGAGCCGTTGCCCTGCACGGTGTGGGCCACAGAAGGCCCGCCGAGGAAGCCGATCTGGGTGACCTCCAGCTCGTGCGTGCTGGTCACCCCACCCGAGCTCGTCATCGACGCCTGGAGGACCGCCCTCTGGAACGGCCGCAGGCGCACGACCTGCTGCCCGGTGAGGGCGCTGGCCAGTCGCACAGGTTCCATCATGTCGCTGATGCTCGCTTCCATGTAGCCGGCGGTGATCTCGAACTGGGTCGGCTGCCGCAGTTGGACTCGAGTGCGATCGACCGACGCCGTGACCTGGTAGTCAGCACCGGTGGGCCCCGCGTGGACCTGCAGGGAAGCACTCGGCATGGTCTCGATCAGGAACAGGGGATTGGAGGTGTTCGGCCACGACCTGGCGTCGATGTAGGAGTGGGAGAGCAGCGGGATGTCCGATCCCACCGCAACGAGGCCCGCGGTAGGCTCGGAATAGCGGAACACCTGGTTGCCGCCCGAGGCCGTGCTGACCACGTACCCGGCCGGGACGGCGGAGGCCAGGACGGTCCAGTCCATGTTCGGGTCGGGAACGCACGCGTTGACCGTCAGCGTTGCGAACTGGTCCTCGTTGGTGAGGGTCCGCACCTCGGAGACGCGCCGCGAGAGCCCCTGACAAGTCCGCAGATGCGCCACCGCACGAATCGACCGCTCTCCAGGCACGCTCCAGTAGCTGCCGAACGGATCGGTGACCACGACCGCCGCGGAACAGAGCACATCGGAGGAGAGGGCCACGTTCACGCAGAACAGGTTGGCACTGAGGCTGGCGAGTGCGCACAGCAGCGGCGCGTTCGGCCCGAGCACGGTCAAGCCAGCGCATGTCTGGGTCAGCAGGTCACTGACGGCCGCATCGTCGGACATGGCGCAGAGTCGTCGGAGCTGACTGACGAGCGCCGCGCACTGGTCGGTCCGCCACTCGTACGGCGTGAGGTTGCGCGGCAGGTTGGCGCGGAACACGTCGCCGTCGCGAGTTGCCGGAAAGACGGCACTGCCGACCGCCGACACGAACTCGATCTCGCACTTCTCGATGTCGGCGATCGCGGGCGACTGGGCCGTGCCACACGAAGCGAGTTGCACGGTCACCGCCAGGGGCTGGTCGGCGGCGAGGCCGTACGACTGTGCTGGGAGAGCGCGCGGCGTCGCGGGGAGCGCACTCTGGATGGCGAGGGCACTCGCCGACGGCCGGGGCACCTCGAGGAACGTGTTCCGGTCCATCCAAGCTTCCTCGGTGACCGCCCCCCGTTCGTCGTGGAATCGCAACCAGAGCAACCCCTCGAGCCATTCGAGCCGGATCCCCTTTCCGTCGGCCGTCACGAACCGGACCGGGCGCCCATCCGGGTCCAAGGCGACCTCGACCGTCTCGGCTCCCGGCGACTGGACCACGACCCGGTCCAACGCGGTCGCCACTCCGTTGCCGTCCTTGCGTCCGTGGTAGACGAATTCCCGGCCCTGCGCGTCGACCGAGCGCAGGAGGCGGGAGTCGTACGGATTGGCGAACACTTCGACGACGGGATCCTGCGGCAGTTCGCCGACAGAACCAGAACCGCCTCCCCCGCAGCCGAGCAGCAGCAGGGTGGTGGCGAGACAAGGATGGAGGGGAATCTTCATGGGGAACCCGCGTGGTCACGGCGCCAGCACCGGCGATTCGGCCGAACGGCGCACCGCCCCCGAGCGCATGCGACCCGACCAACCCGCAGACCCACCCGAACTTCGTGGGGGCGCCCGGCAAACCCCCTGCGCTGGCCGCGGCAGTGCGGCTATCCTGCCGACCCCATGCGTTCTGCGCTCCTCGTCCCGACGGCGGTCGCCGCCGTCGCCGCCACGCTCTCGGCCCAGGCCCCGCCGACCTACTACAACACGGTCAACACGACGACGCCGGCCCTGTTGCGCAGCACGCTGCACGCGGTGATCGACGACCACACGAAGATCCCCTACACGGCGAGCGCGACCGACACGTGGGACGTGCTCGAGGTCGCCGACCAGGCCCCGAGCAGCAGCACGCAGATCCTCGACCTCTACAAGAACGCGCTCTACACGAAGCAGGGCGGCGGCAACTCGTTCTACAACCGCGAGCACAGCTGGCCGAACAGCTACGGGTTCCCGAACGACGGCGCGACCAACTACCCGTACACCGACTGCCACCACCTGTTCCTGTGCGACATCGCCTACAATGGCGCGCGCGACAACAACCCGTTCCAGGCGGGCACCGCCAGCTGGACCGAGTGGAGCACGGTGGCGAACGCCGGCCAGGGCGGCGGCAGCGGCACGTTCCCCGGCAACTCCAACTGGTGGACTTCGGCAGCACCGGCCGGCGGCTGGCAGACGTGGAACGGGCGCAAGGGCGACGTGGCGCGCGCGATGTTCTACATGGACGTCCGCTACGAGGGTGGCACGCACGGCGCTACGGGCGCCAGCGAGCCCGACCTGATCCTCACCGACGACCTCAACCTGATCGACAACAGCGCGACCGGCAGCAACACGACGATCGCCTACATGGGCAAGCTCAGCGTGCTGCTGCAGTGGCACCTCGACGACCCGGTCGACAGCAAGGAGATCGCGCGCAACAACGCGATCTACGCCGAGCAGGGCAACCGCAACCCGTTCATCGACCATCCGGAGTGGGTCGCGTGCATCTACCAGAACGCCTGCCAACGCGTGCGGCTGCCGGAGATCTGGATCAACGAGTTCCACTACGACAACAACGGCACCGACGTGAACGAGCTGGTCGAGATCGCCGGCCCGGCCGGTGAGAAGGTCGACGACTGGATGCTGGTCGCCTACGACGGCGCCAACGG
>JAEUHU010000505.1 GCA_016793305.1 Planctomycetota bacterium
AGTCACTGGTCGTCGCACCCGCATTGGTCACAAAGTCAAGCGCCGTGGTCTGGCGAAGAAGGACGGCGGTGTCGGCCGTCGTGTCACCGGCCGCAGCAAGCGGACCTTCAAGCCGAACATCCAGCCCGTTCGCGTGCTGACGCCCGAGGGCTCGGTGGTGACGCTGAAGCTCTCCACCAAGGTCATCAAGCGCGGCATCATCACCCTGAAGAAGGGCGACAAGACGGTTTCCTACCCGCTGGTGAAGGCGGTGCGCGGCCGCAACCGCCAGTTCACGAAGGCCCAGAAGGGCTGATTCGCCCGAACGGCCGGCTCGGCCTCTGGCGCACGGACGCGGCGGTTCGGCCGTTGCTCCCCGGTCTGCCGGCTTGCGTACCTTTCCGCGCAGGGGCAACCTGGGCGCGATGACCGACGCCGGCCCGCCTGCTCCTGCTGCCCCCAGTTCCGAGCCGTCCCCGATGGCGCAGCGGCTCGCCGAAGCTGGGGAGATCTCCCTGCGGCTGCTGGCCGGTGCGGTCGGCAAGCGCACCTTCGAGGCCCTGCGCAGTCAGTTGCCCGCGGCCTCGGATGCGCATGCCGTGCTGCATCAGGCGTTGACCGCCGAGCGCGTGGAGCCTGCGCAGTTGCTGCAGAAGGGCCTGGCCGCGCAACGCGAATGGGTGGCGCGCGGCGGGCGCATCGCCCAGCCGCGACTCGCGTTTCGCGGCAAGCGACTGCTCGCCCACTTGTGTGCCCAGTTGGTGGTTAGTGCGATCTATGCCGCGCTGTTCCTGACCACGCTGTTCGCGCTCAAGTACCACAACCCGGACTGGGACGTGTATCGCCTGTTGACGTGGCTGCGGGAGCTGGGGAGCGGGCTCTGGGCTGGGCGCTGAGCGCCCAAGCCCTAGGATTCCACCGACTTTCCACAGCATGGGGCCTCGGCCCCTAAGTCCCTTCTGCGTAAGCCGCTTGTGATGTGGAGTGAGCGGCTCGTGGTGGGCTCGGTGGCACGGCGCTGCGGGCGCCGCTGTCGAAAAACCTGGGGAGCGGGTGTTGAAATCCGGTGGATACTTGGCATGATCACGCCTCGTTCGAGCCGGCGGATGGTGCGACTAGCCTGGTCGCGTCGCTCGCAGACCCGAATCGGCGAAGGCCTCCTTCGCTGGCAGCGAAACGCTCTCTGACCGTTCGACGAGAACCGCCGACCTGACTGACCATCGGGTAGGCAAGGACCAGTTCGCTGGTCCTGTTCCAAGCAGACACCGTCGGGTCTTGGCTGTGTGGTGGAGACCAGTATCCCCCTCCCTAACCGCCCTCTCCATTACGTAGCCTCGACCCGCATCCACGGGCCTCAGTTCTGACCGGCTGAGGCCCGTATTTTTTTGTCCGGCGAGCCCCGGCGTTGGCGGAGCTCGCAAAGTTGGTAGCGCCCCGAGCCGGAGCTGCCTAGTGTGCGAAGCTGCTGTGCGTCGGGCCGACCCGCACGGCCGTCAACACCGACTGCGATGAGAAAACCTGGTTTCCGCACGGGCCGCCCGGGAGGGGGGCGGAGCAGTGCCGCCGGCGACGGAGCCGACGGGTTCCTGACCAGCTCCCTGTTTTCGCAGGCTCAGATCCTGCACCTGATGCGCAACGAATTCGCCCGGGCGCGGCGGCATGGGTTGTCGCTCGGCTGCATCGTGCTGCAGGTGGACCGGCTGACGCAGCTGGTCGACCTGCACGGCGCCGAACTTCGCCAGGCGACCCGGCTGGCCGTGGCGGCCACGGTTCGGGAGAAGACCCGCGGCTCGGACCTGCTCGGCACGACCTCCGAGGATCGCTACCTTCTGGTGCTGCCGCACACGAACCTGGCGCAGACCCGGGCCGTCGCCGAGCGCCTGCACGCCCTGTTCGACAGCCTGGACGTCGCCGTCGACGGCCGTCAGCTCGCCATCACCGCCAGCCTCGGCTTCACGGCGTGCGACGACCAGAAGACGCTGTTCTTCGACAGCCTGCTGGCGCAGGCGGAAGCGGCGCTGCAGTGGGCCGCGGACCGCGGCGGCAATCAGGTGGTGTCGTTCGGCGAGACCCAGTTGCGCATCGATCCCGTCGACGGGAGCGTGGAGCGACGCGGCCAGCCACCGGCGCGGCGTCGGACGGACAGCGGCGAGTCGCCGGAGGAACGAGCGTGAACGACGGGCCCATGCGCATCCTGTTGGTCGAAGACGAGCAGACCATCGCCGTGACCTTGCGCGACGACCTCGAAGGGGTCGGCTACGAGGTCGAGCACTGTGCCGACGGCAAGCAGGCGATCGCCGTGCTGCAGCGGACCAGCTTCGACGTGGTGATCACCGACGTGCGACTGCCGGGGGCCGATGGTCTGCAGGTGCTGCAGGCCGCCAAGCAGGCTCGCCCGGACACGGAGGTGCTGATCATGACCGCCTATGCGACGGTCGAACACGCCGTCGAGGCGATGCGCCTCGGCGCCGACGACTACATCCAGAAGCCGTTCCTCAACGAGCATGTGCTCGACCGCCTCCGGCGGATCGGCAAGCTGCGCACCTTGCTCCACGAGAACGCGCAGTTGCGCGAGCAGCTGAACCACAGCCAGGGTCAGGGCTTGCCCGGCGTGATCGGCCAGAGTCGGGCGATGCAGGTGGTCGTGAAGACCGTGCGCACGGTCGCGCCGACCGAAGCCTCCGTGTTGATCGAAGGCGAGAGCGGCACGGGCAAGGAACGCATCGCGCGCGCGATCCATCTGCTGAGCCTGCGCAAAGACAAGCCGTTCGTCGCCCTGTCCTGCGGCGCGCTGCCGGACACGCTGCTCGAGACCGAGCTGTTCGGCCACGAGAAGGGGGCCTTCACCGACGCACAGCGGCAGCGGCGCGGCCGGTTCGAGGTCGCCGACGGCGGCACGATCTTCCTGGACGACATCGACGACATGCCGCTGTCGGTGCAGGTCAAGTTGCTGCGCGTGCTGCAAGAACGCGAGTTCGAGCGCGTCGGCGGCGAGACGCTGGTGCGGGTGGACATCCGTGTCGTCGCCGCCACCAAGGTGCCGCTGCTCGACCACGTGCGCGCCGGCAAGTTCCGCGAGGACCTGTACTACCGCCTCAACGTCGTGCCCGTGCGGCTGCCGCCGCTGCGCGAGCGGGAAGGGGACCTGCCGCTGCTGGTGCATCACTTCGTCGAGAAGCTCGGCGGCGGTCGCCTGTTCACCGTCAAGACCGACGTGCTCGAAGCGATGAGCGACTACTCGTGGCCCGGCAACGTGCGCGAACTCGAGAATCGGATCGCCCAGGCGATCGCGTTGTCCGGCGGGGCGACCATCCTGAAGAAGGAACATCTGCTGCCGGTCGACAAGACGCGGCGCGCCGCGCTCGAACCCCCGACGGCGTTGCGTTCGTTGCGCGAAGTGCTCGTCGAGGCCGAGCGCGAGCACCTGCGCACGGTCCTGCGGGGGGTCGGTGGCCATCGCACCAAGGCGGCCTCGGTGCTCGGCATCTCCCGCAAGGTGCTGTGGGAGAAGCTGAAGGACTACGGCATCGAATGAGCTGGACCGCTTCGGCGTTCGCGGTCCCTGCGTGCCTCGTCGCGCTCTCCTCCGCGCTGCCGGCACAGTCGGCAGCCGTCGTGCCGCCCCCCGAGCGCTTCGAACGGGTGTTGTGGTGCGGCGACCCCGGCCGGAGCCTCGCTCCGGCGCGGGCGCTGGGCTTCACGGCCGTGCAGCTCGGCCGCGGCATGGACCCGGCGCCGGTGCTGGCGAACGGCCTGCGCTTCTACCTGGACCAGCCGATCGGCAAGGGGGTGCTCGAGCTGCGTGACGAGCAATGGGCGCCCTTGGTGCGCGGCTACGAACGGACGCGCCATCAGGCCGCATTGGTCCGGCCTGGCTGCTATGCCGCCAGCACGGTGTTGGCGCAGGCGGTCCAGCAGGCCGCGGACGAAGCGCGGCGGGTGGCAGGTCCTGGGCTGTTGTTCGTGGCCCTCGCGGACGAGCCGTCGGCGACTCGCCACGACGCGCCGCTCGACACGTGCCACTGCGAGCACTGTCTGCAGGCGTTCCGCACGTTCGTGTCGGAGCGCTTCCGGACCGTCGAAGCGCTCAACACGGCCCTCGGGACCTCGTTCGCCAACTTCGCCGACGCGCTGCCGCCGTCGACCGACGCGCTGCGGCGTCGCGAGCTCGGCCAGCGCCGGCTGCCGGCCGATCTCCGGCCGTTCGCGCTGGCGCGCGAGTTCGTCGACCAGCAGTACGCCCTCGCCCTGCACACGATCGCCAGGGCCGTCACCGCGGCTGCGCCCGGCGTGCCGATCGGAATCACCGGCACGTCGGCTCCTGCCGCGTTCGGCGGCGCCGACCCGCGCCGACTGTTCGCGCCGTTGACCCTGATCGAGCCCTACGACATCGGCGGTGCGGTCGAGCTGACGACCGCCTTCGCTGCGCCGTCCGCCCACCGCTACACGACCCTGGCCCCACCCGCTCCGGAGGCGTTGCAGGGGGTGCCGCTCGCCTCGTACGTGCGCGCGCGGCTCGTCGCCGAGGCCTGCCACGGTGCGACCGGCGTCGTGATCTGGAACGACGGCACGGTGCTGGGCAGGGAGGGGACGCCGACCGAGTTCGGCAGGGCGGTAACCACCGCGTTCCAGACCGAGGCAACGGTGCTCGACGCGTGTGCTGGTGCCCAGGTCGTGCCGTCGTCGGTGTGGGTGCTCGAAAGCCAGGCGTCGGTGCGCGCGTGGTGGATGCTCGATTCGGTCGGCGACGGCATGACCTGGGTGCGTCGCTTCGCCTCCTACGAGGCCGAGCACAGCACCAGCCAGGCCAGCCGCGTCGGCTGGTTGCGGTTGCTGCAGGACCTCGGCCACCAGCCCCGCTTCGTCGGCGAGGACGCACTGGCGGAGCAACTGCTCCAGCAGGCGCCGCGCTGCCTCGTACTGCCGGCTTGCCTCGCCTTGTCCGAACGTGCGACCCGCGCGATCCGCGCCTACGTCGACGCCGGCGGTGTGGTGCTCGCCGACTTCGCGACCGGTCTCTACGACGAGCAGCTGCGTCGCCGTGAGATCGGGGGGCTCGACGAGTTGTTCGGCATCACTGCGCGCAGCCTCGACTGGGACGACCTGTTGGTGCGCGAGGGCAAGGCCACCGTCGCAGGCCGTGATCTGCCGCTGGCCGAAGCTGGCCTGCGCGGCCTGCTGGCCGAACGCCGCGATCGCGGCGACATGCAGCTCGAACGCGAACTCGGCCGGGGCCGCGCGGTCTACCTGAACACGACGGTCGTCGCCTACGACGCCTGGCGCCTCGACGAAGGCAACGTCGCGAAGGCCCGCGATCTGCGGCGGCGCGTGCGCACGGTGCTCGAGCGGGCGCGGCTCTCGCCGCCGTTCGAGGTCCATGGCGAAGGTCTGCCGACCGTCCTCGAGCGCACCGAGTTGCGCCTCCGCGACGGACGTCGGGTGTTCGCGGTCCGCCTGGCCGCACTCGCTCGCCCGGCCGTGCTGGCGCAGGTCGCAGCGAACGGTCCGCGCCCGGTGGTGCTGGAATGGCCGGCGGCCCGGCACTTCCGGCGGCTCGGCGGCCAGGACCTCGGCACGACCGCGCGCGTCGAGCTGGCGCTCGACCCGTTCGGCGCCTTGTTCGTCGAGGTCGTGCCGTGAACAAGGTGTTCGGCACGCGCCTCGAGTCGCTCCCGTGCGAGGCGCCGGCCGCGTTGCTGATCTCGGATCTGCACGTGCCCAGCGACGGGGGCGCTGCCCTGCAGCATCTGCAGGCGGCACTGGCCGTGGTGCAGCGAGAACGTGTGCCGCTGTTGGTGCTGGGCGATCTGTTCGACACCTATGTCAGTCGCGCGCAGGTCCGGACCGGCGTCTGGCGCGACGTAGCCGCGGCGTTCGCCCGGAGCGCTGCCGCCGGGGCGCCGGTCGCCCTGCTGCCCGGCAACCGCGACTTCCTGATGGGGGCGGAGTTCGTCGCCGCGAGCGGAGCTCGGCTGAGCCGAGGCGGCTTCCGCGGCCGCCTTGGCGGCGTCGACACGGTACTGCTGCACGGCGACGAACTGTGCCGCAACGATCTGCCGTACCAGCGGGCCAAGAGGTGGCTGCGGCTGCCGCCGGTCCGGTGGCTGGCCCGTCGGCTGCCGTTGCGCGCCGCCCTGGCGGTCGCGGAGCGAGCGCGGGCCAAGAGCCGGCAGGTGATCGCCGGTGGTGACCAGGGCCGCTTCCTGCCGACGGTGGCGGCGGTCGACCAGGCCCTCGCCTGTGGCGCCCGCCGGCTGGTGTTCGGGCACATCCATCGGGCCGGCCACGGCCGCGTCGGGGCCGGGGAATACTGGGTGCTCCCGGCGTTCGACGCCACGGGGACCGGGCTGTGGGTCGATGCGAGTGGGGGCGGCCTCGTGCGCCTGCTGCCTGGCGGGGAGCGCTCGCCCGTCGCCGAACCCCCGCCATGCCCATTCGCGCGCTGACCGAGGCTGGCGGAGCTCTGCCTTGGCCAGATTGGCGGTTGCGGTCGGATGCGTCGGATCGCTAGACTCTCCCGCCCTTTCTCCGGCCCCGGGGCCGGGTCCGGATCGCCGGCAGCGGTCGTGGTCCGGCCGTGCTCTTTGGCAATCCGGATCGATTCTCCAACGACTCTCCAACCTTGACAGGCAGCAACGACGCCCGTGCCAAAGGTCTCGCCGCCACCCCGACCGAGGTCGTCGCGATCGACGGTCCCTCCGGGGCCGGCAAGAGCACGGTGGCTCGTCTGCTGGCGCAGCGCCTCGGCTTCGGCTTCCTCGACACGGGGGCGATGTACCGTGCGATCACCTGGCACTTCCTGCAGGAAGGCTGTGCGCCGGCGGAATGCGCGCACGAGCCGGACCTCGGGCACGCGCGCATGCAGCGAGCCTTGCAGCAGGCGCGGCTCGAACTGGTCGGCGGTCGCCTGATGTTGAACGGCCGTGACATCGCTGCCCATCTGCGCACGCGCGAAGTCGAGTCCCAGGTTTCGGCGGTGTCGGCGCTGCCGTTCGTGCGGGCGGCGATGCGCGACCTGCAGCGGCAGGTCGCCGCCGGTGGCCCCGTGGTCGCCGAAGGGCGGGACATGGGTTCGGTGGTGTTCCCGAATGCGCGCTGGAAGGTCTACCTCGACGCGGCCCCGAGCGAACGAGCCCGGCGGCGCAGCCAGGATTTCGCCCGGCAGGGCCGGGTGGTCGCCGAGAACGACGTGCTCGAGGAGATCCTCGTGCGCGATCGCCTCGACAGCACCCGTTCCGATGCGCCGCTGCGGCAGGCGCCGGATGCGCTCTACGTCGACTCGACGGGACTGGTGACCGAAGCAGTGGTGGCGCGGCTGTTCGAGTTCGTGCGGGCTCGGCCGTCCTCGCGAACCGCGGAGGAGCAGCCATGAGCAACGCTCGCCAGGCACGCGCCGACCAGTCGGGCGCCCAGCTGATCCGCCGCAGCCCGTTCTGGTGGGCGGTGTCGAAGGGCTTGGTGCTGGCCTTCACCAAGGTGTGGTTCCGCATGCGGGTCGAGGGCCGTGCCAACGTGCCTGCGACCGGCCCGGTGTTGCTGGTCGCCAACCACGCCAGCTACATCGACCCGCCGTTGGTCGGCATCACCGCCGGCCGCTGGGTCGCGTTCCTGGCCCAGGCCGGGCTCGCCAAGCTCGGGCCGTTGCGCTGGTGGCTCGGCCAGATGGGGGTGACCCTGATCGACCGCAGTGCCCCGTCGAAGGACGCGCTGCGCGTGATCGCCGAGAGCCTGTCGCGGGGTGAGGCGGTCGGCATCTTCCCCGAGGGCACCCGCAGCGCCGACGGCACCGTCGGCCCGTTCCGCAACGGCGTGGAGTTCCTGGTGCGCCGCACCGGTGCCTGTGTCGTGCCGATCGGCCTCGACGGCAACCACCGGGCGTTCCCGCGCAAGGCCTGGTTCCCCCGGCCCAGCAAGGTCGTGGTGCGCTACGGCGTCCCGATGAGCGCCGACGAGGTGCTGGCCCCCGGCGGCGTCGAACGGCTGCGCGCCCAGGTCGCCGAACTGGCCCGGGCGCCGCTCCGTGCCGCCGCGGCGGAACGGGCGCCTGCTCCAGAAGGAGCGGTCAGGGACAGCACCCATCGATCCGATAGCACGGGTTCGACCGCACCGATGGCGGGTGGGGTCGGTCCCGTCTCTTCATCTCCTCCTTCTGCCGGAGGCGGGGCGTGAGCCTCGTCGACGGCGAAACCGGCGGCCGGATGTTCCGGTCGTCGGGACTTTGGACGTTGTCCCTGCCGGATGGTCCGGTCGGGCTCCTTCTTCTGTCACCCGTTGGTTTCCCCTTCTCTTCAACCCTTTTCCGTTAGATGCACGGCAAGAACCTGATCAAGAAGTTCGCGATGTCGGCCGACGAGCTGTCGCGCCTCACCTCGGAGGCGCTCGGCAGCACCACCTTGGCCGAACTCGACCTCGCCATCGGCAAGACCGTCGCCGAGCTGGCTCCCAACAAGATCGTCAAAGGCAAGGTCATCAAGGTGCAGGAAGACGGCACCGTGGTGGTCGACGTCAGCTACAAGGCCGAGGGTCACATCTCGATCGACGAATTCCCGGATCCTCTCGCCGTGCAACCGGGCATGGAGATCGAGTGCCTCGTCGAGCAGATCAACGACGCCGAGGGCTACATCCTGCTGAGCAAGCGGAAGGCCGATCGCATCCGCGGCTGGGAGAACATCATCCAGACGCACAAGGAAGGCGACTCGGTCAAGGGCCTCGTGCTGCGCAAGATCAAGGGCGGTCTGCTGGTCGACATCGGTGTGCCGGTGTTCCTGCCGGCGTCGCAGGTCAACATCCGTCGCGCGGGCGACATCGGTGACTGGATCGGCAAGGACATCGAGGCGCGCATCATCAAGATCGACGAGGAGCGGATGAACATCGTCATCTCGCGCCGCAAGCTGATCGAAGAGGAGCGCGAGACCAAGAAGGCCCAGCTGCTCGCCGAGCTGGCCGAGGGCCAGGTGCGCAAGGGCATCGTCAAGAACATCGCCGACTTCGGCGTGTTCGTCGACCTCGGTGGCATCGACGGCCTGCTGCACATCACCGACATGTCGTGGGGTCGCGTGAACCACCCGTCGGAGATGCTGAAGCTCGACGACGAGGTCGAGGTCAAGGTGCTGAAGATCGACCGCGAGCGCGAGCGCATCGCGCTCGGCATGAAGCAGAAGAGCGCTTCGCCGTGGGAGAACATCACGGAGAAGTACCCGGTCGGCAAGCGCATCAACGGCGAGGTCGTCAACCTGATGAGCTACGGCGCGTTCGTCAAGCTCGAGGACGGCGTCGAGGGCCTCGTGCACATCTCCGAGATGTCGTGGACCAAGCGCGTCAACCACCCGAACGAGGTCGTCAAGCAGGGCGACAAGGTCGAGGTCGTCGTGCTCGAGATCGACACCGAGAAGCAGACGATCTCGCTCGGCATGAAGCAGACCGAGGTCAACCCCTGGGACATGGTGGCGGAGAACTACCCGCCGGGCACGGTCATCCGCGGCAAGGTGCGCAACCTGACCAACTACGGCGCCTTCATCGAACTGCAGGAAGGCATCGACGGTCTGTTGCACATCACCGACATGAGCTGGACCCGCAAGATCACCAACCCGAGCGAGGTGGTGAAGAAGGGCGACGAGATCGAGTGCGTGGTGCTCTCGGTCGACCAGGAGAAGAAGCGCATCGCGCTCGGCCTGAAGCAGCTGCAGGCCGACCCGTGGAGCGGTGACATCCCGGCTCGTTACCACATCGGCGACAGCGTCCCGGGCACGGTCACGAAGATCACCAACTTCGGTGTGTTCGTGGAGCTGGAGCCTGGTCTCGAAGGCCTGCTGCACATCTCGGAGCTGGCCGACCACAAGGTCGACAACCCCGAGGAAGTGGTCAAGGTCGGCCAGCGCGTCGAGGTCCGCATCATCAAGATCGACACCGACGAGCGGAAGATCGGCTTGACGCTGATCCAGGCGCACTTCGAGGAAGGCGAAGAGGGCGACGCCGGCCCGGCGAAGGAACAGGAGCCGAAGGCTCCGCAGGCGCCGCAGATCGGTTCGCTCGCCGACCAGCTGAAGGGGCTCGGCCAGCGCATGAGCGCGCGCGAAGCCGCGAAGAAGGCCGGCGAGGGCGAAGGCCAGTGAGCGGGCGCCCAGCGCGAGCTGGGCACTCTCGCCGGGGCGGCCTGTGGCGCCCCGGCCGCGGCGCTTCGTTCGCCACCCTGCTGGCGACTGCCGGATGCGTCACCACCTACGAGCCGGTGCCGCTGCTCGGCAGCAGTACCGTGCCGGCGATCCCGGTCGAGAACCTGGTGGTGCCGATCGCCACCGGCACCCGCGCCGACTCGGCGGTCGAGGCGCTGTACGGGCGGATCCTGCAGCAGCTGCAGGAAGCGTCGCGCAACCAGCCGCCGGATCTGCCCGACCTCGTCCAGCTCGAAGCGCTGCTGGAGCGCTACGACCGCAGCGGTTTGCCGCCGCGCGTCGAGGCCAGCATGGCCGGGTTCCGCGGCATCGCTGCGGGCCTGCGCGTCGCGGAACGGTTGCGGGCCGCCGCCGAGATCGTCTGGCTCGGTCCGGCTGGCCGATTGGAACCGTCCCAGCCGGCGTCGGTCGCACCGATCGGGGTGCCGATCCAGGTCGAGTTGCGCATCCCACCGATCGGCATGCCGATCGCATTCGGCGGCCGCGCCGACGCCGAGCCCGCCCGGTTCTTGGTCGGCATCGAGGTCGAGGACTCCTACGTCAGTGGGGCTCGCAATCGCTGGTCGAACCAGGATCTCGTCGATCTGCCGAACACCCTCGAACTGCTCGGGGAAGTGCGGCTCGTCGTGCCGGTCGGCATCGCGATGCCCGGCGGCGACAGCGTGCGGCGGCGCCTCCGCGTGACGTTCGAGCAGCTGCCGGGATTCGTGCGGAAGGACGGGGCCAGGATCCCGGTTCGTCGCACGCTGCTCGCCGCGGCCGAACTGACGCAGTTCCCCCGTGGGGCCGACGAGGTCGCGAAGGCGCCGCTCGAGCATCTGCGTCGGGCGCTCGGCGACTTCCTGCCGGCGACGTTCCCGCGCGCGTTCGTCGCCGCCATGTTCGTCCGCGACCCGGAACGCGAGCCGGCGATCGACCTGCTGGTCGACACCGTCCGGCTCGGTCGCGCGGAACAGGCGCTCGTGGCGATGGTCTGCCTGCGCGAGATCGATGCGAACGGCCCTCCGGTCGGGGATCGCGACGGCTGGCTTGCCTGGTGGCAGGGGCGCCGCTAAGCAGCAGCGGTGAAGTTCCTTCCCGTCGAAGAGCAGCTCGTGGTGCTGAAGCGCGGCACCGTCGACATCAAGAGCGAGGACGAACTGCGGGTGCGCCTCCAGCAGGCGTGCGACTCGGGGGTGCCGCTGCGCGTCAAGCTCGGCATCGACCCCAGTTCGCCGGACATCCATCTCGGCCACACCGTGGTGCTGCGCAAGCTGCGCGACTTCCAGCGGCTCGGCCACCAGGTGATCGTGCTGTGGGGAACCGCCACGGCGATGGTCGGGGACCCGACCGGCCGCAACAAGACCCGGCCGCCGCTCACGCGCGAGCAGGTCGAGCAGAACAAGCAGACCTACCGGGCGCAGGTGGCGAAGGTGCTCGACACCGCTTCGATCGAGGAGCGCGAGAACGGCGAGTGGTTCCACAAGCAGACCTTCATGGACTGCGTGGCGCTCGCGGGGCGCTACACCGTCGCGCGGATCCTCGAGCGCGACGATTTCCAGAAGCGCTACCAGAAGGAACAGCCGATCTCGGTGCACGAGTTCCTCTACCCGCTGCTGCAGGGCTGGGACTCCGTGGAGTTGCGCGCCGACGTCGAACTCGGCGGCACCGACCAGCTGTTCAACCTGATGGTCGGTCGGGAGCTGCAGAAGCAGTCGGGCCAGCCGGCCCAGGTCTGCATCACCACGCCCTTGCTGGTCGGCCTCGACGGCGCCAACAAGATGTCGAAGTCGCTCGACAACTACATCGGCGTCGCCGAGTCGGCGTCGGTGCAGTTCGGCAAGCTGATGCGCGTGCCGAATGCGCTGCTGCGCGACTATCTCGAGCTGCTGACCGACCTGCCGAAGGAGCGCATCGAGACCCTGCTCGGCAACGCGCTGGAGGCGAAGTTCGCGCTGGCCGAGGCCGTGGTCGCCGGCTACCACGGCGCCGACGCGGCTCGCGGCTGTCGCGCCGAGTACGACCGGGTGCACCAGCAGGGTGGTCTGCCCGACGTGTTGCCCGAATGGCGCCCAGGGGCCGAGGTGCGTCGCGACGAGCGCGGCGGCATCGCCCTGCCGACGGCCCTGCACCTGTCCGGCCTCGCGTCGTCCAGCAGCGACGCCCGCCGGCTGATCGAAGGCAAGGGCGTGCGCGTCGACGGCGTGGTCGTGGTCGACGTCAAGACGGGCCTCGGGCCTGGTTCCTACGTCGTGCAGGTCGGCAAGTCGAAGGCGGCGCGTTGGATCGTGCCGAACTGATCCCGGCCGCCGCAGTGCCGGCTCGTGCGCCTGCTTCCGCGCTCTCGATCCACCACGTCGAATGCCGATGCTGCGCTTCTGCGGCGACGCGTTAGGATGCGGCGCGGTGGGACGGTCCCACCCGCTTGGGCAAGTTGGTCGGAGCACGAGAGGCGGTGGCGATGGACGGCTTGGCAGCGACCAGGACGGCGGCTTTGCTCGGTTTCGTGATGGGGGCGGGGTTCCCTTCGCTCGGCGCCATGGCACCGATTCGTCCTGGGCTCCTGGCCGGGCAGCAGGGCAACGAGGAGCTCGAGCGCCTGCGCGCCATGCTCTATCGCAGTGGTGCCGATGGTCGCGAGGCGCGGGAGCAGGCGGTCGAGCGGCTGCTGGCGATGCCCATTGCCACCGCCCATCGCATCCTGCAGGACGAGCTGCTGAAGCCGCGCGACCCGGACGGGCTGCGCCGCACGATCCTCACGTCGCTGGCCCGCCACGCCTTCGTCGCGCCGGAGCGGCTGTTCGGTGGCGCGACCGAGACCGTGCGAGTCCAGATCGTGCACGGCTACCTGGTGGCCCTGTTGCCGCTGTGGAGTCCTGGCGCCGACGGCGAAGCGGTTCCGGCGGCCCGGCAAGCCCTGCAGCGACTGCCGCTCCGCGACCTCGAATCGGCGGCGCGCAGTCTGTTGGCCAGTGCACCGACGGAGCAACGCCACGCCACGCTGATGGCCCTGTCGGACCTGCAGCAGTCTTCCCTGGCCCCGTTGCTCGCCGAGCAGCTCGCTGCCCCCGACGAACAGCTGCGGGGGACCGCCACCGCTGCGCTGCAGCGGTTGCTCTATCCTCCAGAGCCGTTGCGCACCCCGGACCAGTTCCAGGCGTTCTGGCGTCTGCACGGCGAGCTGCGTTACCTCGACTTCACCGAACTGGCGGCGCGGCGCGCTCTCGCTGCGCCGGACAACCTCGAGAACGTCGTTCGGCAGATCCGTCGTGAGAGCGATCGCGACCTCGTGCGCGCGATGGTCGAGCGCAGTCCCGGCATCGACTGGGCCGCCGTGCAAACCCGCACCGTGGTCGACGATGCAGAGACCCGCAACGCCTGCCTCGAGGTGATCCGGAGAAGCCTGCAAGCCGGTCTGCCGGCCGAGGATTCGGTCACCGCGCGCCAGACGTTCGCCCGCGCCTTGCTGCAGCGCTACCGACAACTGCCCACGACCGACCGGCGCGCCGCGGCGTTGTTGCTCGAGGTGGTCGCCTACCTGACGAAGAACGACGAAGCGGAACTCGCCAGCGAGGTGGTGGGGCAGCTGCTGGCTCAGCTCGACAGCGACGACACGGAGGTCCAGTTCGCAGTCCTGCGTGGCCTGCGGCGGTTTCCGTCGGTGGACACGCGCAGCAAGCTGGTGCAGTTCGGGCGTTCGATGAGCGAAGTCGAAGCGCGTCAGGCTCAGCTCGTGGCGGTGCTGGCCACACTCGGCGCTCGCGGTGCACCGCGGTGGCAGGCCCCCGCTCCGAACGACGTCGACAAGGCGGGGTGGCTCGAGCTGGTCGGCACGTGCCTGCGGGCCAGCAAGTCTCCGGAAGTGCGCGAACAGGCGCTGCAGCTGGCCCAGTTGCTCGACCCGAAGGAGCAACGGGTGCCCGAGGTCTTCGATCTTCTGGTCGGTCTGGTGCGCGACATCACCGTCGATGCCAGGCTGCGTCAGGCGACGTTGGTCCAACTGCAGGCGTGGCGAGTCGATGGTCTGCGCGCGGACGAGTGGGTGCGGGCCATGCAGGGCTTGCTCGCCGATCCCGCTGTCGAGATCCGGCGCAAGGCCGCGGATTCCCTCGCCTTGATGACGGGCTCGACCGACCCGCGTCGTGCCGAGTGGATCACCGCCTCGATCCCGTTCTTGCGCAACCAGCTCGAGGTCGAAGGGGACGTTGCTGCGCTGCAGGACCTGGTCGACTGCCTGCAGCAGTTCGGGCGCGAGCCCCAGATGGCCGAGAAGGCGATCGGTGCCTTGATGTTCGTGTTGCGCGACTTGAATCCGCCGGTGCCCGCCGAGCAGCAGGTTCGCCTCGACTCCTTGCTGCAGGCGTTGACCACCATCGGGGCCGATCCGGTCGCCGCCGGCCAGTGGGTGCCAGCCTGTGAACCGCTGCTGCTGCATCGCAAGCGCCAGAGCCTCCGGCTGGTCCTGCAGAACCACGCGGCCATCGAGCTGGCGAGCGCCGTCAACTCCCCGGATCCGATCCTGAACCGCCGCGCTCGTCGCGCCATGCAGCTGCTGGTCGAAACGGCCCTGCTGAAGCCCGGGCGTGAGAACTGGTCGGACTCCGAGGATCTGCAGCGCGAGGTGCGAGACGTGCGCGTGGCGTTCGCGGCGCTCGACGGGATCGAGGACTCCGGACTCAAGGACTCGGCGGCGCAGCGCCTGCTGCGGCTCGAGGTCGACCTTGCCGCGGGCCGGTTCCAGGAAGTCGTGCAGCGCGCGACGGCGCTGCTCGCCCCGCCGGCCGCGTCGGGTCCGGCAAGGCTGCCGTTCCAGCCCGAGGAGCTGCTGCAGGTGCGCACGCTGGCGGCCGAAGCCCAGCTCGGGTTGAACCGGCCCGAACTCGCCTTGCGCCTACTCGACGAGGCGGCCGAAGGGGGCGGGCTGCGTGTCGACCTGCTGAGTCGGATCGGTCGCGCGCTGGTCGCGACGGATGCCGGAGCGGCCTTCCCGGTGTTCGAACGGGTGCTGAAGGTGACGGCGCCGGAGGACCCGGCCTACCGCGGCCGTCTGCTCGACGTGTTGCGCACGCGCCTGCTGGTCGAGCCTGGCGCGCGTGAGGCGGTCCTGAAGCAGGCGGGGACATATGCGCCGTTGTTCCAGGCGGCCGACTGCCCGGCCGAGCTGCGCGAAGCGTTCGCGCAGCTGCGCGCTTCGCGGGGCTGATGGGAGTGGGGGTGGAAAGGCGGGAAGTTCCTTGCGGCGCAGGGGGCGGTCGCTATCTTCCTTCCCTCACCCAACGCGGGGTGGAGCAGCCCGGTAGCTCGTCGGGCTCATAACCCGAAGGTCGGAGGTTCGAATCCTCCCCCCGCTACCAGTCCTGCGGACAACCGCAGGAGACCAACGCCTCGGGGCCACAAGCCTCGGGGCGTTTCTCTTTCCCGAGTGCACGTAAGTGCGTGGCAACGGGTTGGATGCGTTCGCGGTGGTGGAGTCGGTGCGCGGTGGGCGCAGAGGTGTGCGCGAGCGGGGTTAACAGGCCGAGAGCCGAAACGGGGCAGAAATGCTCTCTCGCTCTCAGAGCCGAGCCCTGGGTTATGAACCCGAGAGCGAAAAAGGGCCTTCGATCCGAACGCTCTTCGAACATGGCCGGGCGGCGGGGGACGCTGGGTTATGAGCCCGTGGTCGCGTTGCGAACGCGGGTGACCGACAGGCTGGCGCGGGGCACGCCATCGACAAGCTGCTCGCGGCACGAGACGATCGGCGTCTTGCTGCCGGGGGAGAGTCTCTCGGCCGCCGCACCCGAACCGTCGAGTCACGCCATGCAACGATCCTTCGTCTTCGCTCCCTTGGCAGCCTCTCTCTTGGCTCTGTCGGCAACGGCCCAGACGGGCCGCACGATGAAGCTCATGGCGCCGGTGGTAATCGGCCAGACGGCTTCGATCGTGATGGAGCATCCACCTTCGATCGCGGGCAACTACTACGGCTTCGCGATGTGCTCCCCGACTTACCCCGGAGCCATACCCGTGTCGGTGCCGGGTGTGAGCGAGGGTGTGCTCCGCCTCAATCCGGTCGCCTACGGCATTCTCGTCACGGGTGTGCTGGATGCATCGGGTCAGAGCCCGGCCTTCGTGTTCCAAGTGCCGAACAACCCGCTGCTAGTGGGCGCGACGTTTGATGTGCAGGGTGCGGACGAAGGCTGGGGCTTGCTGCTCACGCTGACCGACAACGACCTGGAGATCGAGATTGCGGCACCGCCGCCGGCGAGTCTAAACATGGTGCCGATCGCGGCGGGGGCGTTCCAGATGGGATCGCCGGAGCCGCTAGGCGTTGCGCCGTACTTCAACCAGCCGTCATCGCAGCCGGTGCACTTCGTGACGATCACCCGCCCTCTATGGATGGGAAAATACGAAGTGACGCGGGCGGAGTATTCTGCAGTGATGGGTGCGCCCCAGCCATCGTTCTGGGATGCTAATAAGCCCGTCAATAGCATTTCATGGTTCGAGGCTGTTGCCTACTGCGATGCTCTGACCGTCCAAGAGGCCGCAGCTGGGCGGTTGCCTTCGGGATACGGATACCGTCTGCCGACGGAGGCAGAGTGGGAGTACTGCTGCCGCTCTGGAACGACGACGGAGTGGAATGTCGGGAACAGCCTCAGCTGCGGCCAGGCAAATATCTCGATGGCATTTGACCAGCCATGCTGGATTGGACCGCGGATTGTCGGCAGCTACGCACCAAATGCGTGGGGCTTGCACGACATGCACGGGAACGTCTCGGAATGGTGCCTCGACGGCTGGGATGGCACTCCGAACTATCCTCAGGGGTCGGTTCGCGATCCATACGTGACAAGCGGCCCAATCCGCGTTTACCGCGGGGGCAACGGGGGCAACGTCTCCTACCATTGCCGCTCTGCAGGCCGCGAGGGGTACACCCCCGTCATCGCGGTAGGAGGCATCGGATTCCGAGTCGTCTGCGCCCCAGTCCTGCCCTGATCCCTGCCGCGCGCTTGCCGGCTCCGATCACCGCGCCAACATCGCGATCTGCTCCCGCCACTCCGCGACCCGCGCCAACCGCCGCAGCTGCTTGTCACCCGGCGTGATCGTCCCCGCGAGGATCGCCTCCTGGATCGTCGGGGCCAGCAACAGCAGGCTCATCAAGTGCGTGAGTCGCGGCTGGCTGACCCCGAGCACCTTCGCCGCCGCCGAGTAGTCCGCCAGCAACCCGCGTTCGATCAGGTTGTCGAGGTAGTAGGCCATCGCGAGGTTGCGCGCCGCCGGCGTCGCGTCCTGATCACCGGTGGAACGTGACGGCGCCTTCGCCTTGGCGGGGGAGTTCTCGAACTTCGCGGTCAACTTCATGGTCGTGCCTCGTTGGCGAGCGTCTCGATCCCGCACGGCCGCAGCTCGATGTCGGCTTCGCCCGTGTCGGGGTGGTAGGTGATGCCGGCGATCAGCAGGCGCAGGATGCGTTCCTGTTCGCGCGGGAAGAGCTCGTTCCACACCGGCTCGAACGACGAGATCGCCAGCGCCAGCCGGTCGGGGTCCACGGTGCCCTCGCCGATTGCGGCCAGTTCCGCCTCGATCGCCGCGAGGTTCACGCGGGCCTGCGCGGCATCGTCACCATCGGCATGCAGCCGGGGTGCCAGCCGTCGCCGTTCGAGTTCGAGGTCGCGCCGCCTGCGAGCCGCCGCCTTCGTTGCCGCCGCCGCCGTCAGGGTCAGCAGCGCATCGTCGACTCCCATCGCGCGGATCTGCTGGGCCACGAACCCCTCGAACTTGCCGGCTGGGATGCGGCAACCAGGGCATGCGTCCTTTCCCTCGTTGTGCGTGCGGGCGCAGGTGTAGTAGCGGTTGCGCACCGTGCCGCGCGTCGTGAACGTGTGGATCATCGTCGAGCCGCACCGCCCGCAGCGAAGCAGCCCGCGCAGCAACGCGCCGCTCTTGTTGCGCACGTCGGCGCCACCGTGCTGCCGGTTGCTGGCCAACTGCGCCTGCACCGCGTCCCACGCCTCGGCCGTGACGATCGCCTCGTGCTCGCCGGGGACGAGGCCGTCCTTGGTGCTGATCTGGCCCCGGTATAGCGCGTTGGTGAGCAGCCCGTGCAACGTCGCCTTGGTGAACTCGCGCCCGGCGATGGCCTGTCCGCGCTTGCCGACGAACGTCTTGTTGCGCCAACCTCGCGCCCGCAGCTCGTGCATCACCTCGGCGATGGAGCCGCGCTCGACGTAGAGGTCGAAGATGGCTCGCACCTGGTCGGCCTCGTGGGTGTTCACCACCAGCTTCTTGGCCACCACGTCGTAGCCCAGGATCGGCCTGCCGCCGGTCCACATGCCCCGGCGCCGGGTCGCCTGCAACTTGTCGCTGATGCGTTCGCTGATGACCTCCCGTTCGAACTGCGAGAACGAGGCCAGGATGTTCAGCGTCAGCCGGCCCATCGAGGTCCTGGTGTCGAACGACTGCGTGGTGCTGACGAACCCGACGCCGTGCTTCTCCAGCATCGCCATGAAGTTGGTGAAGTCGGCGAGCGAGCGGCTGATGCGGTCCGTCTTGTAGGTGGCGATCACGTCCAGCTTGCCGGCCTGCACGTCGGCCACGAGGCGCTGGAAGGCCGGGCGTTCGGTGTTGCCGCCGCTGAACCCGTGGTCGTCGTAGCGGGTCGGCAGCGCCACCCAGCCCTCGCCGCGTTGGCTCTGGACGTAGGCTTCGATGGACTCACGCTGCGCGTCGATCGAGCCGAACACGAGGTCGGACGCCACCGATTGCCTCGTGTAGATCGCGACTCGGACGGTTTTCGTCTGCACCGCCGTCTTCACGATGCCGGCCTCCGTTCGACGAGGCCGAAGAACAACTTGCCGTTCCACGCGGCCCCGGTGATGGCCTTCGCCACCGCGCTGAGCGAGCTGTAGCGGGCGCCATTCCAGTCGAACCCGCCGTCGTCGAGCACGCGGACGCGGATGTCCTGGTCGCGCCACCGCCGGGTCAACTCGGTGCCGGGGACGAGTTCGCGGCGGTCGCGAGCGGCGGGGGAGGATGCCGTTGGCCGACGTGCTGGTGGGGGTGCGTCGCGCAACGGCAGGTCGATCTTGGCGCGCAACTCGCTCA
>JAEUHU010000528.1 GCA_016793305.1 Planctomycetota bacterium
GTGCGGCTACAGCATCCGCCAGCAGAAGGAGGTCTTCGACCGCCCCGCGTTCGCGAAGTGGGCCGCCGAGAAGGCCGTGCTGCTGAAGGTCGACTTCCCGCTGCAGCACCTGCCGGCGGCCCAGCACGAAGCCAACCGCGAGCTGGCTCGGCTCTACGGCGTGCGCGGCTACCCGACCGTCGTGCTGCTCGACAGCGCCGGCAAGCAGTTCGGCCTGCTGCGCTACGCCCCCGGCGGCGTGCGGCACTGGATCGAACGCGCCGAGGACCAGATGGCCCAGCACCAGCCGAAGCCGCCCGGGGAACGCCTCGTGTGGCAGACGGACTATGCCGCGGCCCTGCGCACCGCGAAGGAACAGCACAAGCGCGTGCTGGTGAACTTCACCGGCAGCGACTGGTGCGTGTACTGCAAGCGCCTGCAGGCCGAGATCTTCTCCCGGGCCGAGTTCGTCGCGTGGGCCAAGGAGCACGTCGTGCTGGTCGAGCTCGACTTCCCGCGCAACAAGAAGCTGCCACAGGAGCTGGCGGAGCAGAACGAGAAGCTGCAGGAGCAGTTCTCGGTCGAGGCCTTCCCGACCGTCGTGTTCCTCGACGCCGATGGCAAGGAACTGACGCGCACCGGCTACGAACGCGGCGGCGTCGCCCCATGGCTCGCCAACGTCGCCCGCGAGCTCGGCCTCGCCCCTGCGGACGAAGCCGGCAAGTGATCGGCAGGACCGCGCCCGCCGTCTGGAACCGGGACGGACTCCCTCATCGCCGCCGTCCCGTTTTGCCGATGGAGCGCGCATGCTGGGAGGTCAATTTCCCGCGTCCGCGGCCAACTCGCTGATCCAGGGCTACTGCGAGGACTTCGTCGGCTTCGCCGCCGTGCTCGCCCAGACCCTGGAACAGGTGTCGATGCGCAGCATCGACCTGAAACCGTGCCGCGGCGACCTCGAGCGCATCGAGAACGGCATGCGCAACCTGGCGGACGCGATCCACGACCTGCTGCAGCGCCAGCCGCAGAAGGGCGGCGAACGCAGCGCGCGCGGCAACGAGGCGCCGGCGCCACCGGCGGCCCAGGCTTCGGCCCCGGCCGGCAAGAGCGG
Source organism: Planctomycetota bacterium (assembly GCA_016793305.1). Next base: position 1,088 of record JAEUHU010000528.1, read on the forward strand.
CCCGGCGACCCCGCCAGCTGCACCGGCCCCGGCGAAGCCCGCCGCGCCGAACAACAGCGGCTACGTGCACGTCGACATGCGCCCCGAAGGCGCCGACCAGCCACGCCCCGCCGAGTCCAAGGTCCAGAAGGCACAAAGCCCGGCCACGAACCCACCGAAGCCCGCAGCACCGGCCGCGAAGCCGGCGACTGCCGCGAAGACGGACGCGCCCGCCGACAAGCCGGCAGCGCCACCCGCGGCGAAGGCGCCGGCACCGTCGGCACCGGCAGCAGCACCCGCCCAAACGACACCGGCGCCCGCCGCACCAGCCGCCACCACGAACCCAACGCCGACGCCAGCTCCCGCCGCGCCAGCACCCGCAGCCCAGGCGCCACGCGCCGTCGCCGCGCCCGCGAACCGCGCCAAGGCCGCCGCACCCGGCACCGCCCCGCGCCCGGCCACCGCGGCCGCACCCGCCGGCGACCGCCGCATCGGCCCGCGCGCCCAGGCGCGTCCGGAGAACCTGAAGGGCACCAATCGCAGCATGCCGCTGCTGTCGGTGATGCAGTTCCTCGGCCGCATGCGCAAGCGCGGCACCATGAAGGTCCAGCTGCCCGGCGAGCTGTTGACGTTCGAGATCGAGAACGGCTGCGTGATGGCGGCGATGTCGGACAAGTGCCCGCGCGACGAGCGCCTGGGCGACATCCTGTGCGACATGGACGTCTGCAGCCGCGAGCAGCTCGAGCCGCTCGAGCTGCTGGTCGAGTCGGGGGCCGCCGCGGAGCGCTTCGGCCAGCTCGTGCTCGAACACGGCTTCGCCAGCGACCAGCAGATCGTCGCGGCGCTCGAAACCCAGGTGAAGACGCGCTTCAGCCGCGCCTGCAAGCACCTGGAGAGCGCCTACGAGTTCGTCGAGGGCGAGCGCAACAGTGCGCCGCCGGCCTTCCCGGTGCAGCCGCTCGCGATCGCCTGAGTCGCGATCGCCTGGGCCGTGGTCGTTGACCGCCCGGCTCCCGCTGCCTAGACCGTGGGGGTGACCGCCGAGCCCGACATCGCGTCCCTGCGCGCCCGCATCCGCACTGCCGACGAGCAGTACTACAACCGCGGCCACAGCGACCTGTCCGACGCCGAGTACGACGCCCTGTTCGTGCAGCTGCGCCAGCTCGAACAGGCCCACCCCGAACTGGTCACCGAGGACTCGCCGACCCGCCGCGTCGGGGCGCCGTTGCCGAAGGGCAGCTCGTTCCCGACCGTGCCGCACCTCGAGCCGATGGGCAGTCTCGAGTCGCTGATGGACGCCGAGGCCGTGCAGGACTTCGCCGCGCGCGCGCAGAAGCTGCTGGCGCTGCCCGAAGGCGAACGGCTGGCGTGGGCCTGCGAACCGAAGCTCGACGGCGTGTCCGCCAACCTGCTCTACGAGAACGGTGTCCTGGTGCGCGGCCTGTCGCGCGGCGACGGCAGCCAGGGCGAGGACCTGACCCGCAACCTGACCACGATCCGCAACCTGCCGCTGCGCCTCGCCGGCCCGGGCCCGTTCCCGCTGCGCATCGAGATCCGCGGCGAGGTGATCATGAGCAAGCACGGCTTCGCGCTGCTGCAGGAGCGCGAGGAGACCAGCAGCGAGGGCCAGTTCCGCAACGCGCGCAACACCACCGCCGGCACGCTGAAGCTGCAGGACCCGCGCATGGTGAAGCGCAGGCCGCTGGACTTCTTCGCGTTCGCGGTCGGCCACCTCGACGGCATCACGTTCGCGACGCACACCGACCTGCGCACCCAGCTCGCCGCGTGGGGCTTCGCGATCGCCGAACCGTTCGCGCGCGTCGACGACACCGCCGGCGTGCTCGCCTTCCGCGACGAACTCGAACGGCGCCGCGACGATCTCCCGTACGAGCTCGACGGCATCGTCGCCAAGATCGACCGCACCGACTGGCAGCAGCAGCTCGGCCGCAACTCGCGCACGCCGCGCTGGGCGCTCGCCTACAAGTTCGCGCCGCGCATCGGCCAGACGCGCGTGCTGGCGATCGGCGCCCAGGTCGGCCGCACCGGGGCGGTGACGCCGGTGGCCCACCTCGAGCCGATCGACCTCGCCGGCGTCACCGTGCGCAACGCCTCGCTGCACAACTGGGCGCTGCTGCAGGAACGCGACGTGCGCGCCGGCGACACCGTGCTGGTCCAACGCGCCGGCGACGTGATCCCGGAGGTCGTGCGCGTGCTCGAAGAACACCGCCCGGCCACCGCGGTGCCGGCGAGCCCGCCTTCGCAGTGCCCCGCCTGCCAGGGCCCGCTGCAGCAGGAGGGCAAGTTCGTCTACTGCAGCAATCTCGACTGCGCAGCCCAGCTGGTCGGTCGCATCGTGCACCTCGCCGGCCGCCGCGCGTTCGACATCGAAGGCCTCGGACCCAAGCAGGTCGAACAGCTGGTCGCAGCGCGGCTGGTCACGTCGCTCGAGGACGTGTTCGCGCTCGCCGGCAAGAAGGCGCAGCTGCTCGAGCTCGAGCGTTGGGGCCAGCGCAGCACCGAGAACCTGCTGGCGCGCATCGCCGGCAGCCGCACGCCGCCGCTGGCGCGCTTCCTGCACGGCATCGGCATCCGTCACGTCGGCGAGACCACCGCGAAGGACCTGGCGACGCACTTCGGTTCGCTCGAACGGCTCGCCGCCGCCAACCAGGAGGCGCTGATGGCCGTCGACGGCGTCGGCGAGGAGGTCGCAGCGGCGGTGGTCGAGTTCTTCGCGTCGCCGAAGAACCAGGCGACCCTGCAGGCCCTCGCCACCGCCGGCGTCGCCCCGCAGCAGGCCGAGCCGCAAGGTGCAGGGCCCCTGTCGGGCCGCGTGTTCGTGTTCACCGGCGGCCTCGCGACGATGTCGCGCGACGACGCGAAGGCGAAGGTCGAAGCGCTCGGCGCCCGCACCGCCGGCAGCATCGGCAAGAAGGTCACCGACGTGGTCGCCGGCAGCGACGCCGGCAGCAAGCTCGAGAAGGCGCAGGCACTCGGCCTGCGCATCCTCGACGAGGCGGCGTTCACCGCCCTGCTGGAGTCGCTGTGAAGAACCCCGTCGCCCACGTGCTGCGCGTGCTCGGGCTCGGCGTGCTGCTCGGGCTCTTGCTCTACGGCGGCTACCTGCTGCTCGGGATGCTGCCGTGAGCGACCCGCGCCTGCTCGCAGCACTCGCCGATCCGGCGTGCTTCCCGCACGCCCCGCGCGCGGTGCAGCTCGTGCAGACGCACCTGTCGCTGGTCTGCCTCGCCGACCAGCTGGTCTACAAACTGAAGAAGGCGATCACGCTGCCGTTCGTCGACTTCGCACCGCTGCCCGCGCGGCGCCACGCCTGCCGCGAGGAAGTGCGGCTGAACCGCCGCTTGTGCCCGGACGTCTACCTCGGCACCGCGGCGCTGCGCCCGGTCGCCGGCACGAAGGCCCTGCGCTTCGCCGCGCTCGGGGACGACGACGGCCCCGACGACGTCGACGTCGCGGTGGTGATGCGCCGCCTGCCGCAGGAACGCATGCTCGACGAGCTGCTGCGCGCGCACACGGTGACGACCGCGGAGCTCGAGGCGCTGGCGGACCACGTCGCCCGGTTCCACGCCACCACCGAGGTGCTGCCGGCCGACCGCGCGCTGCCGCTGGTCGACGAGCTGCTGCGCTTCGCGGCCGCGAACTTCGCCGAACTCGCCGCCCTGCCCGAGCACGGCCTGCCAAGACGCCTGCTCGACGCGCTGGCGCACGCGCAGGCGCACGCGCAGGCGCGCGGCTTCGCAGCACTCGCCGAACCGCTGCGTGCGCGCGCCCGCAGCGGTCTCTGCCTCGACGGCCACGGCGACCTGCACGCGCGCAACATCTGCATGACCGTGCCGCCGGCGATCTACGACTGCATCGAGTTCGAGCCGCGCTTCCGCTGCGGCGACCAGGCGCTCGAGGTCGCGTTCCTGGTGATGGACCTGCGCTACCGCGGGGCCACGCCGCTCGCCGACACGTTCGTGCACCGCTACGCCACCGCGCGCGGCGATCGCGAACTGCCGCAGCTGCTGCCGACGCTCGCCGCCTACCGCGCGATGGTGCGCGCCAAGGTCGCCGCACTCGCCGCCGCCGAGCCGGACCTGAGCGCGGCCGATCGCGCCGGCGCCCGTGGTTCGGCCCATCGCCATCTCGAACTCGCGGCCGCACTGCAGTTCGAAGCGAACGGCCCGCACTGGCTCGTGCTGTGCGGGCCCCCGGCGTCCGGCAAGTCGTCGCTGGCGAACG
>JAEUHU010000003.1 GCA_016793305.1 Planctomycetota bacterium
ACGTCTTGCCGCGGCTCAGCGCCTGGTCCATCGGCCAGCGCGGCGTGCCGTAGAGGTTGCCGTTGTAGGTGGCCCACTCGAGGAACTGGTTCTCGCCGAGCCGCCGCTGGAAGTCGTCGCGCGACAGGAAGTGGTAGTCGACGCCATCGCGTTCCCCATCGCGCCGGATGCGCGTCGTCGCACTGACCGAGAACTCGACGTCGGGATGCTGCTTCAGGGCGCGGCAGACCGAGGTCTTGCCGGCCCCCGAAGGACCCGAGATGACCACCAGCTTGCCACGGGACGCGTTCATTCGAGGTTGGCCGCCTGTTCCTTCATGCGCTCGATGCAGGTCTTCATCGCCACCACCGCGTGCGCGATCGACGTGTCGGGCGACTTCGAGCCGAGCGTATTGGTCTCGCGCAGCAGCTCCTGGAGCAGGAACTCGAGGCGCTTGCCGACTTCGCCGCCACGCGCCAACACGGCGCGGACCTCGGCGAGGTGGGCCTGCTGCCGCTGCAGTTCCTCGGCGACGTCGATGCGGTCGGCGAACACCGCGACCTCCTTTACGAGGTCGGTGGCCGGCGGCGCCGACGGCACGTGCCGCTGCACGAACTCCTGCACCTTCAGCAGCAGGCGGCCGCGGTAGTCCTCGGCCAGTGCCGGGGCGCGCGCAGCGACGTCCTTGGCCAGGACGGCGAAGCGATCGAGTTCGGCCAGGATCGCCGCAACCGTGCCGTTGCCGTCGTCGCCGCGATGCCGCAACAGATCGTCGACCGCTCGTTCCAGCAGCGCGCGGAACTGCGGGGGCAGCGGGCGCGAGGTCGAAGCATCGCTGCGCCCCGCGGAACCGAGCCACTGCAACACCTCGGCGAGCGTCGGCGGCGGCAGGCGCAGCTCGTCCGCGAGGCGCAACATCGCCGACGCGGTGGCGCGCACGAGCTCGGCGTCGGGGAGCGCCGGGGCCGACTGCACCCGTTCGACGACCACGGTCAACGAGCCGCGCGCGACCTTGCTGCGCACCAGTTCGTCGACCCCGGCCTCGTAGCAGCCGAAGGCCGGGGGCAGGCGGAGCTTGACGGTGAACCCGCGGCCGTTCACCGAGCGCACTTCGATCCGCAGGTCGCCGACCTCGCTCTGGCCGGTGGCGAATCCGACCCCGGTCATGCTGTGCGTCGGACGCTCCATGGGTGTGCCGCCGAGGCGGCGGCGATCAGCTGTTCCAGGTGGCGCTGATCAGGATCGCGGAGCCGCAGAAGATCGCGGCCAGCGTGAACGTGACCTTGTTGATGCCGCCGCTCTTCACGCCGAACGTCTCGGCGCCCATGCCGCCGAACGCCTCCGCGATGCCACCGCCTTTCGACTCCTGCAGCAGGATCAGGATGGTCATCAGGACGGCCGACACGAAGAACAGGATCCAGGAGACGATGTGCAGGGCGTAGGTCATCGGACGATTCAAGCAGTGCGGATGGCGAAGGCGGTTTGCGTGAGGGGCGGAGAGGGACGCGGGACTCAACCCCGTTGGTCGTACTCGATGATGGGCAGGAAGGTCTCGGCCTGCAGGCTCGCACCGCCGACCAACAGGCCGTCGACGTTCTCGACAGCCATCAATTCCCTGGCGTTGTCGGGCTTGACGCTGCCACCGTAGAGGATGCGGACCAACTCGGCAGCCGCTTCGCCGAGCCGCTGCACCAGCCAGCGACGGATCGTCTTGTGGGCGGCGGCGACCTGCTCGATCGTCGCCGTCTCGCCGGTGCCGATCGCCCAGACCGGCTCGTAGGCGATCGTGAGGCGATGCGCGTCCTCCGGCTTGACCTTGTCGAACCCGGTCTCGAGCTGGCGCTTCAGCACGCGCTCGGTCTTGTTGCCCTTGCGCTCGTCGAGGGTCTCGCCGATGCAGTAGATGGGCAGCAAGTCACAGTCCAGCGCGGCGCGCAGCTTGCGCCCCATCCAGTCGTCGGGCTCGTGGAACACGTGGCGACGCTCGCTGTGCCCGACCAACACGCGGTCGGCACCGACCTCGCGCAGCATGCGCGGCGCCAGTTCGCCGGTGAAGGCACCATTCGCCTCGAACCAGCAGTTCTGGCCGCCGACACCGAGTGGCGAGCCCTGGGCCACGGCGCTGACGTCGGCGAGGTAGATCGATGGCACGAAGAACGCCACCTCGCGATCGCCGCCATCGCCGAGGCGACCCTTGACGGTCTTGATGAGGTCCAGCGACCGGGCCCGGTCGAGGTTCATCTTCCAGTTGCCGGCGATGTAGGGCTTGCGGTTCGGTCGAGTCACGGTGCGATGACCTCGTCGTCGAGGGGTGTCGGCAGCGATCCGGGGACGCCGTCCGCCGAAGAGGCGGAGGCGCTGCTGGCCGGCCGGACGAGACGCCGGCCGAAGAATGGCAGCAGGCGCCGCAAATCGGACATCAACTGGGCGAATTCCGCGGGCCGCAGGGCCTGCTTGCCGTCGCTGAGGGCCAGTTCGGGGGCCGCGTGCACCTCGACCAACAGGCCGTCGGCGCCGGCGGCGAGGGCGGCCTTCGCCATCGGCGGCACCAACGACGCCTCGCCGGTGCCGTGGCTCGGATCGACCAGGATCGGCAGCGCCGTGCGCTGCTTCAGCACCGGCACCGCCGCGAGGTCCAGCAGGTACCGGGTCGACGGGTCGAAGCCGCGCACACCCCGTTCACACAGGATGACGTGTTCGTTGCCTTCCTGCAGGATGTAGTCCGCCGCGTGCAGCAGTTCGTCGATCGTCGCCGCCGCCCCACGCTTCAGCAGCACCGGCTTGCGAAGCCGTCCGACCTCGCGCAACAGCGGGAAGTTCTGCATGTTGCGGCTGCCGACCTGCAGGATCCCGGCATACCGGGCGACCAGGTCGACGTCGCGTGGATCCATCACCTCGGTGACCACCGGCAGCCCGGTTCGCCGCGACGCCTCGTCGAGCAGCAAGAGGCCCGGCTCGCCCAGGCCCTGGAACGACTTGGGAGAAGTGCGCGGCTTGAAGGCACCGCCGCGCAGCACCGCGGCCCCCGCTGCCAGCACGGCATCGGCCACGGTGGTCAACAGCTCGCGGGTCTCCACCGCACAGGGCCCGGCCATGACGACGAAGGTGTCGCCGCCGAGGACCAGACCTGGGCCGATGGAGATCGTCTTCTGCAAGGGGTGGAAACCCGGGGGAAAAGCGGCGGGACAGTAGGGCCCACCAGCCAGAGGGTCAAATGTCGGAACCAGGTCCGGATTGCATCCTCTGCCGCCCCTCACCCCCCGTTCGGCAGCGCCAGCGCCGCGAAGGCCGTCGACGCGGTGACCATGTAGCTCGAGCCGAGGAAGTCGCAGAACGAACCGTCGGCGCGCTGGGTCTCGAGCAGCTTCTGCCACAGCCGCCGGCGGAACGGCTCGCGCTCGGCCTCGGGCAGGCGCTCGATGGCGAGGGCCGCGTAGTAGTGGGCGAAGAAGAAGAAGTAGCCCGCGTTCTGGTAGTAGGCCTCGTGCGGGATCGGGCGCATGCGGGCGACCGACAGGAACCGATGGTGCTCGAAGAACTGTTCGAGCCCCCGCCGCACCACTGCCGGCGTGATCGCCGGGTCACCCGCCATCGACAGGGCCCAGTTGCCGACCTGGATGCGGCCGAGACTGCCCTTCACGTCGTTGATGTTCTCGCCCCCGGTCAGCCGGGGCACCGGCGTCAGGTCGTACGAGTAGGCCCCGTTCGGCAGCCGACACTTCTGCACGTAGCCGACCGCACGATCGTGGGTCGCCCCGTCGCCGATCCAGCCGAGCTGCCGCGCCTGGTCGAGCGCCGGCACCACCGCCGCGGTCGCGAAGCTGGTCCCCCACTTCGGCCGACGCGTGAACGTGGGGTCGTCGTAGTAGCCGAAGCCGCCGAGCGGCTCCTGGTTCTTCTCCAGCCAGCCGACGAACTCGCGGCCGCGGTGGGCGACCGGACCACGCCAATCGTCGGTCTGGAACCGCTCGTCCTGCGCGATCGCCGTGCTGGCGATCGCCCCGTAGAGCCAACCCCACACGGCGTCGTTGTCCCAGTTCGACCCGCGCTGGGTCATCCGGCAGTTGCACAACCAGCGCACCGCCTTGTCGAGCGCCTGCCGCCGGCCCG
>JAEUHU010000009.1 GCA_016793305.1 Planctomycetota bacterium
CTGCAGCGCCTGGTTGCCCGCGTCCCAGTAGAGGAACGTGAAGCCGAGCACCGCCTGCAGCAGCAGCCCCGTGCCGACCAGACGCCACGAGATCGCCTTGCGGTTCTTGGAGAAGGCGAAGCAGATCGCGAGCATCACCGCGATTCCGCACAGCGAGACGAGGCGCAGCATGGCGGCGGCAAGGGTTACGGGCCGAGGCCCACAGGGGCAAGGCACAACTCCAGCCCCATCGCCGATCGGGTGCAGGCATCTGCCCGCAGCGACGGGCGCGCGGCTCGGCTCGCGGCGGATGTCGATCGCCGGTCGGCCGTCGAGAACCTACTCCGCCGAGGCCGACCTCCCACTACCATCCGCGCCGCGCGATCCGCCGCACAGCCGCATGCACCAAGCGACTCCCGTTCCCCCCGAGGGCGCTGCCGTCCGCCAACTCGCCGACGGCCGCCCGGACCTGCTGGTGCGCGAGGAACCGCTGCTGCTCGACGTGCACGGCCAGACGCTGGTGACGATGCGCACCCCGGGCGCCGACGAGGACCTGGCGCTGGGCTTCCTGCTCGGCGAAGGGTTGATCACGAGCGCCGCCGAAGTCACCGGCATGCAGTTCACGCCGGGCGAACCCGAACGGCGCACCGCCGACACGCTGGCGATCACGCTGCAGGGCGCCCCGAGTGCGCTGTTGCGGCAACGCCTCGCGCGCACCCACGAGATCCGCAGTTCGTGCGGCGTCTGCGGCCTCGCCGACGTCGCGACGATGCTCGACGACCTGCCGCCGCTGCTGCCCGGCGTGCCGCGCGTGCCGGCAGCGCGGATCGGCACGCTGCTGACGCGCCTCGCCGAGCGACAGGAACTGTTCTCGCTGACCGGCGGCTGCCACGGTGCCTTGCTGGCGCCGGCCGACGGCTCTGGCCCGCTGTTCGCCGCCGAGGACGTCGGCCGCCACAACGCGCTCGACAAGGCGATCGGTGCGGCCTCACGCGCCGGGGTCGACTTCTCGCGTACGGTCGCGGTGCTGTCGGGCCGTGCTGGCTACGACCTGGTCGTGAAGTGCCTGCGCCTCTGCATCCCGGTGATCGCCTCGGTGTCGGCACCGAGTGCGCTCGCCTTCGACCTCTGCCACGCCGCCGGCGCCACGCTGCTCGGCTTCGTGCGCGGCGACCGCCACCAGGTCTACTGCGGGCAGGAACGGCTGCTCCCGTAGCCGTTCGCTCGCTCCAGCTGCACCGACGACCACCGCCCGGGGCCGTAGGCACGCACCGACACCAACCGCTCGTCAGTCGACGACCGTCGCCGTCGCCCGCAGCAGCGCCGCCAGATGCGCCTGCAGCGTCGCTTCGATCACGTGCTCGGCCTTCGCGTGCGGCAGCAGGTTGTCGGCCGCTTCGTCGAACACGCACGCCGTCAGCGCCCCACGCACGAACTCCACCAACCGACGCCCAGCGCGCTGCACACCCGTCGGCACGAGCCCAGCCGCGCACAGCGTCGGCAGCCACTGACCGGTGACTGCCTGCAGCGTCGCGGTGTCGGTCGCCCCGGCGAGGATCGCCACCAGCCACGAACGCGCAGCGCGGCGGCGGCGGTTCAGCACCGACAGCTGGATCGGCTGCGGGTTGCCGCGTTCGAGCGCGCGGCGGTTCTGCAGCGCGATCGTGTAGTCGACCAGCGAACGCACCAGCTGCGGGATCTGCTCGCTGGCGATGCGGTCGAGCCGGGCGCGCACGGCGGGCTCGATCGAGAGCGGCGTCGCGGGTGCGGGATCGAGGAACAGGAACGGTCGCACCTCGCGAACGGTCGTCGCCGCGGGGGCCGTCGGGGAAGTCGACTTCGTCATGCCGATGCCATCGGCACTCTGTGGCGAAGAACTTCAGCCGCCTGTCGACGAACGCCACAGCGCGCCGAGTTCGGACTCGACCAGGGACGCGTTCGCCCGGGTCCCGACGAGGCAGGCCGGGCGCGGCCCGTGCACCGCGTTGCTGTGCGCAAGCGCCTCTGCCGCATGCAGATCGCCGAGGCCGACCGAGCGTTCGTGCACCGGCAGCCCGGTCGCCCGCGCGCGTGCGAGCAGCAGCCCGCGGGCGATGCCCGGCAAGACGCGCCCGTCGAGCGGCGGCGTCACCCAGCCGTCGGGCAAGCGCAGCCACAGGTTGCCGAGCGCAGCTTCCAGCACGTGGCCGTCGGCGCCGACCACCAGCCCATCGTCGGCGCCACCGTCCTGCGCCTGCTGTCGCACGAGGTCGTAGAACGCACGCGGTTCCGCCTTCACGTCGCCGGGCGGCGCATCCGCCGGCCGCGCCACCACCGTCGGCAGCAGCTGCACGACCTTGGTCGGCGCGCGCGGCCGCGTCGTCAGCACCGTGTGCACCCCGCCGTGGCTCGGCAACAACACGAGCCGCAGCACCGCGTCCCCACGATCGTCCTGGCGCAGCAGCTCGCGGGCGGCCGCGTGCAGCGCCGCATCGGGGTGGAACGGCAGCCCGAGCCGCGTGGCCGTCGCCTGCAGGCGAGCCAGATGCAGGTCCCACAGTGGCAACTCGCCAGAGCACGCCCCCATCGTCTCGAACGGCGCCAGCGCCGTGCGCACCGGCAGCTTCTGCTCGCCGACGAAATGGCCGTCGATCCAGGTACTCATGCGTTCGCTCCTGGCGCGTCATCGTTGCCCTTGCGGGCGCTGTTCCCGAGGTCCTGGTCGCCGGCGTCGCCGCACCTCGCATCGTTCGGGAACGTGGCCTTGCACTGCAGCGCCTGTTCGAGCCCGGCCATCTTCGCCAGCGTCTCGCGCCACTCGGCGTGCGGATCGCTGAGCGCCGTGACGCCGCCGCCGGCGTTGCCGCGCAGACGACCATCCCGATGCACCAGCGTGCGGATCGCGATGTTCAGGTGCAGCGCGTCGCCGGGCCCGAACCAGCCGATCGCGCCGGTGTAGACGCCGCGGCGCGCCACCTCGAGCTGTTCGAGGATCTCGAGGCAGCGCAGCTTCGGACAGCCGGTGATCGAACCGCCGGGGAACGTCGCGCGCAGCAGTTCGGCGTGGCTCGTGCCCGGCCGCAGCTCGGCCAGCACGGTCGCGAACAGGTGGTGCACGTGCGCGAACGACGCGTGCTCGGGGAACGGCCCGACCTGCACCGAGCCGGTCTGCGCCACCTTGCCGAGGTCGTTGCGCAGCAGATCGACGATCATCGCCAGCTCGGCCTGGTCCTTGTCACTGTGCACCAGTTCGCGCAGCAGCTGCGCGTCGCTCGCTTGGTCGTGGCCGCGCGGGCGCGTGCCCTTGATCGGCCGCGTGCGCACCGTGTCGCCCGAGCGCCACAAGAACTCCTCCGGCGAACTGCTCAGCACCGCGGTGCCCTGTCCGTCCTCGACGTAGGCGGCGAACGGGGCTGGGCTCGAAGCGCACAACCGCCAGAACAGCGCGCGTGGATCGCCGTGCCAGGTGGCGGTGAACGGCTGCGTCAGGTTCGCCTGGAAGATGTCGCCGGCGCGGATGTGCTCGACCACCGCGGCGACGCGCCGTTCGTAGGCACGCTGGCTCAGGTGGGCGTGCAACGAGCTGGCAGCGGTGACCGACGGGGCGTTCGCGGCGCGGGCCGGGGCGAACTCACGAACGGTCGCATAGGCGGCCACGTGCAGCACCGGCACCGGGAAGTCGTCGGCGAGGCGCTGTGGCCACGCCTCGACGTCGAGGCCGAGGTCGTAGCCGAGCCAGCCGACCGTGCGCTGGGCGGCGTGCTGCCGCAGGAACGCGTCGAGCTGCGCGAAGGCGCCGGCGGTGGCACCGGCTGGCAACGTCAGCGTGGCGACCGGGTCGGTGCACAACCACGTGGCGCCGGCTCCGCCGCTGTGCAGTAGCGCCACCGGCTGGTCGCGGCGTGCTGCGAGCAACGCGGCGAACGGGGCCACCGCCGCCGAGCCGTCGGCGCTGCCGCCGGAGGCACCGCCGCCGGCCATGCTCACGCGCGCAGCCAGGACGGCTTGCGCTTCTCGAGGAAGGCGGCCATGCCCTCCTTCATCTCCGCGGTGCTGCTGATCGCGCCGAACAGGTCGGCTTCGAGCGAGAGCCCGTCCTGCATCGACAGGTGCACACCGCGCCGCACCGCCTGCTTCGCCAGCGCCAGTGCTTGCGGGCCGCGCGACACCATCTTCAGCGCGATCGCCTTCACCTGCGCCAGCAGCTCGCCGGGCTCGAACACGCCGTTGACCAGGCCCACGCGCATCGCCTCGTCGGCGGTCACCGGATCGCCGGTCAGGATCAGCTGCAGCGCCGTGCCGGTGCCGCACAAGCGCGCGAGGCGCTGCGTGCCGCCGTAGCCCGGGATGATGCCGAGCGACACTTCGGGCAGGCCGAGCTTCGCCGTCTTGGCCGCGAAACGCACGTCGCAGGCGAGCGCCATCTCGAGGCCGCCGCCGAGAGCGAAGCCGTTGATCGCGGCCAGCACCGGTTTCCGGTTGTTCTCGATGCGCAGCGTCAGCTGTTGCCCAGCGCGCGCGTTGTCGGCACCGTCGAGCACGCCCTGCTTCGCCAGCACCGAGATGTCGGCGCCGGCGATGAACGCCTTCTCGCCGGCCCCGGTCAGCACGATGGCGCCGCAGCTGGCGTCGCCGTCGAGGGCGGCGAACACGGCGTCGAGTTCGGCGATGGTCTGGCCGTCGAGCGCGTTCAGCTTGGCGGGCCGGTTGACGGTGACGATCGCGAGGTGACCCTCGCGGACGAGCTGCACGTTCTGCAGCGACTGGAGATCGACGTTCATCGGAGGTTCGGCTCGGTGGTGCGGTTTCCGGGCGCAGCCGTCATCACGCGTCGCGACCGGAGGAATCGGCGGTGGACTCGGGAGCGACCGGCTCGCGGTGCTGCCGCGGCCGCAGCTCGATCTTGTGGATCACGACACGTTCCTTCGGTTTGCTCCGTTCGCCGGTCGGGCCGAAGTCGCATTCGACGCTGCCGATCGCGTCCAACACGTCGAGGCCCTCCTCGAGCTTGCCGAACACCGTGTACTGACCGTCGAGGTGCCGCGCGTGGTCGGCGAGCACGACGAAGAACTGCGAGCCCGCCGAATTGACGTCCGGGCCACGCGCCATCGACAACACGCCGCGGTGGTGCGGCAGGTCGCTGAACTCGGCCGGCACGGTGTGGCCCGGCCCGCCGGTGCCCGGGATCCCTGTGGCACCTTGGCGGCTGTGCGGACAGCCGACCTGCACCATGAAGTTGCGAACGATGCGGTGGAAGGCCACCCCGTCGTAGAACCCCTGCTGGGCCAGCAGCAGGAAGTTGCGCACGTGCCGCGGCGCCTGCTCCGGAACGAAGGTCGCCACCATCGTGCCCTTGCTGGTGACGATCGCTGCTTCGACGGTCGCGTAGTCGGTCTGGTCGAGGTCGATGGCCATGCGCGGGATCCTGCCGGAAACGGGCCGCCGGCGCGAGCGCGCGCCGATCAGTTCTTCAGGCCCCGCGGGCTCCTCCGCAGCGTCTGGGCCATCGGGCCCATGGCCGAGCGGCCTGCCCGTTCACTTCTGCAGGACCGGCAGCACCACGGCCTGGTGGATCACCACCGGCTGCAGCGGCAACGACTTCTGCGGGCCGCCGGTCGGCACCGTGGCGATGCGATCCAGGGTGTCGACGCCGAGCGCCAGGTTGCCGAACACCGTGTAGCCACCGTCGAGCTGCGGCGCGTCCTTGTGGCAGATGTAGAAGCCCGAGCTGGCGGAGTTGTAGTCGTTGCCGCGCCGCGCCGCGGCCAGCGCCCCGCGCAGGTGCCGCAGGTCGTTGAATTCCGCCGGCAGCGTATAGCCGGGCCCGCCGGTGCCCCACTCGGCCTGGCGGTTGTCGTCCTTGGTCAGTGGACAGCCACCCTGGATCATGAAGTCGCTGATCACGCGGTGGAACTTGGTGCCGTCGTAGAAGCCTTGCAGGCTCAGCTTGACGAAGCTGTCGACGTGCTTCGGCGCCTTGTCGGGCCGGAACGACAACAGCAGTTCGCCGTAATCGGTGACCAGCACGACCTGGGTCTTGGCGAGGTCGAGCTTCGCGAAGTCGACGCGGCTCGGATCGGGGGCGATCCGGAACGTGCAGTTGGCCCCCGGCAGGCCGTCCCAGGCGAGCGACACGGTCGCCACTTCCTTGATCTCGACGTTGGTGAGGAAGTTCGCCGCCGGGAACGACAGCACCCGGTCGATGCGCGTGTCGGCGAGCAGCGTGACCGGCTCGCCCTTGCCCGGCCGGCGCACCGCGGGTCCGTCCAGGTCGTCGATCTTGACCAGAAGCTGCACGCCGTTGACCAGGTCGGCGGGCACCACCGCGTCGAGGTCGGCGCGGATCACCATGCGAACCTCGACCGTGCCGTTCGCCGTCACCAGCGAACGGGGGAACAGGTCGACGCGCACGCCGGGGATCTGGGCCGCAGCGGTGGCGAGGGCGAAGCAGAGGGCGACGGCGGTGGCGATCGATCGAGGCATGGCGGCGAGTGGCTCCGGAACGAGCCGTAATATCCCGTCCGCCGCGAAGGCAACAGCATGGCGTAGCCAGGTCGTCCCAGCGCCGCCGGTGACAGGTCCCGCCGACCGCCTACTGCGCCGACCAGGCGCTCGGCCGAGCCCGCCCCGGCAGCAGGTCGCCGAGCGTGCCGGTCCGCCACTGCTGCAGCCGCAGCTCGGCGTCGAACCACAGCACACAGCCGGGCAGCTCGGTGTCGCCGAGGTCGAACGACACGCTGCCGGACACTTCCTTCGTGCCGCCGGAGACGTCGATGCCGAAGCCGGCGACGTCGCGCCAGACCCACAGCAGCGCCATGCCGGAGCGGCCGTCCGCCTCGACCGCGTACTCGAACACGCGGTGTGGCGCGCCGAGGCGCTGCAGGCAGTCCCCGAGCGAGTCGCGGCCCGGCTGCAACTGCTGTAGCCATTCCGGCCGCAGCGGCTCGTCGACGGTGGCCCGGTTGTAGGAGCCCTGCACGCAGCCGGCGGCGGTCACTGCGAGCAGCAGCTCCAGTCCCTTCGCCGCGGCCTGCTTCACTGGCCCACTCCCGGCCGATCGGGGTCGCGCGCTTCGTTGTCGCTCGCCTCGTGCACGTCCTCCCAGGGCATCGCGTACTGGGTCCGGTGCGTGCCGAACCAGGCGCCGTGGTGGGTCAGCACGTCGTTCTCGTCGAAGAACACCCACAGTCGGTCGGTGCGCAGATCCTGGTTGCCGAAGTTGATCAGCAGCAGGAACAGCACCGTGCTCTTCTCGGTCGACGCGTCGTACCGGTAGGCGGTGCGGCGGCCGAGCTGCACCACCTCGGTCGGCGCACCGAGGCGCTCGACGACCTCGCGGGCCGTGGTCTTGCCCGGTTGCAGCGAGCGGATCAGCTCGGCGTCGAGCGGCTCGTTGACGTCCTGGCGCGCGAACGCGCAGGCGGGCAGCAACATCAGGGTGGCGAACAGGGCGGAGCGCAGCATGGTCATGAAGGAAGGGCCGACGGTCGTGGCGAAGGAGAAAGGCGCGCCGGAGCGGACGATGGAGTTCGCGTGTTGCCGCCGTCCGGACTCACGACCGTTCGAATTCGAGCGCCATGCCCATGCCGCCGCTCATGCACAGGGTCGCGAGTCCGCGCTTGCCGCCGCGGCGCGCCAGCTCGTGCAGCAGCGTGACGACGATGCGCGCCCCGGTGGCGCCGATCGGGTGGCCGAGCGCGATCGCGCCGCCGTTGACGTTGAGCTTGTCGGCGGCGATCGGCAGGTCGCGCAGGCAGGCGAGCATCTGCGCGGCGAACGCCTCGTTGAGCTCGACGAGGTCGTAGTCGGCGAGCGCCCGGCCGTTCTTCGCCAGCAGGTTCTGCACCGCGGGCACCGGGCCGATGCCCATGACGCGCGGCGACACGCCGGCGGTCGCCGAGGCGCCGAGCCAGGCCAGCACCGGCAGGCCGCGCCGCCGGATCTCGGTCTCCGGCATCAGCACGACCGCGGCCCCGCCGTCGGTGATGCCCGAGCTGTTGCCGGCGTGCACCGTGCCGTTCTTCTGGAACACCGGCGGCAGCTTCTCGAGGTCGGCCAGCGAGACGCCCGGGCGCACGTGCTCGTCTACCGCGATCGTGGTCGGCCCCTTCTTGCCGGCGATGGTGACCGGCGCGATCTCGTCGCGGAAGCGACCCTCCTTCTGGGCCGCCTCGCCACGCTGGTGCGAACGCAGCGCGTACTCGTCCTGCTCCTTGCGCGCGATGCCGTAGTCGGCCGCCAGGTACTCGGCGGTCATGCCCATCGGCTCGCCGAGGATGCCGCACGTGAAGCCGTCCTGGTAGTTGCCGTCCTTGACCTCGACGTGGCCGAGCCGGAAGCCGGTCCGGAAGTTCGGCAGCAGGAACGGGATGTTCGTCATGCTCTCCATGCCACCCGCGACCACGCAGCGGCGGCCGTCGAGCAGGATCGCAGCCCGCGCCAGGTCGATCGCCTTCAGGCTGCTGCCGCACGCCTTGTTGACGGTGGTCGCGACGCAGCCGTCGCCACAGCCGGCCTTGATCGCCACCTGGCGAGCCGGGTTCGGCCCGGAACCGAGCTGGCGCGCCTGCCCCATCAGCAGCTCCTCGACGTCGGTCGGGGCCAGCTTGGCCATCTCGAGCGCGCGCTGCACGGCGGTGGCGCCGAGTTCGACGGCGGTGAGCGGACTCAGGCCACCCAGGAATTTGCCGATGGGCGTGCGGGCGGCGGCGACGATTCCGATGCGTTCCATCGCCGCGAGTGTGGAGAGCGGAGCCGGCGCTGGCAACGGCGACGCGGGGGATTCGTCGGGCGAGCCGAGCGGTGCGTTTCACCACGTCCTGGGCCGGGGCCGATAGCGGACGTGGATGCCGCAGCGCCCCCTCGACAAGCCGCCGGACGTACCGGCCTACGGCGAAGCCGTCGCCCAATGGCGCCTGCAGCTGCGCACCGAGGTGAAGCGCGCCTCGTCGCTGCCGACCTCGATGTTCGACGCCTGCGACCCGATGCTGGAGACCCGGCTCGCCGAGACCACCGAGGCGATGCTGGCCCAGCTGCACGAGCCCGACGCCGCGCTGGCATCGCCCCAGAAGGACGGCGAGAAGCGCCTCGAACAGGTCACCAGCGACGAACTGGCGCACTTGCCTCGGCGGCTCGGCGACGGTCGCGATGCACGACCACTCGGCATCGACGACGACCTCGCCGCCGAATACCTCGGCGTGCTGACCGACACGTGCACCACGGCGACCGGGGCCGCCCGACACGGCGCCGCCCAGTTGCTGGTCCGCGACTTCGGCATCGACCCCGCCGCCGACCTCACGAGCAGCGCCGAGCGGCTCGCCGAGGCGCTCCAGGAGACGCGCACGCCGGACCTCGACCAGGCCTGCGCCCGCATCGCCGCAGCGATCGCGGTGGCGATGCAGCAGCAGGAGCCGCCGCACCCCGGGTCGCCACCAGCACGCGGAGACGCTGCGTCATGAGCGCTGCATCGACGGCCGAACTGCGCCTCACGGCAGTGATCGACTTCGCGCACGCGCTGGTCACCGCCACCCTGAACCGCCAGCTGCACGACCGGGACGGCCGCTTCGTCCACGACGCGCTGCAGGACCTCGTGCAGGCACTGCGGCGCTGCGAGCAGCTCGGCGTCGAGATGCCGCTCTCGCTGCAGTGCAGCGACGACCGGCTGTTCCACGACGGGGCGGCACTGCCCGGACCGAGCCTGCAGGCTCGCTCGCTGCTGCGGCGCTGCGCCGAACGCGAACTGGCCGCGCTGACCTTCGCCCCCGGGCTCACCGTCGACGAGGCGAACCGGCTGCTCGACCTCCTGCTGCTGCCCCAGAACCGCACCGCCCTGCAACGCACGTCGCGCGACATGGCCTTGTCGGCGCTCGGCATCCGGCACGCGCGCGTGATGTTGCGCTCGCCCGGTGAGCCGGACGATCGCTACCGCGCACTCGCGAGCGAGGATCGGGCCCTGCACGCCTACCAGGATCTCGCCGAGTGCCTGCAGCAGAACCACGCGCTCGCCTCGCGCGACCAGGAACTCGCCGTCGAGGCGACCGCTGGGCTCGTCGAGCGCACGGTCGCCGACGTCGACGAGCCGAGCATGCTGCTGGCGCTGGCGACGCAGGACGACGTCGACCGCTTCACCGTCGGCCACTCGGTGCGCGTCGCCCTGCTCGCCCTGCAGGTGGCGCGCGGCCTCGGCGCCAGCCGCGAACAGCTGGTGCAGGTCGGTTCGGCGGCGCTGCTGCACGACATCGGCAAGTCGAAGGTGCCGCAGGAGGTGCTGTTCAAGCAGGGTCGCCTCAGCGAGGAGGAATGGCAGTGGATGGCGCAGCACCCGCGGCTCGGCGCCCAACTGCTGCTCGAGCAGCACGAGACCGTCGACCCGCGCGCGATCGGGGCGGCGTTCTGCCACCACATGCGCCCGGACGGCGGCGGCTACCCGCAGCCGGCCCTGCCGCTGCTGCCGTGCGGCTCGAGCCGACTGGTGCGCGTCTGCGACGTGTTCGAGGCGCTGACCTCGGTGCGCCCCTACAAGCGGGCGCTGACGCCGATCGAGGCCTACGCGGTGATGTTCCGCAACGAGTGCGACTTCGACCCGGTGTGGCTGCGCCGCTTCGTGCACACGCTCGGCCTGTTCCCGAACGGTTCGCGGGTCACGCTGCGCGACGGGTCGCTGGCGATGGTCACGGACCAGGGCGAACGACCGGACCGCCCGTTCGTGCAGCTGCTGACCGCTGCCGCAGGTGCCCGCCTGGTCGCCGACCAGCCGACACGGCTGCAGGTCGGAGGCTCGCACGACGGCAGGCCGGTCGCGATCGCGTCGGTGGCGATGCACGAACGGCTGGTCGCCGTGCCGGACCTGGACCCGGCCGATCCGGAGATCCTGACCCAGACCGCGGCCCACGCCTGCCTGTCGACCCGTCTCGCCGCGGGAGCGGTGGCACCGGAGCGACCCGTCCGCTGACGCGGGCGCCGTCCCCGCCGCAGCTGCCTGCGCCAATCGGGCCGCATGAAGCTCGCCCTGCTGACCTGTTCGTGGCTCGCCTGGACCGCCCCGCAGGAGCCGCCGGTTCCACCCGCACCGACGTCCACCACCGCCGCCGCGGCGCTCGCCTACGACCCGATGGCGCTGCCGGACGCCGAGCTGCCGGAGTCGCTGCCGCTGGTCGTCGTCGACGCGACCCGCGATCGCGAGATCCCCGTGCGGGTCTACCTGCCGACCAACACCAGCAAGGCACCGATCGTGCTGTGGAGCCACGGCCTCGGCGGTAGCCGCGACAACAGCGCCTACCTGGGCCGGCACTGGTCGGCGCGCGGCTTCGTGGTCGTCATGATGCAGCACGCCGGCAGCGACGAGTCGGTCTGGAAGGACGCCAAGCCTCGCGAACGCTACGCGACGCTGCAGAAGGCCGCGTCCGGCGAGAACCTGCTGCTGCGCTGCGCCGACGTGAAGGCGGTGCTCGACCAGCTCACCTCGTGGCACGGCACCGCCGGGCACCCGCTGCACGATCGGCTCGACCTCGAGCACGTCGGCATGTGCGGCCACTCGTTCGGCGCGGTGACGACCCAGGCGGTCAGCGGCCAGAGCATGCCGGTGCTCGGCGCGAAGTTCACCGACCCGCGCATCGACGCGGCGCTGCCGATGAGCCCGAGCAAGCCGCGCGCCGGCGACGTCGGCAAGGCGTTCGGCAGCGTGCGCATCCCGTGGCTGCTGATGACCGGCACCGAGGACCGCTCGCCGATCGGCGACATCGACGTCGAGGATCGCCTGGTCGTCTACCCGGCCCTGCCCTCGTCGGTCGACCGCTACGAGCTGGTGCTCGACGGCGCCCAGCACTCGGTGTTCGGCGAACGTGCGATCGGCGCCGACCGTGCGATCAAGGAACAGCACCACCGCACGATCCTGGCCCTGTCGACCGCGTTCTGGGACGCCCACCTGCGCAGCGACCCGGCGGCGAAGCAGTGGCTCTGCGGCGACGGGGCCCGCCGCGCCTTGTCCGACGGTGATCGCTGGCAGCTCGCCGCCGCCGGCAGCGCCACGCCGACTCCGACCGGCGAGGCGAAGCCGGCCGAACCGGCCGAGCCCGCCCCGACGGAGCCCGGCCGCCGCCGCCGTCGCTGATCGCGGCGCGGACCGCGCGGATTGCGAGTGGAGACACGCTGCTGCACGATGCGCCGATGCCCAGCGCGTCGGCTCCGCCTCCGTCCCCGCGGCTCGTCCGACAGCCACCCAGAGGCCGCGTGCTGGTGTTCGCCCCGCACCCGGACGACGAAGCGGCCGGCCCCGGTGGTTCGCTGGCGCTGCATCGCCAGCAGGGCGACCCGGTGCGCGTGGTGGTCGTCACCGACGGCCGCAACGGCGACGCCGAACGCCAGCACGAGCCGGCGGCCTACGCGGCGCTGCGCGCCGAGGAGTCGCGGCGCGGCCTCGCCGAACTCGGCGTCGACGACGTGGTGTTCTGGGGCCTGCCGGACGGCCACGTGCCGAGCGAGGCCGACCTCGCCGCCGCCGTGGCGCGGGCGGTCGCCGAGCTGGCCTGCTTCCGACCGGACGTCGTCTACCTGCCGTGGTCGCAGGAAGGCCATCCCGACCATCACGCCGTGCACCAGCTCGGCATGCGGGCCCTCGCGGCCGCGGGCTTCCGCGGGCTGTGCCTCGGTTACGAGATCTGGAACGCGCTGCTGCCCGACGTCGTCGTCGACATCGGCCCGGTGATCGAACGCAAGGCCGCGGCGATGCGCGCGCATCGGAGCCAGCTGGCGCTGGTGCGCTTCGACCGCAGCCTGCTCGGCCTCGCCGAGTACCGCTCGCTGGTCCACCTGCAGGGCAAGGGCCACGGCGAAGCGTTCGCGATCCTCGGCGGCACGTGGCCGGACGCCTCGGACGGCGTGCGCTGACGCATTCTCACGCCTCGACCGGGTCGATGCCGAGCCGATAGCCGACCCCGGGTTCGGTCAGCAGCCAGCGCGGCACGGCCGGCTCGGGCTCGAGCTTGTGGCGCAGCTGCCCCATGAACACGCGGAGGTAGGCGAGATCCCCGTCGTGGTTGGGTCCCCACACCTCGCGCAGCAGTGCCGTGTGCGTCAGCACCCGGCCCGCGTGGCGCGCCAGCGTCGCCAGCAGCCGGAACTCGGTCGGCGTCAACTTCACGTCGGCGCCGCCCTCGCCGAGCAGATGGCATTGGCGGCGGGCCAGGTCGAGGCGGAAGCCACGACCGTCGGAGCCTCGACACGTCACCACCGGCACCTCGTCGACCTCGCTGCGCGCCCGGCGCCGCAACACCACGCGCAAGCGCGCCAGCAGCTCGGGCACGCCGAACGGCTTGGTGAGGAAGTCGTCGGCCCCGGCGTCGAGGGCCGCCACCTTCACCGACTCCTGGTCGCGCGCCGACAACACGACGATCGGCAGCTGCGACCAGCCGCGGATCTCGTGGACCAGCTCGATGCCGTCGCCGTCCG
The DNA here is from genome assembly GCA_016793305.1 of Planctomycetota bacterium. The sequence continues at coordinate 13,405 of JAEUHU010000009.1, forward strand.
GCAGCCCGAGGTCGAGCAGCACGACGTCCGGTGGGCGCGCCGTGACCTGGAGCCGGGCCGCCTGCAGCGTGTCCGCTTCGTCGACCCGGTAGCCACGAGCCGCCAGCGCCGTGCGCAGGAAGCGGCGGATCGGCGCCTCGTCCTCGACGATCAAGGCGTTCGCGGTGCACACCGCTGTGGGTTCGTTCATGGCTCGCCTCCGGAAGGATCGGCCTCGTGGCCGGCGACGTCGCCCGGCTGCACCGGCACTGGCAGCTCCAGCCGGAACGTCGCCCCTGGCTGCTCGACGTCGTGCAGTCGCAGCGAGCCCCCGTGCGCGCGCGCGATCGCGGCCGCGATCGCAAGGCCGAGGCCGAGGCCGCTGCTGCGTGGGCCGCGCTCGAAGCGCTGGAACAAGCGGGCGCGCAGCTCGGGCGGCACACCAGGACCGTCGTCGTGCACGTCCACGCCGACCCGGCCGTCGGCGACGAACGGCCGCACCTCGACGTGGGCCTCCTGCGGGGCGTGACGGACCGCGTTGTCGAGCAGCAGGAACACGCACTGTTCGAGCAGCACCGGATCGGCCTGCAGCAACGGCAGCGCCGCCGGCACCACCTGGATGCGACCACTGCGGGACTGCGTGCGAGCGCGGCGCACCGCCGCCCCGACGATCTCCTCGAGGCTCGTCCACTCGGCGCGCAGCACCACGTCGCCGGCGTCGAGCCGCGTCGCGAACAGTAGGTTGGCGATCAGCTCGTTGAGTCGCTGCGACTCCTGGACGATGCCGGCGAGCAGGGCGGTGCGCTCGGCGGGCGGCAGGTCTGCCCCGTCGTCGAGCAGGGAACTGGCGGCACCGGTGATCGACGCCAGCGGCGTGCGCAGGTCGTGCGACACCGACGCCAGCAGGGTGCTGCGCAGCCGTTCCTTCGCCGCCGCCTCGTGCAGCTGGCGTTCGGCCGTCTGGGCGCGCAGCCGCTCGATCGCCGTGGCGGCCTGCGTCAGGGCCGTCGACAGGCGGCCCGCGAGCGCCGTCGACGCGTCGGCCGCGTCGCTCCGCCAGGCCAACAACCCTACCGAGACCTCGGCCAGGCCGATCGGAGCACTGGCGACCGGGCCAGGAGTCCCTGGAACCGTGCCACCGTCCATGCGCGCGATCAACGCGTGTCGACCGGCCTCACCGAGCCAGTCGTCGCCGACGACCACCGCCGCAGACGGACGGCTCGACGACCCCTGGCCTGCGAACAGCAGCACCAGCGGCGCATCGACGACACCGACCAGGTGGTCGAGCAGCGCTTGCGCCACCGCGCGTTCGTCGTCGGCAACCGCGAGAGCCCGGGCGAGCTGGTTCAAGCTGGCGAGCTCCTCGGCTCTCGAGTGGGCCGCAGCAGAACTGGCGCGCAGACGCTCCACCAACGTGGACATCAGCAGGCCCAGCACCAGCATCACGACGAACGCGGCCAGCGCGTTGCGATCGGCGATCGTCAGGGACCAGCGCGGCTCCGTGAACAACACGTTGAAGGCCAAGGACGACACGAGCACCGCTGCGGTCGCGAGAATCCTGCGGCACCGCAAGGCGACGACGACGATGCCCAGCACCAGCACCATCGCTTCGGTCGCGAGCGAGCCCGGGGCGTGGGTCAGCGCCGCGAGGCCGACCGCTCCGGCAACGATCGCCAGCATCTCGGCGACCTCGCGGCGGATCGGACGATGAGGGACGGTGCGATTCACGCAGGCCAGGACAGCATACGGAGCCTTCTGGCTCAGAAGCGCACCGTGACGTCGAAGCCGAGCACCCAAAGCCCCTGGTCCTCGCCGAGGTCGAAGGCGCGGTTGTCCCAGTTGCGGTAGTAGACCGCCTCCGGCCGCACCTGCAGCGACGGGGTCGCGTTCCAGGTGAGGCCGACACCGTGGCTCGTGTAGCTGCCGGCGAAGCCGCTGCGCGCGCCGTCGGTGTCGCGCCACCACTCGTTGCGCAGCGTGACGAACGTCTGCGGCGACAGGCGCAGCGACGTGTAGTTCAGCACGCCGCCGGTCCACGTCGTGCCCGGGATGTCGGCACCGAGCCCACCGCCGCCGCCGAACGAGCGCACCGGGCCGAGGCTCGGCCGGCCGCCGACCACCGCGTCGCGTTGCCACATCACGTAGCCCTCGGTCTTGGTGTGGAGGTCGGCGTCGACCCGGTGCTGCCAAGTGCCGACGAGGTAGTTGAAGTTGTCGGCGCCGGACGGCTGGCCGTCCTGTTCGAAGCGCTGGAAGCGTGCGTCGTTGATCGCGTTCAACACCACGTACAGCGAGTCGTCGTTGTCGGCCGCGACCCACCGCACGCCGAGCATGCCGGTCAGCACCGCGCCTTCGAACCACGGCGCGCTGTCGGTGCCGGCGTGCAGCCCCGCCTGCACGCTCCACTGTCGATCCAGCATCGTCGTCAGCATGACGCCGGTCTGCGTGTAGGTGTCGTGCGTGAACAGCAGCGAATGCGTCGCCATCGCGTTGTCCGGCGCGAACTGCGTCTCGATGTCGGGGCACGCGACCCAGCGGCCGACGCGCAGGATCGAGCCGTCGGCCAGGCCCGGCACGTAGAGGTCGAGGTACAGCTCCGTCGCGTCGAAGCCGTACAGCTCGTTGCGTTCGAGCAACTGCTCGCTGAACCAGCCGCCGGCCGTCATCCAGCGGTAGTTCGTGCCGTAGAGCAGCGTGGCGCGGAAGCCCCAGTCGACGTGGTCCTGCTGCACGCTGTCGACCTCGCGCTCGAACCGCACCACGCCCTGTTCGAGCTGCACGCTGTTCGGCACCAGCCAATAAGACGACGGCAGGTTCGAGTCGCGGGCGCTGCTCAGGTTCGCCGACGTGGTCGCCCAGCCGTAGGCGCGCAGCCGCGGCGCCAGCGCCGGCACGAGCTCGTGCAGCAGGGCGGTCGTGGGCCACGTCGTCGTCGACGGCGGCACGCCGACCAGGGGATAGCCCTGCCACTCGGCGGACGGGAACGGCGGCGAGGCCAGCGGTGCCGGCAGGGCGCGGCGCGGCGGTTCGGCCTGCGGCGGTTCCTGGGCCAGCACTGCAGCCGGGCTCACGAGTGCTGCGACCGCGAGGAGCCGGCGGCGTCCGGCTCGTCCGGCGCCGGCCACAGCGTCGCGAACCAGCGAACGAACACGAAGGGCAGCAGGAAGCAGCTGGACACGGCGAGGACGGCGATCGGATCGGCCATGGAGCACCATGGCCGCATCCTGGCCCCCCCCTGGGCGAGGGCTCGATGGGAGCCGCGTCAGGAACGGCGGTGCACGCATAAGGACTGCATAAGGACGCCCTCGGCGCCCGCAGGGCCAGGGCCCGTCGCAGAGCTCAGAAGCGTGTCGAGAAGCCGAAGCCGTACTGGATTCGATGCGGTCAAGACAGGAAGGCGCCCGCCTTGATGCGCCCTTGAGGTCACGGCCCCCACCGCCACCCCCGCACCTCGCCAGCGAGCCGTTGCCCCCGTCGCGGCCACCGCCGATGCTGCACATCCGTGACGACGACCATGCCCGCGGCCGGCAACGGCCGCTCGAAGCGCTCGAGCTCGCCGCTGCACCGGCTGCTGAACGTCGGCCCGGAACCGCGCCACCCGTACGTCTACGCGCTGGTCGTCGTCGCGATCGCCACCCTGATCGCGTTCGCGCTGTACCCGTTCGAGGACCTCGCCAACCTGATCATGGTCTACCTGCTGGCGACGGTGATCGCCGCGGTGCGCCTCGGCCGCGGACCGTCGATCACCACCACCATCGTCGGCACCGCGGCGTTCGTGTACTTCTTCGTGCCGAACCGCTACTCGTTCGTGATGGCGGACCTGACCTACCTGCAGACCTTCACCATCATGATCGTCGTCGGCATCATCGTGTCGACGCTGACGTCGCAGCTGCGCACCGAGCTGCTGGCCACCGAGTCGCGCGAACGGCGCAGCCGGGCGCTCTACGAGCTGTCGCGCGCGCTGGCCGGCGCCGAGACCGAGGCCGACGTCGAACGGCTGGTGCCGCACCACGTCGAACGCGCGTTCCGGACCCCCGGGACGCTGCTGTCGGGCGCCCACGGCGACACCGCCGCGGCTCGGCCGATCCCCGCTTCCTGGTCGGTGGCCGACGCCGAGGCGCTCACGGTCTGCTCCAGCACCGGCACTCCGCAGCGCACCGGCGCCCTGCTGCTGCAGCCGCTGGTCGTCACCGGCGAGGTGGTCGGCGTGCTCGCGCTCGACGTGGGCAACACACCGCTGACCGCCAGCGACGACGTGCAGCTGGTCGAGTCGTTCGCCAACAACATCGCCGTGGCCCTGCACCGCGTCGTCGTCGACGCGCGCGCCGAGCACGCCCACCAGCGGGCCGAGGACGAACGCCTGCGCAACGTCATGCTGAGCTCGGTCAGCCACGACCTGCGCACGCCGCTCGCGGCGATCACCGGAGCCGTCACCACGATGCTCGAGAACGGACCGCAGCTCGACGACGACAGCCGCCACGAACTGCTCGGCGCGATCCGCGACGACGCCGAAGCGCTCGAGCGCCACGTGCGCAACCTGCTCGACCTGACGCGACTCGAGTCGGGCGGCCTCGAGGCGCGGCGCGACTGGTGCTCGCTCGAGGAAGTGGTCGGCTGCGCCCTGGAACGCGTCGACAGCCTGCTGACCGACCGGCCGATCGACCTCGACGTGCCGAGCGACCTGCCGTGGCCGCAGGTCGACGGAGCCCTGGTCGAACAACTGCTGGTCAACCTGATCGAGAACGCGGTGCGCTACACCCCGACCGGCAGTCCGATCACGATCGCCGCCCGCTGCACGCCGACCAGCGTGCGCCTGTCCGTCGCCGACCGAGGCCCGGGCATCCCGGCGGAACGGCGCGAACAGGTGTTCACCAAGTTCTATCGCGGCGAAGGCCACCGCCACGCCGCCGGCGCCGGGCTCGGGCTCGCGATCTGCCGCGCGATCGCGCACCTGCACGGCGGGGACGTGCACGTCGAGGAGCGCGAAGGCGGTGGCGCGGTGTTCGTCGCCAACCTTCCCGCAGCCTTGCAACCAGCTCCGCCCGCGCGCGACGGCGACCTCGCATGAACGACCCCTCCACCGCCACCGGCCCGCAGATCCTGGTCGTCGAGGACGAAGAGGCGATGCGCCGTTTCCTGCGCGTGACGCTGCGCGTGAACAACTACCGCATCACCGAGGCGACCACCGCGCAGGAGGCGCTGGCACTCGCCCAGGAACGGCGCCCAGACGTCGTGCTGCTGGACCTCGGCCTGCCCGACGGCGACGGCCTGCAGGTCGTGGTCGGCCTGCGCACCTGGTTCGCCGGTCCGATCCTGGTCGTCTCGGCGCGCCACCAGGAGAGCGACAAGGTCCAAGCGCTCGACGCGGGGGCCGACGACTACCTCACCAAGCCGTTCGGCACCAGCGAACTGCTGGCCCGGTTGCGCGTCGCCCAGCGCCACTTCGCGCGCACCGCCGCCGGCACCAGCGAGAAGGGCTTGTTCGTGGCCGGCGCGCTGCGGGTCGACCGCGACCGCCACGAGGTCACCGTGCGCGGCGAGGTCGTGAAGCTGACGCCGATCGAGTACCGGCTGCTGCTGAGCCTCGTGCGCAACGCCGGCCGGGTGGTGACCCGCCGCCAGCTGCTGCGCGAGGTCTGGGGCGAACAGCACCTCGACGAGGCCCACTACGTGCGGGTCTACATGTCGGCCCTGCGGCGCAAGATCGAGGAGGACCCGGCGCGGCCGAAGCTGCTGCGCACGGAACAGAACGTCGGCTACCGCCTGTTCGTCGAACCCTGAGCCCTGGCACCCGCCGCCCGGTTCCGAGGGATCGGAGCGCGTTCTTGACGGCGGCCCCGGCCCACCCGACCCTTGCCCGCCTCGATGCCGAAATCGAAGGGCCTGCCGCTGCGCGCGTTCGCGATCTTCCTGCTCGCTGCAGGGATCGGTGTCGCCGGCGGGCTGCTCGGCAGCCTGTTCCAGCAGAGCCTCGACGGCATGCAGTCGCTGCTGACCGGACGACTGCTCGACGTCGATCCGGTGCGACCCGGGCAGCAGACCGAGTCGCTGTCCGAGGCCGTGCGTCGCGATCTCGCGTGGTGGCAGACGCTGCTGGTGCCGACCGCCGGCGGTGCGTTCGCCGGCCTGCTGCTGCTGCTCTTGCGCGGCAAGCGGCCGCCGTTCGGCCTCGCCGATCTCGTGGTGATGGTGCAGCTGCGCAAGGGTGCGCTGCGGTTCCGCGACAACGTGGTGCAGCTGCTGTCGTCGGCCAGCACGATCGGCAGCGGTGGCTCGATCGGCCGCGAGGGTGCGAACTCGCAGCTCGCGGCGCTGGTCGCGGCGCTGGTGGCGCGTTGGACCAAGGTCGGCTCCCGGTCGCGGGCGGTGCTGATCGGCTGCGGCGTCGCCGCCGGCATGGCGACCTCCTACAACGCCCCGATCGCCGCGGCGATCTTCGTGATGGAGGTCGTGCTCGGCAACTTCGCGATGGACGTGTTCGCGCCGGTGGTCGTGGCCTCGGTGCTCGCCACCATCGTGCGCAAGCAGTGGCTCGGCGAGGTCGCGGTCTACCAGAGCGACGCCAACGCCGTCGCCAGCCTGTCGCCGCAGCTGATCCTCGCCGCCGTGGTGCTCGGCGTGCTGTGCGGCGTCGGCGGCATCTTCTTCCGCGCCGGCCTCGACCGCGGCCGCAGCCTGTTCCAGGCGCTGCGCCTGCCGCTGCCGCTCGGCATGGCGCTCGGTGGGCTCGTGGTCGGCGCGATCGGCATCTTCATGCCGGAGGCGTGGGGCAACGGCATCGACGTGATCCGCGAGTGCGCCACCGGGACCACCAGCCTCGGCGTCGTGCTGACGCTGTTCCTGTGGAAGCAGGTGGCGACGATCGCCACCGTCGGCAGCGGCGGGCTCGGCGGCATCTTCACGCCGAACCTGGTCATCGGGGCTGCGTTCGGGGCCATGTTCGCGCAGGTGCTCGGCCAGCTGACGCCGTTGGCGCCGGGCCACACCGCGACGTTCGTGTTCGTCGGCATGGCCGGGCTCACCGCCGCGACGATGCACGCGCCGGTGACCGCGGTGGTGCTGGTGTTCGAGTTGACCGGCCACTACGAGCTGACGCTGCCGGTGATGCTGTGCAGCATCGTCGGCAGCATCACCGCGGCGCTGATCGACCAGGACAGCTACTACACGGCGGCGATCAAGCGGAAGGGCGAACAGCTGCCGGCCGGGGTCGAGGACCTGGCGATCCGCTCGACCTACGTGCGCGACGTGCTGCGCCAGGACACGCGCACCGTGCGCGACACCGCCGGCTTCGCCGAGGTGATGGGCCTGCTGGGCACGTTCCGCGGCGACACGATCTACGTGGTCGACGGCCAGGGCGGGCTGACCGGCCGCATCGAGCTGCAGGACGTGAAGAACTTCCTCAACGACCCGAGCCTGACCTCGGTGGTGATCGCCGCCGACCTGACGCGGCCGGTGGTCACCACCACCGCCGACCAGTCGATCGCCACCGTGCTGCCGCTGTTCGACGATCCCGAGCTGCGTGAGGTCGCGGTGGTCGCCGGCCAGGCGGGTGCTGGCCAAACGGGACGTCTGCTCGGCCGGGTGCGCCACCAGGACGTGTTGACGACCCTCGGCGACGAGGTGCTCGGCCAGCAACGCCGTTCGGGCCGCATCGCCGTCGGCCCCGAAGAACTCGAACTGCCGGCCGACCACGAACTGCGCACCGTGCCGCTGCCCGACACCTGGGCCGGCCTCGCCGTCGACGCGCTGCCGCCGGCGAGCGTGCGCGATCTGGTGGTCGTGATGGCGCTGCGACCCGGTCCGCGCGGCGACGACGTGCTGGCGGCGACCCCCGAACTGGTGCTGCAGCCCGGCTGGCGGGTGGTCGTGCTCGGCAAGCGCGAAGCGATCCGCAAGCTGCGCGACGACGCGGACGGCGACGACGAGTAGGCTCGAACGACCGCGTGGTCCCGCCCGCGGCAAGGAGCCCCACCGATGTCCCGTTCCCTCGTCGTGCGCCGGGCGATCGCCCTCGGCGCGTTCGCCGCGTTCTCGTTCGTCGCCGCCGCCAAGGCCCAGCAGGACGCGGTCGAGGCCCCTGCGGCCCCCGCGACCACGGCTCCCCCCGCCCACCTCGGTCTCGGTGACGAGATCCCGTGGCGACACGACGGCCAGGAGTTCTTCGACAACCAGCGCGTGCGGGTGCGGCCCGGCGTCGATCGCATGGCGCTGGTCCAGGAAGCGTGTGCGGCGGCGAAGGCGAAGGGCACGCTGGTGCTGTGGTACGTGCACCGCATCCAGGAGAAGACGCTCGGCGGCAACCAGCTCTACCGCTCGCCGGTGCTCGACGTCTACGCGCGCCAGGTGCTGTGGTCGGACCCGGACCTCGCCGAGCTGACGAGCCACGCGTTCGTGCCGCTGCGCTGCACGATCGACCAGAAGCTCAGCGACCACTTCGGCCTCAAGCCACTCGCGTTCGTCGAGCCGGCGGTGGTGTTCCTCGACGGCGACGGCAAGGTCGTGCACTTCGTCGAACGCATCCGCACGTTCCACGCGCCGTGGTTCGCCGACCTGTGCGTGCGCGTGCTGGAGCAGCAGCAGGTGCAGCTCGCCGGCGACGACGCCGACGGCCTGCGCCGCGTCGGCCGCTGGCGCGATGCGTTGAAGCGCCTCGTCGAGCAGGAGACCAAGACCGCTGCCGACTGGCTGGCCCTGGCGCGGCTGCAGCGCCTGCTGCACCAGTACGACCAGGCGCTCGCCAGCGTCGGCAAGGCCGAACTGGCCCTCGGCGGCAGCGCTCCGGCGGAGGGCGGGCGACGACGCCGTCCCGGCAAGGAGGAACAAGCGCAGCGTGGTGACCTCGCCACCGAACGAGGCCTGCTGCTGACGCTGCGCGGCGAACGACTCGACGCGCAGCGCCACCTCGAGCAGGGCTGGCGCAGCGGCGGCCCTCGCGCCGCCGAAGCCGGCTACTGGCACGCCGTGAACGCGCTGCAGCTCGGTGACGAGGCCGCGGCGATGCGGCGCTTCCAGCTGGTGGCCCAGAAGCACCCGGGCACGCCGTTCGGCAAGCGCGCGCTCGCCAACACCACGCTCGGCCCGGACGACCGCCCGATCGGCGCCGCGTTCACCGGCTTCGAGTCGCTGGCGGTGCTGCCGGAAGCCGCCTGGCACGGGCTGCCGAAGGACACACGCTGGCAGGGCGAGGCGATGACCGCGACGGCGATGGCGCGCACCGGTGTACTGTTCCTGCTGGCCCAGCAACGCGACGACGGCGGCTTCGCCGATTCGCGCTACGCCTACTGGCCGAACAGCGAGATCACGCCGAACGTCTGGGTCGCGATCACCGCACTGGCGTGCACGGCGTTGTGGGAACACCGGCAGGCGCACCCCGACCTGCAGGCGCGCATCGACCTGGCTCTGCAGCGCGGCGAGGCGTTCCTGCTCGATCCGAAGCGTCTCAACCGCGGCGTCAACGAGGACTGCTACAGCGACGCCTACCGGCTGATGTACTTCGCGCGGCGTGCCACGGCCGCCGACGGCGAACTGCGCAAGGCGCACGTCGACCGCATGAACGAGATCGTCGCCGCGGCGGCGCTGCGCCAGCGGCCGAGCGGCTTCTTCGCGCACGAGTACGAGAACGCGTTCGCCACCGGCGCCGTGGTCCAGGAGCTGCTCGCCGCCCGCCAGGCTGGCGCCACCGTGCCGACCGAGGTCACCGACAAGGCCGCGGCAGCCCTGTTGACCGCACGCACCAGGAACGGCGCCTACGTCTACGGCGGCAGTGCCGGCGGCGGCGACGGCAGCCTGAAGGACGCCGCCGGGCGCATGCCGTTGTGCGAAGGAGCCCTGCTGCAGCTCGGCCGCAGCGACCTCGACAAGCTGCGCTTCGCACTGCAGAACTTCTGGGACCACATGGCGCGGCTCGAGACCGTGCGTCGCAACGACTTCCACAGCGACGGGGAGCTGGCGGGGTTCTTCTTCTTCCATTCGGTCTACCACGCGACCGAGGCCGTGCTGCTGTTGCCCGAGGAGGAGCGCTCGGCCCACTGGCAGCGCTTCCTCACGCTGCTGCAGCAGGTGCCCGAGCTCGACGGCAGCTTCCTCGACAGCCACGAGCTCGGTCGCAGCTACGGCACCGCGATGGCGCTGCTGACCCTGACCAACCTGAAGCACCCGTGAACCAGACCGGCAGAGGGGCTAGCCTGTTCGCCCCCGAATGAGCCGACGCACCGCCACCGCCCTGCTGCTGACCCGAGGCCAGGGTCAGGAACGCACCGTCTACCTGGTCGAGCGCTCGCCCGAGCTGCGTTTCTTCGGCGGCTACTGGGCGCTGCCGGGCGGCACCGTCGCCGACGAGGACCTGCGCCTCGGCGGCGACGACGAGAGCGCCGTGCTGCAGGCCTGCGCGCACCGCGAACTGTTCGAGGAGACCGGGCTCGTGCGCCACCAGTTGCCGGCCAACCGCACCGGCGGCGACGCACTGGCGAAGCTGCGCGAGCAATTGCTCGAGCACGAGAAGAAGGACCGGGCGATCCGCGGACCGTCGCCGTGGCCCGGCATGATCGCCGGCAGCGTGCCGCCACTGCCGATGCGCGAGCTGTGCCGCATCGAGACGCCGCCGTTCGCGCCGGTGCGCTACGACACCGCGTTCTTCCACACGGCGGTCGAGGACTGCCTCGCCGGCACCGCCGGCGTGCGCCCCGAGGTGTGGCCGGGCGAACTCACGCAAGGCCGCTGGTGGTTGCCGCAGCAGGCCCTCGCGTCGTGGCGCAACGGCGATCTCGACCTGGTCCCGCCGGTGGTGATCCTGCTGCAGCACCTGGCCCGCGCCGCCGACTTCGAGCACTTCGCGCGCGAGATCGCCGCGACCACGAACGGCTACCGCGAAGGCCACCTGCACCAAGTGCGCTTCTCGCCCGGCGTGGTGCTGGCGCCGCTGCGCACACCGACGCTGCCGCCGGCGACGACCACCAACTGCTACCTCGTCGGCCACGAACGGCTGTGGGTCGTCGACCCGGGCTCGCCCTATCCGGACGAGCAGCAGCGCCTGCTGGACCTGCTCGGCGAACTGACCCGCGACGGTGCGGTCGTCGAGGGCATCCTGGTCACCCACCACCACCCCGACCACGTCGGCGGCGTCGTGGCGCTGAGCCAGGCGCTCGACCTGCCGGTGCGTGGCCACCCGCTGACACTGAGCCGGCTCGAACCGGGCTTCCGCCCCGGTGCGGCGCTCGACGACGGCATGAAGGTGCCGCTCGGCCGCGCGCCGGACGGCCGTTCGGGCTGGGAGCTGCTGGCGATGCACACGCCCGGCCACGACCGCGGCCATCTGTGCTTCCGCGAGTCGCGCTACGGCACGGTGCTGGTCGGCGACATGCTGTCCACGGTCAGCACGATCATCGTCGACCCGCCCGAAGGCCACCTCGCGACCTACCTGCAGAGCCTCGAACGGCTGCTGACGCAGCCGATGACGACGCTCTACCCGGCCCACGGCCCGGCCCTGCGCGACGGCCACAAGCTGGTGAAGCAGTACCTGCGCCACCGCCGCCAGCGCGAGACCCGATTGCTCGAGGTGCTGGCCCA
>JAEUHU010000056.1 GCA_016793305.1 Planctomycetota bacterium
ATGCGCGTGGACGCACGCGCGCTGCACCTGCTGGCCTTCGGCGTGCCGATGCTCGGCTACCTGCTGTTCCAGTCGCTGTGGATCCAGGTGAAGATCAACTGGGCCGCGCCGAGCTACGTGGCCCTGCTGCTCGGTGTCGTCTGGTGGTGGCATGAGCAAGGCCGCGCCAGCCTGCGGCATCCGGCCTGGCGCAGGGCGTTGGCCTCGCTGCTGCTGGTGCCGCTGGCCGCGCCGCTGGCTCCGGCCATGCGACTCCTGCCGCCAGGGCGCGGTTCGTCGTGGACCGGTTGGGACGAGCTCGCCGAACGCGCCGAGAAGTGGGAGGAGCGGCTCGACGGACAGGACGACGTCGAGAGCAACGTGTTCTTCTTCGCCGCCGACTACCGCGACGCCGCCCAGCTCGGTCGCAGCCTGCGCCTGTTGTGGGCCGAGGACGGCCACCACCACTGCGACGAACAGGATCCCGGCGAGCCGACGCTCGCGCAGAACGTGCTCGGCCAGCGGGCCCTGCAGTTCGATCATTGGACGCCGCCGAAGGGTCGCCTCGGCCAGGATGCGGTGTTCGTGTTGCCGCGGCCCAAGGGTCGCGAAGAGATGGTCGAGAAGGCGACCGCGCGCTTCGCCAAGGTGGAACTCGCCGAGCACGTGCAGGTCGAGTGCATGGGCATCGACCTCGTAGAGGCGGACATCTACGTGTGCCGTGGCTACAAGGGCCCGGAGGGCCGACAATGAGCCCAGACACCCCTGCAGCGCACGTTGCGACGAACCAGGAAGTGCCAGGGCCGGCTCCACGCGCGCTCGCCGAGCCACTGGTCGTGGCACGCGACTTCGGCAGCGCCGAGCCTCTGGTCCGTTCGGGCATCGACAGCCAGCGGCTCTGCGTGCTGCAGGGCCAGGACGAGCTCCTGGCGCGCGCTGCCGCCGAACGGGGCCGCACCGCCGGCGACGGCCCGACCCCGACCCGCCCGCACACGCCGCCGTGGCGCACGTTGGTGGTGATCCCGACCTACAACGAGAAGGACAACCTCGAGCCGATCGTCCGCGCGATCCACCGCTACCTAGACACCGACGTACTGGTCGTCGACGACGGGTCGCCGGACGGCACCGGCGCGATCGCCGACCGCCTCGCCGCGGCCGATCCGCGGATCCACGTGCTGCACCGCACCGGCAAGCAGGGCCTCGGCACCGCGTACATCGCCGGGTTCCGCTTCGCGATCGAACGGGGCTACCAGCGCGTCTGCGAGATGGACGCGGACTTCAGCCACGCACCTTGGGACCTGCCGCGCCTCGTGTTCGCGTCGGGCGACGCGCACCTGGTGATCGGCAGCCGCTACGTGCAGGGTGGCTGCACGGTCGGCTGGGAGCTGAAGCGTCGCCTGCTGTCGCGCGGCGCCAACCTCTACACGCGGACGGTGCTCGGCAGCGGCATCCGCGACAACACGGCGGGCTTCCGCTGCTTCCACACAGCCGCCCTGGCCAAGCTCGACCTGTCGGCCGTGCACGCGCAGGGCTACGCGTTCCAGATCGAGATGGCGTTCCGCATCGTGCGCGCCGGCTTCCGCGTCACCGAGATCCCGATCCACTTCGTCGACCGCCGTGTCGGCAAGTCGAAGATGGACGGCAAGATCGCCCGCGAGGCTCTGCTGCTGGTGCCGAAGCTGCGTCGCCAGGTGCCGCGCGCCCGAATCGAACCGTGATCCGAATTCCTCTCGCCGCCGTCGCTCCGGCTCTGCTGGCGGCCAGCTGCCTCTCGGCCCCCCCGAGGATCTCCACGATCCCCGCCGGCATGGAACGCCGGGCCGGCACGGACTTCGCCGCCGCACGCGTGCACTACGGCATCCCGATCCTGCAGAAGTCGTTCTTCTGGGACGGCAACGGCGAGGTCGACGACACCGGCATCGGCCTGCACTGGGGTCACTTCGTCGACGACCACGTCGCCCTGGGTCTCGGCACCAACCTGGTGCAATGGTGGACGAGCGGGCGCGACGTCCAGAGTGCCGAGCTCGAGGGCCTGATCCGCATCTATCCGAAGCAGGACTGGCCCGTGTTCGTGAGTGGCGGCGGCGGCTTCCAGCTGGCGAACGACCAGATCCCGCCGGGCGGCACGGTCTGGAACTTCACGTTCGGCTTCGGCGCGGGCCTCGACGTGCCGATCGCCGCCGGCACCAGCGCCCTGTTCGGCGTCGACTACCACCACATCTCGAACGCACTCGGGCGCGACAACCCCCGCAACCCGAGTCAGAACGAAGCGCGCATCTGGCTCGGGTTCGGCTGGACCTTCTGAACCGCGGCAGGATCACGCGCGGCGTCGCGCCCCGAGGTGGCACCGCCGGCAGCAACGACCGCGATCGACGACGAGAACAACCACGGGACGTCGCCGTCGCGCCAGACCTCGACACGATGGACGCCGGGCGCCTGGATCGACCAACGCGCCGACCGGCCGTGGACCTCGCCGACCAGGTGCCCGTCGCGCAACAGCCGGATCCGGCCGTCGTCGGGCACGCGGACCTGCAGCGAGAGGTCCGGCCCGATCGGCACGGTGGATCCGGGACAGTGCACGCCATGGCCGTCGACGGCGCGGAAGTCGAAGCCGGTGCCGTCGCCGAACACGTCGAAGCTGACGTAGGTGCGGCCGGCCGCGAACGCCTCGACGACCGCGCGTTCGTCGAGCCGTTCGGCGAGCACGTGCGTGCTCAGGGTCAGGAACACCTCGCGGTAGTCGCCGATGGTGCCGCCGAGCGGACCGAACACCCGGATGTTCGCGTGCGCGTCGTTGCCACCGATCGGCGTGAACGGGTGCCGCTCCTGCAGGGCCTCGTCCCACGCGGCGAACACCGCGTCGTCGCGTTGGCTGATGCGCTCGCACAACGTGTGGATCGGCAGGAACAGCGCCGTGCCGAGCGTGCCGAGCTTGTTCGCCGCCATCGCCCCGGCGTGGAGGTTGACGATCTCCGCACCGTGCAGCCCCGGGGCGGACAACGGCGCCCGCCAGAGCTCGGCGTGGGCCGCGAACGCCAGCCCGCCCTGCTCGGCGGCCTCCTTCGCCAGCAGGGCAGGATGCTGGAAACGCCGCAGCGGACGCTGCAACGGGAAGCACAGCAACGTGCCGATCGGACTGCGAACCTCGGCACCCACCAGGAACAGCGTGTCGCCGACCAGGCCACGCACCCCGTCCCGGATCGACGCGTCCGTCTGATGGTCCGTCATCACCAGGAAGTCGATGCGGGCCTCGTCGCACGCCGCGGCGATCTGCTCGAGGGTCCCGTCGGAGTCGTGCGAGAGGTGGCTGTGGCAGTGCACGACACCCTTGAGATCCAGGAACGGCGTGCCGGCGACGCGCGCCCGGCGACGTGCGCCCGGTCCTTCGAACTCCATCCCGGTGACCGCCGCACAGCAAGGCAGCATGCCGAGCATCGCGATCGCACAGGCTCGGGCCGGTCGGGACATGGCCGTGTTCGACGCCAACCGGCCGCAGCACGCAAGTGGGTCCCCGTGCCGCCGGCCCGCGCCCCTCAGAACACCAGACCCGCCCCGAGGTAGGCGAAGTCCTGATCCTCGGTCGGCCCCGTGCCGTTCAACCCACTGCCCGTGAAGAGATGGCTGTAGCCGAGGTAGGCATCGAAGTGACGGCTGAAGCGGTGCGTCAGCAGCAGGTCGACCTCCTGCCCGACATCCGAGCTCGACAGGCCGTTCCTGCTCACGGTGCCGTTCACTGCATAGAGGGCATCGCTGCGGTCCATCAGACGGAACGCGTGCCCGGTCGCGGTCAGCATCGTCTTCGGCGCGAGCTGCAACTGCACCCCGAGCTGGGCAGCAGCCACGTTCTGACGGCCGACGGCGTCGACATAGCCGAAGTAGGCGTGACCGAGCGGGAAGATCTGATGGAACGTGCCGACCGACCCACCAGCCCGATCGTCACCGCTCGCCGCGTCGAGACCCACGAACAGGCGCGGGGTGAGGGAGACGTCGGCGAACCGATGGCCGAGCACACCGCTCGCGAACCACGCCGAGACGGAGGAGTCACCGACCTCTCCGGTCTGCCAGGCCGCCTCCAACTCCCCATCGTTGCCCTCGCCGAGTGCCCCGAAGCTGCGGAACCCGAGCGTGTGACGTCGTTCGTCGCCGCTCGTGCCGTTCACGGTCACGTTCGCTCGTGTGTTGCCGAGCACGTACAGATCGAGGCCGCGTCCCCCCTTCGGCGCCGGCAGGGTCGCGTAGACCCCATAGAGCGTGCGGTCGGAGTCGGCCCTGTTCCAATCGGTCTCGTCGACCTGCACGAACTGCGTGAAGAAGGACTCGATCGACCAGCCGCCGACCCGCAGGCCGAGGCTGGCGCCGTCCCAGGCATTCCAGACGTTGACCCAGGGGAGAGGGCTCACCAGTCGCTGATTACCGAACAGGAACGACTGCCGGCCGACGCGCAGGCGCACGGAGTCGCCGTCCCCGAACGGCAGGGAGAGATCGACGAAGCCTTGGAACAGGTCGATCGTGTCCATGTCCAGTGCGCGCCGGCGCCCTGGCAGCTCGCGTTCGGTCGCCTGCGCCGATCGTCCCTCCACGAAGACCCGCACGCGTTCGCCGAGGTGGAGGTCCGTGTGTAGCATCAACTTGCTGAGCAGGAACGAGTCGGAGTTGCCGGGGTTGGTCGCGCCGAAGCCGAAGCCGTCCCAGGCCTCGAAGCGTGTGTCGAGACGCCCGCCCATCGACATCCAGACCTCGCCGCCGTTCGTCAGGTCGATGTGCTTCAGACGATCGAAGAGGCAGTCCGAGTCGGAACTGCGGAACTTGGACCAATCCTCGTTCTGGCGCAGCAGGGTGTAGGCCGGTGGCTCTGGCTTCGGGGGCGTTTCCTGCGCGCTCAGCTGCGCAGCAAACGAGACTCCGACACCGAGCACCACGATCGCCCGAAGGGAGAAGAGAGACGTTTCGGCTGGATGGGTCATGGTGAATGGGACACGAGACAGGCCGGGGTACGGTGCGTATTGCCCCGGTGAGGGGAGGAGGGCGATCGTCTCGCGTGAGGCTCGGCACCAGGATGGGCAGCCCGTGGAACTCGCATGCGAAACGACAAGACTCCGAAGCGGGCGGCTGCGTCTCCGGCGCGGCGCGCGGCTGGCCCCAACAAGACACACTTCCAACGCTTCGGGGCCGAGTTCCCTGAAGTCGCCGCGGCATACACCGCACTCGGCGAGGCCGCGCTGCGAGCTGGCCCGCTGGACACGAAGACGCGCTCCCTCGTGAAGCTGGCGCTCGCCGTAGGCGCCTGGCGAGAAGGCGCGGTCCACAGCACGGCCGGGCGAGCGCTTGCCGCCGGGTGCACGCCAGCCGAGATCCGGCACGCGGTCGTGCTGGCGACGACGACGTTGGGGTTCCCGAGCATGATGGCGGCGATGCGCTGGGTGGACGAGGTGGTGAAGGGTGGCCGCAGGAAGCGGCGCGTCAGCGGTCGAACTCGGAAGTGACCCGTTGTTCGACGTGACACTGGGTGCAGCGAGATCGCTCCGGATGTGGTGTCCGGATCTCCTCTCGCGCCCCCGGCCCGGTGTGGCACGCCACGCAGTTTTCCCGCAGCAACACCTGGTGCGGAATGACCGGCGGCGACAGATCGTTCAGCCGGCGGCCAGCACGCAGGTCTTGCTCGAGGCCCCGAAACGCGTTGTCGCAGAACTCGCTCGTGGCCATGGCATACACATGGCACTGCACACAGCGCATCATCGATCCCGCCGGCATTCGCTCGCCGTGCGGATTGGCCGGTGCGAACCCGACGTCCGGCACGCTCCGCCCCGCCTGCGTGTGGCACGACAGACAGTCGGCGGCGAAGTCACGATGCGGAATCACCGGTGGGGCGCCATCGTACAGTCGCCGCTGCGCGCGGTCCGTGGCCAGCGACTTCGTGGCACCTGGGTGATCCGGGACGGCCACGGTCGGGCCGCCGCTTTCGCCGCCGCAGCCCACGAACGCCAAGGCGCCCACCAGCACGACCACGAGCCGCTTGCTCATACGCGCTCCAGGCGCACCGCGCACTTCTTGTAGTCCGGCTCCTTGCTGATGTTGCACATCGCGTCGAGGGTGACGCGGTTGATCAGTTGCCGCTCGTCGAAGAACGGTACGAACACTTGGCCCTGGACCGGCTTGCCGCGCCCGTCGACGACCGCGGGCAACACCAGATTGCCGCGCCGGGACACGACCCGTACGCGGTCACCGGTCTTGATGCCGAGCTGCGTGGCGTCGGCGCGATTGAGCTCGACGTAGGCCTCGGGCACCGCCTGGTGAAGCTGTTTCACCCGCCGCGTCATCGAGCCGGTGTGCCAGTGTTCGAGCACTCGACCGGTGCACAACCAGAACGGGTACTCCTGGTCCGGCACCTCGGCGGGCGGGTGATACGGTCGTAGCCAGATGGCCGCCTTCTCGCCGTAGCCCTTGGCCTTGTAGAAGTGCACGCCCTTCGCCTTCTTGACGTAGGGGTCGAAGCCCGCGGCATAGCGATAGCGTGTCTCCTTGCCGTCGACGACCGGCCACAACATGCCACGAGTCGTCTTGAGCTGATCGAGCGACGCCAGGTCCTTGCCGTTGCCGATCGTGAACTTTCGGTACTCCTCGTACATCGGCGCGTGCCAATCGCCGGCCCATGGGAACAGGTGCCCCATGCCCATCTTCTTGGCCACTTCGACGATCTGCCACGCGTCCTCGCGCGCTTCGCCCGGCGGGTCGATCATCTTGCGCCAGTGCTGCGTGCGGCGTTCGCTGTTGCCGAATACGCCCTCGCGTTCGACCCAGGCCGCGGACGGCAGCACGAGGTCGGCCGCGTCGGTGGTCGGTGTCGGATAGATGTCGCTGACGATCAGGAACCGCCCGTCGCCAGGCTTGCGATCGATGCGGTGCAGGTTGGGAATCGTGACCCACGGATTGGTGGTCTGGATCCACATGACCGCGATGTCGCCGCGCGCGAAGGCGCGGAACATGTCCATCGTGTGGTAGCCCGGCTGCTCGGGGATCGTGCCCTCGGGCAGTCCCCAGATCTGCTCGGCCTTGCGCCGATGTTCTGGATTGGTGACCACCATGTCGGCCGGCAGACGGTGGCTGAACGTGCCGACCTCGCGTGCAGTGCCGCACGCCGACGGCTGTCCCGTCAGCGAGAACGGTCCGTCACCCGGCCTCGAGATCTTGCCGGTCACCAGGTGCAGGTCGGTGATGAGATTGTTCATCCAGGTGCCGCGCGTGTGCTGGTTCACGCCCATGCACCAGAGGCTGACCGTGCGGCGACCGCGATCTCCGTACATGTCCGCGAGCGCCTCGATCTGCTGCACCGGGATGCCGGTGAGTTCGTGCACCTTTGCGGGCGTGTAGTCCTCGAGGAACGCGACGAAGTCGTCCCAGGTGGCGTCCGCGGGCTTGTCGGCGAACGTGTACTTCTCGGCCTGCTCGCCATAGCACCCGAACCCGATCTCCTCGAGCTTCTCGATGCCTCTCTTGCAGACGGTGTTCTCGTCGACGAACGCCTTGTCGACCTTGCCCTTCTTGACCAGCAGGTGCAGCAGTCCGTTGGCGAGCGCCAAGTCGCTGCCGGGCTTGAACACGACGGTGACGTCCGCGTACTCACTGGTCGGCGACGGCCTCGTCGTGATGTCGACGATCCGAACACCGGGGTTCTTGCGCTTGTTCTCGAGCATTCGCGAGAACAGCACCGGGTGCATCTCGGCCATGTTCGCGCCCCACAGCACGAAGTCCTGACCGACATCGAGGTCCTCGTAGCACCCCATCGGCTCGTCGCTCTGGAACTGCGTCATGAACCCCATCACGGCGCTGGCCATGCACAGCCGCGCGTTCGGCTCGATGTTGTTCGAACGCAGGCCGCCCTTCATCCACTTGAGCGCGGCGTAGCCGTCGAACACGGTCCACTGGCCGGAACCGTACATCGCCACCGACCCGGGCCCCTTGTCCTTCACCGCCGTGCCGAAGCGCTCCGCGATCGTGGCGATCGCCTCGTCCCAGGTGATGCGAACCAGCTTGCCCTCCTTCCGGAGCATCGGGTGCTGCAGTCGGTCCTTGCCGTACAGCATCGCTGGCAGGTGGTATCCCTTGACGCACAGTAGCCCCTGATTCACCGGATTCGCGGCGTCGCCGCGCACGGCCATGACGCGTCCGCCGGCGACGCCGACTTCGACGCCGCAGCCGGTGCCGCAGTAGCGACACGGCGCCTTGTCCCAGGTCAGGTCCGCGTGCGTCTTGGGGTCTTGCGTAGGCAGGCTCGCGGCTGCGACGCGATCGGTCGTCGTGAAGGCCGCGACGCCCGCGGTGCCGAGGGCGCCGAGGAACCCGCGGCGGTCGATGCCGCCGCGGCCGGAGTGGTCGAGAGTCATGCGGGTTTCTCCGTGCTCACTTCGTGCCGAGCCATTGGTGTTCCGGGCGTGCCAGAATCTCGTCGATCACCTTCTGGACGGCATCGGCTTCCGCAGTCTTGCCGGCGTGGCGCGCATGCTCGACCAGTTCCTTCGCCTGCGGCACCAGATGCTGGTAGAAGCGCTCGGCGACCTCGAACATGCCGTGCCAGTGCGTGTAGTCGGGCGCCATCATCGAGGCGCCGTGGCGTGCGCGACGGCCTTCGTGGTGCCACAGGTAGTACCAGGTCCACTCGATCTCTTCGTCGAAGTCCTGCTTGGTGAGCAGTCCCTGGGCCTTCAGCGCGTCGACGATCTTCTTGCCCGGCTTCGCGAACTTCTCGTTGTAGAGCACGACGAGGTCGTCGTACTGCTTGTAGAAGGAGGCCACGTAGTCGGCGGTGTGGCAGTTGGCGCAGACCTGCTGCATCTTCTCGCGCTTGTCGCGCGCCGACTTCGCGGTCAGCTTCTGCCGTTCGACGGGGTCGGCCGCGGTGACGATCTTGCCGTTCACGTCGGTGTCGAGCACCAGGCTGATCGGTGGGCGGTTGGTCCACGACAGGCGTTCGCCCACGTCGTGCGTGATGCGACCCTCGTTCTTGCTGTGCCCGCTCATGTGACAGGTCGCGCAGGTGGGCGCCTGGGTGTAGTCCTTGCCGAGCACCCAACTCGCCGCATCGAGGTTCATGTGGTCCTTGAGATCCCGGAAGGCGGCCCCGTGCTTGCTTTCCTCGTAGATCTCCTTCTGCGGGTGGTCCGGCCCCAGGTGACACTTGCCACAGTTCTCGGGCTGGCGCGCGCGCCGCGGCGAGAAGTCGTGACGGCTGTGGCAGGCGCTGCAAGATCCCTTGCTGCCGTCGAGGTTGAGGCGGCCGATGCCCGTGTTCGGCCACGTCGCGTGGTCGAAGATCGGCTTGCCGTTGCCGTCCTTGGCGATCTTGCCGAACGCGGCGAGATCGGTCGGCTTGCCGTCGGGGCCGGGCTTCAGGTCCTGGAAGGTGAGCGAACTGCCGTCGGTCGCCTTCAGCGCCACCAGCGAACCATGGCATTGCTTGCAGCCGAGATTCACGGACGCCATGCCGTTGACATCCTGCACGTCCCCTCGGCCAGGCGTCGGTGAGTGCGGGTTGAACCGCCCGCGCATGCCCTCGACGTTCTCCGCCAGGAAGTTGTCGAGCGAGTGCAGGATCTCGCCGCCGGCGGCATGGTGGCTGCGCGCGAACTCCTCCTGCTCCTGCTGGTGACAACGGCCGCAGTCGCGCGGCGTCACGACCGCGGCGATCAGGGCCCCTTCGTGCAGGAACGCGTCGGCATCACCTTGCTCGGCCTGATGGCACTCGACGCAGCCGACACCCTTGTGCGCGTGCGTGCTGTGCTTCCACTGCTCGACGATCCCCGGATTGCCCTGCATGTGGCAATCGACGCATCGTTGGCTGGAGGCCGGCACCGCGACCGGTGCACTGCGACCTGCCGTTTCGTGCTCTTTCCGTAGAACCTCCATCCTCTGGACGTAGATCAGCGAGCCGAGGAAGAGGAACCCCAGCACGGCGATGACGAACTGCTTGAACTTGAGGCTCATGGAACTCGAGGGTCGATTGGACGAGAGGTGGGCCGTGGATCAGTGCGCAACGGCGCCTTCCCAGACCGTCAGGGCGATGATCACGAAGACCGAGACGATGCCGAACCAGACGCTGAACTCGGAGCCGGGCCAGCGCCGCCGGATCCAGCCGTCGATCAGCGGCCAGACGAACATCGCGAAGACGATGAACCCCATGCTCAGCACGGCCACCGTGCCGCTGAACAGCTTCAGCCACCGGAAGGTGACGTAGAAGAACCACTCCGGCTTGATGACCTCCGGCGTCGTGTTCGGGTCGGCAGGTGGCCCCATCGTCGCCGGCAGGATCGTGGCGAGCGCGCTGAGCAGGATCATCAGCACGAGACCGAGGATCAACTCGGTGCAGAGGTGGTCGGGGAAGAAGTTGAAGAACCTGGGCTCGTCCGGCTTCTCGTCACCGAACTTCAGTTCCGTGATACCCTGCAGCCGGATCAGCGTGATGTGCACGAAGAGGAGCAGGATCATCGTCGCGGGCAGCACCGCGGCGTGCAGCACGTAGAAGCGCGACAGCGTACGGTCGTTGTAGCTCTCGCCGGCGAGCATCATCTGCTTCAGGAACGCCCCCACGACCGGCACCAGATCGGTGATGTTCGCTCCGACGGTCGCGCCCCAGAAACTCAGCTGTTCGTACACCAGGCTGTATCCAGTGAACCCGACGACCAGCGTGCATATCAGCAAGCACATGCCGATCATCCAGTTCAACTCCCGGGGCTTGCGATAGGCACCCGTGAAGTAGATGCGCATCTGGTGCAGGATCACCGCCGCCACCATCAGCGTGGCGCCCCACTTGTGCACCGAGCGGATGTACCAGCCGAATGCCGCCTCTTCGGTGATGTAGCGCACCGACTGATAGGCCGTGCTCGGAGACGCCTCGTAGTAGAAGGCGAGCATGATCCCCGTGACGATCTGCACGACGAACAAGTACATCGGCGTGCCGCCGAGACAGAACCACCAGCGCTTCAGGTGGTTCGGCACCGGCTCGTTGGTCAGCTCGCGCAGCTGATCGCCGCGCACCGGGATGCGTTCCTTCAGCCAATTGCCGATCGCGGTCATGGGTCGCTCCGTCGGTCAGGCGGGGTGTCCAGGCAGGCCATGCGGACGGCGAGGTTGCAGGCATGGGTCGTGGCCAGGTCCCTCCGGCCCCGCACTCGGAGACAGGACTTCGCCGTGGTGGTGAGCATCGGCGAGCCCTTCGAGCGGCACCTCGATGTAGAGCAAACCACCCTCCACGCGCAGGTCGAACGGCTTCAGGCTCTGGCCTGCGTCGCCGGGCGGTCCACCGATCCCCTTGCCACTGGGGTCGAACACGCCGTTGTGGCACGGGCAGAAGTAGCGATTCTGGTCACTCTGCCAATGCACCTGGCAACCGAGGTGTGGGCAGGTGCTCGACAGTGCGACGAAGTCTGCTGCCGCTTGGCCGCTGCCGCGCCGCGTGATGTTGACGGTGGCCCCGGCAGGGGTCTGGTAGCGAAGGCTCTGGCCGACCTGCAGGTCCGCTGCTCGCGACACGTAGACCCAGCCACGTCGGGGGTCGCGAGCCGGGTAGAGGAATCGGCCGGCGATCCAGGCGAACGCGCCGTAGCCAGCGACGAGGCCTGCGGCCATCGCGGCCCCGCCGACGGTGATACCTCGGCGATCGCTCGTTGGCTCGGGGACGGGATGATCCTCGCTGTGGCTGCCCATTCCCAGAATCCGAGTCGGCTGGCGTGTCTGCTCCCATGGGCAACTTGGACCAAGAGCGCGGGCCATCGTTCGGGGGAGCCTGCTCGGTCGCGCCAACAACCAGTCCGGCGACACCGGACGACCTGTTGCGCCTGACGCAACACCAAGACTCAGGAAAGGAGTCGTTCGTGCATCCTCGCCAGCGCTGCCGTGAGATCCGCGACCTTGGGCACGACCCGAAACCCTTGGGGGCCGAACATGCGGGGTAGATGGGGCCCGGCACCGGCATCGATGGTCAGCGCCAGCGCCCGAACGTCCCTACGCCTCGCTTCGCGCAGCGCTTGCCTGACGTCACCCACCCCGCGGCGCCCTTCGTAGTGGTCGTAGTCGACCGGCTTGCAGTCGCTCACCACCAACAGCAGTCGGCGCCGGGCCGGTTGCCGCGCCAACAGCACGGTCGCGTGGCGCAGCGCGGGACCGATGCGCGTGTAGCCGTCGGGCCGGACTCCGAACAACCGCGCAGCATCCCGACGCCAGTCGCCGTCGAAGTCCTTGACGATCTCGAACCGGCAGTCGCGACGAGAATGGCTGCAGAAGGTCGCAACAGCGACGGGCAGCTGCACGTCCCGCAGCACTTCGCCGAGCAGGAGCGTCGCGTCCCGCGCGACATCCAGAACGCGCCGGCCTTGCACCCAGGAGTCGCTGGACAGGCTGCGATCGAGCAGCACGAGCGCGGCGAGGTCACGAGGCGCGGGGCGACGGGCCGTGTAGAGGCGCCCTTCTCCCGCCGTGGCGCGACCGCGCCGCGCGGCGACCACGGTGCCATGGTGATCGACGATCGCGTCGAGGTCGAGGTCCGCGCCGAGCGGCTGACGTCGCTGCAGCGTGTGGCCACGCGCGAGCCGAGCGAACTCGAGCCGCAGGGAGCGCAGCAGTGCCGCGTGTCGGGCGACCAGGAGACGGACGTGTGCGCCTGCAGCAACCTGGTCCGGAGGTGGGCCCGCATCGGATTGGTGGACCGCGCACCATCCTGGCAAGTAGCGTCGGCGCGACTCGTCCCACTCGTCGTAGGAGAACGTCGCACCGCCCGGCGACTCGTCGCCGGCGATCTCCACCACGCGGGACTCGAGCTCGACATCGGCGCGAAACACCGACGACGCGGCCTGATGGGTTCGGACCACGCGCCTCAGGTCGAGTTCTTCGAGCGCTTCGAGCTGGGCGTCCAGTTCGTCCTCACCATCCACGGCGCGATGCCCGCCCGTGTGCTCCTCGGCGGTCTTCACCTTCTCGAACACATGGGCCAACGGATTCCCGCCATCGTCGCGCCGCGGCAGCTCGACGACCTCCGCGGTGCGCTTGCCCTGTTGCCGGCGTTCCGTCCCCTGCGGCAGAGCCTCCCGGGGTACGACGAGTGGCACCGTGTCCGAACCGTGTACGACGGGCGGCTCGGGTAGCACACCGATCGTCGCAAGCCAGTCTGGCTCGTCAGGCTGCCCGAGTGCTACGGCGTGGCGGCAGGCCTCGTCTTCCAAGGCGACGGCAGCCGGCCATTCTTCTCCGAGCCAGGTGCGCAGCCGTGGCAGGGCGTCGCGCATGGCCTCTGCCGGCGTCGAACCAGGAGGGCCGATCGTACCGGTCGCGTGGGCCGCCGCCTGCAACGCCACGCGCCACATCAGGACCGAGAACGTGCTCTCGGCGTCCCCGATGATGGGCACGTCGCGCGGCAGCACGGCACGTTGACGCAACCGAGATCGCTCACCGCCGAACCCGAGATCGAGGTCGACGCCCGCCAGCAGGGACAGCAGGCGCCGTAGCATCGGCTCCAGCGCCTCGACGGAGAGCGAGCGCTCTGCCGCTGCGGCCCCACGCCGTCGGACCCACCAACGATGTAGGGCTCCGAACAGCCGTTCGTCGAGACCCATGGCTCAGAAGGCCAAGGCGACGGCGTTGGTCAAGGCCGCGGCGACGTCGCGATCGTCACTGAGCGGCTGCACGATGGCTGCCTCGCAAGCGGCGCGAGGCGGCACGCCAGCACGGATCAGCCGTCCCGCGGCGACCAGCAGTCGCGTCGACACGGTTTCGGCGAGCCCGAGTTCGGGTTGGCTGCGAACTTTGCGTGCAAATGCGCAGAGCCTCCTGCAAGTCGCGGCGTCTGCACCGGTCTCAGCGGCGACGATCTCGGCTTCGACCCCCGGTTCGGGCCAGTCGAAGGCCAAAGTAACGAAGCGCTGGCGCGTCGACGGCTTCAGTTCCTTCAAGGCGCCCTGATAGCCGGGATTGAACGATGCCACCAGCAGGAACCCAGGAGCGGCAGTGACCACTTCGTTGCGGCGGTCGATCCAGAGTTGCCGTCGATGGTCGGCCAACGGGTGAATCACCACCAGCACGTCGGCGCGGGCCTCCGCGATTTCGTCCAGGTAGAGGATCGCACCCGCACGGGCCGCCCGCACCGCGGGACCGTCTTGCCAGACGGTGTCGCCGCCGACCACCAGGTGGCGTCCACACAGGTCGACCGCCGAGGTCTCCTCGTTGCAGGCGACGGTCAGCAGCGGACGCCCGAGTTCGTGGGCCATCGCCTCGACGAACCGCGACTTTCCACAGCCGGTGGGGCCCTTCAGCAGCACCGGCAAGTTGGCGCTCGCGGCGGCTCGCAGGATCTCCTTCTCGCGACCGATCGCCCGATAGAATGGGACACTCGGCGGAGAAGCCGCCGCGAGGCCCGTCACGACACGGCCTCCGCAGCCCGGCCCGGCTCGGTCACCTCGGCCGGCACTTCGCTCTCTTCGCGTACCTCGCCCTTCGGCATGCCATGGCGCACGAACTGCACCAGGTAGGCGACGATTCCGGCAGCGAACAACGTGGCTGCGAGGACGAGGCCGAGGAAGTGCACCTCCAGTTCCTTCTGGACGGTCAGGAAGTCCATCCCGACGCGGCGCTCCAGCACGACTTGACTGACTCCCGCGACCGCGAAAGCCAGCGTCATCGCCACCATGCCGATGTTCGACGTCCAGAAGGCGAAGGTCGCCAGCGGAGTGTCGTAGAGCTTGCGGCCGGTCAACTGCGGCAGTGCGTAGGAGATGATCGCCAGCACCAGCATCGCGTAGGCGCCCCAGAAGGCCATGTGGCCGTGCATCGCAGTCACCAGCGTGCCGTGCGTGTACATGTTCACTTGCGGCAGGGTGTGCGCGAAGCCGAGGAAACCGGCTCCGACGAACGACATGATCGAACAGCCGATCGTCCAGGCCAGCGCATTCCGATTCGGGTGCGCTCGTCCACCCTTCTTCGCCATGGCGATCGCATAGATCGCCATGCCCAGGAAGGCCAGCGGTTCGAGCGCACTGAACAGTCCGCCGATCAACAGCCAGTAGCGAGGCGTGCCGATGTAGTAGTAGTGGTGCCCCGTGCCGAGGATGCCGGACAGGAAAGTGAGGCCGACGATCACGTAGAGCCACTTCTCGATGATCTCCCGATCGACGCCGGTCAGCTTGATCAGCAGATAGGCGAGGATGCCGCCCATGATCAGTTCCCAGACGCCCTCGACCCAAAGGTGCACGACCCACCAGCGCCAGTAGCTGTCGAGGGTCTGGTGGTCGGTCGGGATCATGCCCGGAAGGTAGAGCAGTGCCGCCATCAACAGACCGAAGAACAGCACGCAGCTGGTCGTCGTAATGCGCGGGCTCTTCCACATCGTCTTGGCCAGATTCCCGAGGAAGAGCAGCACGTTGACCACGACCAACCAGTCGAGCGGGCGCGGGATCTCGAGGAACTTGCGGCCCTCCCACCACTGGAAGTGGAAGCCGACGATCGCCACGACACCGACCACCACCAGCGAGATCAGCTGCACCCACGCCACCTTGATGCTGTAGAGCTCACGCCCGACTTCCTCCGGCACGATGTAGTAGGCGGAGCCCATGAACCCGCAAAGCAGCCAGACCACCAACAAGTTCGTGTGCGTGGCGCGAGCCACATGGAACGGGATGACGTCGTGCAGGCCGTCGAGCCCCATGTGGGCGAAGCCCATGATGAAGCCATAGACGAGCTGCAAGGTGAGCAGCAGCATGCTGGTCGCGAAGAACCACCACGCCACTCGTTGCGATTCGTATTTCACTTGCCTGCCTCCTTCGGGGTCGCGGCGGTCTGCTTGCTGAGGAATGCCACGAGTTCGGTGATGGTCTCTTCGCCGAGTGGCAGCTTCGGCATCTTGCTGTCGGGCTTCACGGCCACTGGATCGCGCAGCCACTGCTTGATGAACTCGACGGTGAGACGGTTGCCGACCCCGTCGAGGGCTGGCCCGACCTGCCCACCTTGCCCGCCTAGCGAGTGGCAGGCGATGCACATCTGGTTGAACACCATGGGGCGGTCGCCCGTTCCGGCCACCACCTCACCGCTGGCGCTGGCAACGACTGCAACGGCGCCAAGCGTCGGTTTGGCCGGGAAGCCGTTCAGGTCCATCGTGCCGATCCACTGGAGGAAGGCGACCAGGTCGGCGATCTGCCCGTCGTCGAAGCCGTAGTTTTCCATGCGGCGCTGCCCTGGATACATGGCTTCTGGGTCCTTCAACATGGCGGTGATGAAGGCCGGACCGCGCCGCTCGTAGACCCGGGTGAGCTCCGGCGCGTAGTAGGCACCTTCGCCGAGCAGGGTGTGGCATCCCATGCAGTTGCTGGAATCCCACAGGTGCTTGCCCCGAACCACTTCCGGAGTCATCGCCTCCTGGTTGGTTTGGGCAGGGATGCGGCGCAGGGTGTCCAGCGTCAGCAGGACGAACGCACCGAAACAGAAAACGGTGCCGCCGAGGAAGAACCAGCGGGCAGCGGATTTCGAAAGCAAGGGAGCCTCCGCGACTGGGGGCGGGTACGGATAACTGGATCAGTATGTCCAGAATCAACGCCGCATGCGCTCTATGGCTTTCAAGGAACAAGCGCGTATCTCGGCTCGGCGAGTGGCCCCTTGCAGACCGGGAGGAGTCAGGGGACCACCTTACCGGTAGGCGCAGTGTCAGCAGGGCTGAACCGGGAATCAGCCCTGGTCCACGACCGCCACCTCACCGACCACGAAGCTCCCCACCTGCGAACGCAGGACCCCAACCACCCCGGAGGCCTGCCGGGCGGTCGCAGCCAGCTCCTCGGCCGCACCGGCGTTCTGCTGGGTGATCTGGTCGATGCGACCCATGCTCCCCGTGATCTGGGCGACGCCCTGCGCTTGTTCGCCGCTCGCCGTGGCGATCTGCGTCAGCACTTCATCCACCTGGTTGACGCCCTCGGCGATGGCCGTGAGTGCCGAATCGACACGCTGGGCGATCTCGGCGCTGCGCGCAGTGGCCTGCGTGGCCCCGTCGATCTTGCCTGCTGTGGACTGAGCCGCCTGCGCGGACCGCTGGGCCAGCGACCGAACCTCTTCGGCCACCACGGCGAAGCCCTTGCCGGCATCCCCGGCGCGCGCTGCCTCGACAGCAGCGTTGAGAGCGAGCAGGTTGGTCTGGAAGGCGATCTCGTCGATCACTTTCAGCACCGCGGCGATGTCCGTCGAGGACTTCTGCAGTGCCTCGACCACTTGGCACATGCTCTTGACCTCGTCGCGACCGCGAGCCGCGGCCTGCCGCGCCGAAAACGCGACTTCGTTGGCACGCGCCGCACTTTGGGCGGTCTCCTTGGAGCTGAAGGCCATCTCCTCCAAGGCCGCACGCACTTCTTCCAGATTGGCCGCCTGCTCCGTGGCTCCACTCGCGACAGCTTGGGTCGCCCTCTCCAGTTCCTCGCTCGCGCTTCCCACCTGAATCGCCGTCGTGCCGGCGCTGCCGATGATCCGGCGCAGCGTGGCGACGAACGAACGGATTCCTTGCGCCAGGGTGCCGATCTCGTCGTGGTGGACGAGCCGAATCGGGATGGTCAGGTCGTTGCGCTCCTTCAGGCTCGCAAGATCCTCGTTCAACAGCCGCACCGGCAGTTCCAGGCGCCGCCTGATCAGGAGGATCGAGGTGCAGACCATGACGGCGATCCCGAAGATGATCGCCAGCAGATTGCTGTTGGCAGCGGCGGCCATGCCATGCTTCAGTTCGTCGATCGGCACGGTGACGGCGAGCACCCCTCGCACATCCCCTTCCCGCCAGTCTCGCTTGGGCGACTCCACATGGCTGTTGTGGCATGCCACGCACGCCGTGGTCATCGTGTCGGCCACGGCATAGCGGATCGCAGAACGACCACCGACTGTCTCCACGCGCCAGAATGGTTCGGTCGGCCCCGCGTCGAAGTGCGCCAGCGCGTCGTTCTCGAACTCGTCGTAGGTTGCGCCGGCTTTGGCGTGGGGGAACGGATACCGGCTGAACAATCGGATGCTCGTGCCCGGATGCTCCTTGGCGACCTGCTCACCGAGGGCCTTCACGAACGTGGCCGGCAGCGGCAACATCCCTTCCTTGGTTGCGAACTGGTGGCCGATCGCCATGCCCGCCTGCTTGGCGCGAGCGACCACCTGCTCCGTGTAGAACTGCCGCAACGAGGCGGTTTCTGCAACCAGGGTGCGCGCAGTCGTCATGCCAGCCAACGCCGTGGTCTCGTGGTTGGAACGTTCCCCGATCCACCAACCTGCTGCACTCAGGACAAGGCCGACCACGAACAATGGGGCAAGTAGCCGGGTGCGGAGGCGTCGATGGAATGGCACGGCCTCTGTTCTTGCTGCGACCATGTCCGCCTCATCGTCATCGAGAGCAAGTCCCCTGATCGGGAGGAACCTGTAGTGACGACTTCCGCAACTGCCCCGACGCAGCCTGGCCGCCGCCGGAAGCGCCCCCAATCCATCCAGCGACCATGGCAATCCATGGGAACTTGGGCCACTCCGCGATGCTAAAGCGCCTCCAGGTGCTTCGATCTGCGCATGCCGAACCCGAGTCTGTCCTTCACCGTGCACCCGGAACGCCTAGCGATCTGCCGGCTGCCCGCCGACGCGGCGATCCCGGACTGGGCGCGCGGCGGGTTCGTCACGATCTCGCGCACGGCGAACGAACTGTCGGTCGTCTGCGCGCAGCGGCACGTGCCGACCGCGGTGCAGCAGGAGCGCGACAAGGTCCTGTTCGGCATCGACGGGGTCGTGCCGATGACGACCGTCGGCCTGCTGGCGAAGCTCTGCGGGGCGCTGGCGGCGGCCGACGTGCCGGTGTTCGTGATCTCGACGTTCGACACCGACTACCTGCTGGTCGGCGCCACCCGCTTCGAGGCAGCGGCTGCGGCGCTGCGCAGCCTCGGCCATGGGGTCCAAGGCGGTTGCCCCGGAGTGACGCAGCCACGCGCAGCCGGGAACCTGGCGAGTTCGGGAAACTCCTAGTCAAGGTCGAGCTCCGCCATGGCCCGATAGCCCCGGGACCACACGGAGGTTCCATGAAGGCCGCTCTCGGACTCACGCTCTCGCTCGTTCTCTGCCCTGTACTCCGCGCCCAGGGCGTCTCCGACACCGAGATCGTGCTCGGCCAGGCCTGCGCCCTGAAGGGCCAGGCCGCCGGACTGGGCTCCGGCATGCAGACCGGCCTGCAGGTCTGGTTCGACCAGGTCAACGCATCGGGAGGCGTGCACGGTCGCAAGATCCGGCTCGTCTCCGTCAACGACGGGTACGAACCCGAGCGCTGTGCCGCGGCGGTGAAGATGCTGATCGAGCAGGAGAAGGTCTTCGCAGTGATCGGTGGCGTCGGCACGCCGACGGCCAAGGTCGCGGTACCGATCTGCACCGAAGCGAAGGTACCGTTCGTCGGCGCCTTCACCGGGGCCGAGTTGCTGCGCGCTCCGTACAACCGCTACGTGGTCAACGTGCGTGCCAGCTACTTCCAGGAGACGGAGGCCCTGGTCCGCCACCTCGTCGACCAGCGCGGCCTGCAGCGCATCGCCTGCTTCTATCAGGACGACGCCTACGGCCAGGCCGGCCTCGAGGGCATGCAGCGTGCGCTCGCCGGTCGCAAGATCGAACTGGTCGGCAAGGGGACGTACAAGCGGAACACGCTGGCGGTCGCCGAAGGACTGCAGCAGATCGCCACGAGCAAGCCACAGGCGATCGTGCTGGTCGGCGCCTATGCCCCGTGCGCCGAGTTCATGAAGCAGGCGAAGAGCGACCCTGCACTCCGCGAGGCCAAGCTGTGCAACATCTCGTTCGTGGGTTCCGACAACCTGCTGAAGGCTGCCGGTCCGGCCGGTGAGGGCAGCCTGATCAGCCAGGTCGTGCCACTGCCCACCGACGCCAGCATGCCGTTGGTGGCCGAGTACCAGGCGGCGATGAAGAAGGCCGGCAAGCAGGCGGAGATCGGCTTCATCTCGCTGGAGGGCTACCTGGTCGGCAAGGTGTTCACCGAGATGGCGCAGAAGGCCGGGAAGAACCTGACCCGCGACGCCCTGCTCGAGGCCGTCGCCAAGTCCTCCGCCCTCGAACTCGGCGGCGTCTCGTTGGCCTTCGGCCCCCAGGACAACCAGGGCTGCGACGCGGTGTTCCTGACCACCATCCACGGCGACAAGATCGAGAACGTGTCGCAACCGGCGGTGGCCGCTCCGGCCAAGTGAGATTGCTCGCGTTCTCCGTCCAGCGTCGAGCCGCGCTCTAGAGGAGCGACCATGAACCTCGGAATCCGCACGAAGATCCTGCTGGCCTGTGCCATCGCCACCGCCGTAACGACCGGTGCGGTCTCGGTGAACGCGACCATGCAGATGCGTCGGGGCACCGAGCGCGACGCGATCGGCGCGCTGACCGCCGAGTCGCGTTCGCTGGCGACCGCACTGCAGGGGCGCATCGACGCGACCCTGCAGAGCGCCCGGACCCTGGCAGAGACCTTCTCGGCGGTGAAGGACCCGGCGACCAACCTCGACCTGCCTCGCGAAGCGG
Organism: Planctomycetota bacterium; assembly: GCA_016793305.1. Next base: position 20,509 of record JAEUHU010000056.1, read on the forward strand.
CGATCGGCATCCTCCGGATCGCGCAGTCGACGCACGCCGAGTATCTGGCCGTGGGCACCATCTGGGAGCCAGGCGCCTACGACGGCATGGACGCTGGCTACAAGAACTCGCCCGGACACGACGAGTCGGGCCGATTCGTACCGCTCTGGAAGCGCGGCGAAGGAGAGCGGATCGACCTGGTCGCGAACGAGGCCTACCAGAAGGACGGAGCTGGCGACTACTACCTGCGCACGAAGGCGACCGGCAATCCAGGCCTGTTGCTGGCGCCTGGGACTGGCGACGGGTCCTGGACGGCTCGAGTCATGGCCCCCGTGACCACGGGCAAGAACATCCACGGCGCCGTCCGCATCGACCTCGACCTCGGCTTCGTCCGGAACGTCCTGGCCTCGTCCCAGGACAGCTGCTTCGTCGTCACCACGAGTGGACGACTGATCGCCACTGCGAGCGGCGCCGAGAGCATGCCTGCCATCACCGAGCATCCGGCGGTCGTGGCCGCCTTGAAGGAAGCAACCGCTGCGACACTCGACGTGCAGGACCACGTGCTCCGCCTCGAGCCGATCGGGGTCGGCGGACGACCGGAACTCTGGACCGGCGTGCTGGTACCACGCACCCGCTTCGCCGCCGCGGCCAATGTCGTGCTCTGGCAGAATCTCGGGCTCGGCGCCCTGATGACCTGCTTGGCCATCGGTGCGCTGTTCGCCCTTGCCGGCCGCATCACCCGGCCGATCGTCGTGTCGGCGCAACGACTGCAGGAGATCGCGAGTGGTGGCGGCGATTTGACCCGTAACCTGGAGGTCATCTCCAACGACGAAGGCGGGCGCGTGGCCGAGGCGTTCAACTCGTTCCAGGCCGTGTTGCGGAAGCTGCTCGGGGAGGTCACCACGACGGCCCAGGCCATTCGCACCGGTACCGAAGGCATGGCCAGCGCGAGCCTCAACCTGTCCCAGCTGGCCCAGCAGGCGGCCGGCTCGCTCAGCGAAGCGAACGACCAGGTCGGCATGTTCGCCGAACAGACCAAGTGCACCTCGGGCAACGCCAGCTCGGCGCGCCAACTGGCCGACTCGTCGGTCAACCTGGTGCAAGCGAGCCTCGCCGACATGCAGCGGCTGCAGGAGACGATGCAGGCCATCCAGTCCGACAGCGGAGAGATCGGCAAGATCGTCAAGGTGATCGACGACATCGCGTTCCAGACCAATCTGCTGGCGCTCAACGCTGCGGTGGAGGCCGCGCGCGCCGGCGAAGCGGGCAAGGGCTTCGCTGTCGTGGCCGAGGAGGTGAGGAACCTCGCCCAGCGAAGCGCCGAATCGGCCCGGTCGACGTCGTCGATCGTCGGCTCAGCGACCCAACGGGCCGGGGCCGGTGTTCGCCTTTCGCTCGGTGTGCACGACGTCCTCCAGCAGGTCGCCGCGGCGACTGGCAAGGTGCAGCAACTGATGACGGACATCGACGGGGCTACCGCACAGCAGGCCTCGACGATCGACCAGATCCGGAGCGCCATGGGGCGCCTGGACGAAATCTCGCAGGGGAACGCCGCATGTGCCGAGGAGCTGTCGAGCTCGGTGCAGCAGAACGCGAACGATGTGAAGGGACTCGCCGGCTTGGTGGGACGCTTCCGGACCTAGCTCGAAGGCACGCGGGGGAGCCGAACCGGAACTCCCGGTGGTATCGAGGAAATCCTGCCTCAGCCTATTGCGTCGCTGTGGACAACTTTCCACACTGAGCGCGGGGCGTCGTCCGGTCAGCCGCCGTCCCCGGGCGCTCACCCAGGAGCTCTCTTCGAGCCCGCCCGCGGCGAGCCTGACCGAGCAAGGTTCTCCGTGTCGAAGAACTCCCCCGTCATGCAGGCAGCCGTCGCGGCAGCCAGCCTGCTCTCCCTTGGCACGTTCACAGGCCAGTTGCGGGCCCAGGAACCCGCGGCGCCGCCGTCGAACACCCAACAGCCACGCTCGGTCGAGGAACGACTCGCCGAGCTCGAACGGCTGCTCCGCCAGGAACGTCTCGGCGTGCAGCCCCAGGAAGCGTCCGTGCGCGCCTCCTGGGTCAGCGCGGACACCGCCGGTGTGCCCGACCTCCAGGACGCCCCTAAGGCACCTGGGGTGCAATCGACGGTCGATCTGAAGCTGTGGGGACGCGCCAACTTCGCCGCGTCCTACGACAACTTCCAAGGCCAGGGCGGCATCGGCGGCCCCGACTTCATCAACTACATCGCGAGCGAAGGCAACGAGGAGCTGAACTTCAACGCACGCGACACCCGGTTCGGCTTCGCCGCAGCCAACAGCTGGAACAACTGGGTCGGCCGCGCTGTGTTCGAAGTCGACTTCTACGGTGACACGACCAGCACGAACATCCCGCCGCGACTGCGGCTGGGTTACGTCGAACTCGTGCACTCCGACGGCTTCTCGTTGCGCGCCGGCCTCGACTGGCTGCCGATCGCACAGCTGAACCCGGCCACGGTCGACTTCGGCATCCTGGCGTTCGGCGGCAACACGTTCAGCCAGGTGCCGCAGATCACCTTGCGCAAGAAGTCCGGCGACTCCGAGTTCCTGCTGACGGCGATCCACACGCGCGCCGGCACCCTGCAGGACGAGGAAGAGCGCATGCCCTGGATCGGCGCCCGCTATGCGTGGTCGGGCTTCGCGGAGAAGAAGGGCCTGCTGGCCATCGGCGCCGCCTACCGCGCCGGCAACCTCACGAACTCCACCGGCACGATCCGCAACGACGTCGAGGACTACTTCTTCGCCCTCGAAGCGCGAATGCCGCTGATCTCCGGGTTCACGGTGTGGGGCGAAGCCTGGACCGGCAAGGGCATGGGTCGTGAGTTCCTGCGCGGCGGCCTCGACTACAACGGCGACGGAAACGAGATCCACGGCACCGGCGGCTTCCTGAACCTGGAGGTACAGCTCTGTGAGCAGTTGGCCGTGAACGTCGGCGCCGGCGTCGACCAACCGCACGACGACGACACGACGACGACCACGCTCTACGGCACGGCGGTCCCGTTCGACAGCAACCGGACGATGTTCGCGAACCTGCGCTACAAGCTGAGCAAGCAGGCCGGCATCGGCATCGAGTTCGTCGACTTCGAGACGCAACGCGTCGACCCGGTCGGCGACGATGGCACGGTCCTGCGCGGCCAGCGCTACACGTTCGGCACCTGGTTCATCTTCTGAACCTGCCGCTGGGCCGCTGCACTCGCGAGAATCGCGGCGGCGGCCAACTCTCCACGGCATCGGAGCCGGGGGAGCGGGATTCGCGGGTGGGCACGGTCGCCGGCAACACCGATGCTGCGGGCCGTGCTAGCCTTGGGCAGGTGCCGCCCATGAAGATCCTCCTGCTCCTCCTGTCCCTCAACACCACCCCGGCGTGCGTGCTCGCCCCGGAAGCGCCGCAGAATCCCCAGCACGCGCAGGCCGTCGAAGCCACGTTCCATCGTGGGCTCGCCGGCGACCTGCAGGATGCCGACCCGGTGCAGGCACGCGCTGCGAGCTGGGGCGCGGTCGTGCCGGTCGCCGACGCGTTCCCCTGGCAGGATCGCTTGGTGGAACTCGTCCCCGACTTCGTAGCCGGCGCGGTGCAGCCCAGCGCCGCGACCCCGAACCTCAGCTTCGACCTGGTCGACGGCGATCCGCTCGCGACGCGCGGCTGGCGCTGATCAGCGCAGGCGCGGCACGCGCCAGCCTTCGATCAGTGCCTTCTCCTGCGGCGAGTGGATCTCGACCAGGTCGATCGCGCGCTGGCGCAGTTCGTAGTCGGTCTCGAACGCCGGTTTCCCGGGCACGGTGACCTGCTGCACGGTCTCGGCCGGCGTCGGGATCGCGCCGGCGGCGACCGCGGCCGCCAACTGCGCGTCGATGTGCGTCTGCAGCAGCTCCTCCGGCAGGGCTGCTTCGCCGAGGAAGATCGGCGCGCTCGCCAGCGCCTGGTCGCCTGGCACCAGCACGACCACGCGACCGGACGTGCCGTGGTTGATGCGTTCGGCGGTCTGCGCACCGACGTAGAGCACCGACTCCTTCACTTGCCGCGGGCGCAACAATTCGGGATCGGTCTGCAGCACCAGGATCCAGCCACTGTCGACCCAGGGCCGATCGGCGCGCCAGAGGTGCTGGTAGGGCTTCTGCACCTTGAAGCGCTCGGCGTGCAGCAACGCCAGCTGGGTGCGGCGGCGCGGCTGGGTCAGCGGCGCCGCGGCGTTCGCGGTGGTGTCCTGCGACGGCGAGGCCTGGGTGGGCTCGGGGCCGCGGTTCTGCACGAGAAGCACCGCGACGACGGCCGCCGCGAACCCGGCGATCGCGAGCGGGAAGAGCAACTTGCGCGAACGCGACGGAGCACCGACCGGAGTGGCGGAGGGAGGCGTGGAGTTCATGGGAGAAGCCGTCACTTGCGGGTCAGTTCGATGTCGTCCATGCCGAGCCGGCCCTGCGCCGAGCCGAAGCTCGGGCCGAACCGGAACGACACCTTGCGCGCGCGCGACAGGTCGAGCGGGCTGCCGTTGTTGAGGAAGTCCGTCAGCCGGATCTTGATGGTCTCGTACTCGCTGTTCCAGCCGGTGCCG
>JAEUHU010000060.1 GCA_016793305.1 Planctomycetota bacterium
CGGCTGCGGATCTGGTCGGTGCCGACCGAGAAGTCGGTGACGTTCCAGTCGACCGGCGCGCTGAACGGGTTGTGCGCGAACTGCCAGCGCGCCTTCTCCTCGTTCCATTCGAACATCGGGAAGTTCAGCACCCAGCAGCAGCGGAACACCTTCGGGTCGCGCAGCCCCAGGATCCCGCCGACCTTGAGGCGAAGGTCGCCGAGCGCCTTCAACACCACCTTCTTCTGGTCGGCGACGAACAGCAGCAGATCGCCGGGCTTGGCCCCCATGTGCGCGATCAGTTCCTTGCCCTTGTCGCCTTCGTAGAACTTGGCGATCGAGCCTTCGACGCCGGCAGCGGTGACCTTCGCCCAGGCGAGGCCCTTGGCGCCGAGGCCGGCGACGAACGCGGTCAGCTCGTCGATGCCCTTGCGCGAGAACTTCTCGGCGGCCCCTTCGGCGCAGAGGCCCTTGACGATGCCGCCGGCGGCCACCGCCCCGCTGAACACCTTGAAATCGCTCTTCTGCGCCAGCGCGGTGCAGTCCTGCAGCAGCATGCCAAAGCGCAGGTCCGGCTTGTCGCAGCCGTACTTGTCCATCGCCTCGAAGAAGTCGAAGCGCGGGAACGGCTGCGGCACGTCGATGCCGAACCCCTCCTTCATGCCGTGCACGAACATCGCCTCGACCACGTCGAGCACGTCGTGCTCCTCGACGAACGACATCTCGAGGTCGATCTGCGTGAACTCCGGCTGGCGGTCGGCGCGCAGGTCCTCGTCCCGGAAGCAGCGGGCGATCTGGTAGTAGCGGTCGAGGCCGGCGACCATGCAGAGCTGCTTGAAGATCTGCGGGCTCTGCGGCAGCGCGAACCACTTGCCCGGGTGCACACGGCTCGGCACCAGGTAGTCGCGCGCGCCCTCCGGCGTGCTCTTGGTGAGGATCGGCGTCTCGATGTCGATGAAGTTCTGCCGGGCCAGGAAGGTGCGGATCGCGGTGACGAACCTCGCGCGCTTCTGCAGCGCCTCCTGCAGCGGCCGGCGGCGCAGGTCGAGGTAGCGGTACTGCATGCGCAGCTCCTCGTTGGCCTCGGCCTTGTCGAGGATCTCGAACGGCGGCGTCTCCGCCTCGCTGAGCACCGTCACCGACAGCACGCACAGCTCGATCTCGCCGGTCACGCGGTTCTTGTTGACGTTGCCCTGGCCGCGCGGACGCACCTTGCCACGCACCGAGATCACGTCCTCGGCGCCGAGGCGCACCATCGTGTCGAACGTGCCCGCGGCCATGCCGGCCAGGTCGGCGTCGACGGCCAGCTGCGTGATGCCGTAGCGGTCGCGCAGGTCGATGAACACGAGCTTGCCGTGCTCGCGCTTGTTCTCGATCCAGCCGTTCAGGACGACTTCGCGGTCCGTGTCGGCGATCGTCAGTTCGCCGCAGGTGTGGGTTCGCTGCCAGGGAGCTCGCTGCTTCATCGTGGGCCTGAAAAGGGGGCGGCTGTCGTATCCGGCCCGACGAGCGTTATCCAGCCAGCGGTGCTGGGTGGCCGCAGCACCTACTCGTAGCGCACCGACTCCGCCGGGCTCGTGCGCAGCGCCCGCACGGCCGGCACCAGCGACGCGACCAGCGCCGTGCCGAACGCCAGCACCGGCACCAGCAGGAACCACTGCCACGGCAGCGTCACCGGTGCTTCCAGGCGTGCCACGGTGTTCATGCCACGCACCAGCACCTGCGCCATCAGCACGCCGAGCCCGCAGGCGAGCACACTGGCCAGAGCCGCGACCACCAACCCTTCGAGCACGAAGCTGCCGCACAACGACCAGCGGCGCGTGCCGAGCGCACGCAGCACGCCGAGTTCCCGGATCCGCCCGAGCATCGCGATCGTCATGCCGTTCACGAGCCCGACGCCCGCCAGCACCAGCATCAGGAACAGCAGCAGGTCGAACAGCCGGAAGTCGCGCTGGATGTCGCGCCGCAGGTAGCCCTCGAGGAACGCCCCGGTCTTGTAGCCGGTCGCCGAGGCGAGGGCGCTGCGCACCGAAGCCCCGACCTGCTCGTCGTCGGCCCCGTCCGTGAGGCAGACCGTGAAGCGCGTGACACACGTGTCGGGGATGCAGAAGTCGGTGCGCAGCCAACGCGGGGCCGTGATCGCGAACGCGCGCTCGTCGCTGTCGAAGCCGGCTCGGTCGTCGACCGCGAGCACCTCGTAGGACACCGGCGCGCCGTTCTTGTCGCGCAGCGGCACCAGGGCACCCGGCTGCCAGCCCTTCACCTTGGCGAGGCGCGTGCTGACCACCATCGTGCGACGCGCCGGATCGTCGTAGGCAGCCAGCAGCCGCTGGTCCTGCTCGAGCGGTCGGTCGCGACCGCCGGCGGCTGCCGTGTCGAGCCCACGCAGCAGGAACCCGCCGCCACGCTCCTCGCCTTCGAAGATCTCGAGGCCGGCCACGCCCGGCACTCTGGCCGCTCGGCGCACTGCCTCGACCTCGCTCGGCTGGCAGGTCACGAACACCCGCCGCTCGAGCGCGCGGGCCCCGAACACCGACACCTCGGCGTGCAGCGAGTGCGTCAGGCTCTTCAGCCCGAGCACCGCGAGCAGCACCGCGGCGAGCCCGCACACCGACGCGGCGATCCGCCCCGCCGAGCGCCCGAGCACTTTGTGCACGAGCCACGCCGCCATCGGCGACACGGCGCGCAGCGGCAGCAGCAGCACGCGCCCGAGCGCCGAGGTCAGTCCGGGTGCCAGCAGCAGCACGGTGCCGAACATCGCCAGGATGCCGACCAGCTGCAGCAACACCATGCGCATCTCGCCGCCTTCCTCGACCGCGAGCGGCGTCATGCCGAGGTAGGCGGCCGGCAGCGCCACCACCAACAGGCCGAACATCCAGTGGTGCACGCCGCGCATCAGGTCGACGCCGTCGTCGCCGCCGGGCGACTGCCCGCCGGCGCGCAGGATGTCCAACGCCGGCAGCTGCCGGGCGCGGACCAGCGGGAACATCGCCCCGGCCAACGTGAACAACACGCCGAGCACCGCGGTCCAGCCGACCGGGAACCACGGGATCTCGAACGTCTGCCAGTCCTTGCCGAGCCCGAGCGAACTGATGCGTTCGCGCTGCAGCCACAATGCCAGCAGCATGCCGAGCCCGATGCCGAGCGCACTGCCGACCACGCCGAGCAGCAGCGCGTCGAACAGGAAGATGCGCGTGATCGCGCCGGTGCCGGTGCCGAGGCATCGCAACAGGCCGAGCTGCCGGATACGCGCCACCAGCGAGTGCGACAGCGTCTGGAACACCACGTACATGCCGAGCAGCAGCGCCAGCCCGCCCAGCACCTTGAGTCCGTTGCGGAACGCGCGCTCGTCGGCCCCTTCGCCGATCAGCGCACTGCGTGCGTCGACCACCGTGAAGCGGCCCTGCAGCTCCTGCTTCAACCGGTCGAGGTCGGCGCCCTCCTCGCGGCGCAGGTGGAACAGCTTGCCGCCGACCGGCCGCAGGCGTTCGGCGAACGGCAGCGCCACCACCGCCAGGCGCTGCTGCTCGCGCTTGCCGAGGCGCTCGGCGGCGAGCACGCCGACCACCTGCAGCGTCCCCTGGAACGGCACCTCGCCCGGCTCGCTGGGCACTGCCACCAGCTTGCCGTCCTTGCAGACCACGCGCTGCATCGCCGGCGGCTCGGCGAGCGTGATCGAGCCGCCGACCTCGACACCGAGCGCCTGTGCCGCCGCCTCACCGAGCAGCACGCCGGGGCTCGACTGCTCGCCGTCGGCCGCCGCCAGGTCGCGTCCGCGGGCCACGACGTAGTGGGCGAAGCCCTCGGCCGGCAGCGGACCGAGGCCGAACACCGCGAGGTCCAGCTCGCCGCCGGGGCCGCGCGCCACACCGCGCGCTTCGGCCCAGACCGCGACGCCCTGCACGCCACGCAGCTCCCGCAGACCCGCCAGGGTCGCGTCGACGGTCGCCGACACGTCCACGGGCTGCACCTCGAGATCGACCTGGCCACGCTGCGGATCGACGGCGCGCAGGCGGCTCTGGATCGTGTTGTGGTCCATCACGTAGATGGCCACCACGATCGCCACGCCGAGTGCCACGCCGACCAAGGTCAGCAGCACCCGCAGGCGGCTAGATGCCCAGTTCCTCGAGACGATGAAAGACGTCAGCGACACGGAACGGGCCCCCGGTGAGTTCGGCTTCGGTGCGCAGCGCACCATCGTGCAGGAACAGGACACGATCGCCGGCGGCGGCGTCGCGTGGATTGTGGGTCACGAGCAGGATCGTGGCGTGCAGCTTGCCGCACACCGAGCGCAACAACTGCACGACCTCTTCGCCGGCCTTGCTCGACAGGTTGCCGGTCGGCTCGTCGGCCAACACGAGGCGCGGCTGGGTGACCAGCGCGCGCGCGATCGACACGCGCTGCATCTCGCCGCCGGACAGGGCCGAAGGCAGGCGCCGGCGCAGCTTCTCGATGCCGAGCAGCTCGAGCAGCGCGTCGACGCGGGCCTGATGGCGGCGCGGCCGCTGGCCGAGGATGCGCAACGGCAGCGTCACGTTCTCCTCGACGGTCAGGTCGGGCAGCAAGTGGAAGAACTGGAAGATGAAGCCGATGCGCTCGCGGCGCAGCCGGGCGCGTTCCTCTTCGTCGCCGGCCCCGAGGTCGTCGCCACCGAGCAGCACCTGGCCCGAGGTCGGCCGGTCGAGCCCGGCCAGCAGGTGCAGCAGCGTCGACTTGCCGGAGCCGGACGGCCCCATGATGGTCGCGAACTCGCCCTCGCGCAGCACGAAGTCGACGTCGCGCACGATCGGCACCTGCTGCCCGTCGTTGGCCCGGAAGCGGAACAGGTGCCGCGCCTCGAGCACCACCGCGGCACTGGGCCTGGCCGCCGAGGGCGCGATCGAGGGGGACGACATGGCGCCCATGATGCCGGCGCTCGCGCGCATTGCATCGACTTCTTGGCCGGCTCGGGCCGCCGACCGCTGAGCCAGGGCGAGGCACCCTGCTACGCTGCTGCACGCCGATGCCGCTCGACTTGCTGGCCACCCCCACCGCCGAACTCGCCGCCGCCGCCCGCACCCACTTCGGCACCGACAAGGGTGCCTGCCTCGCCGCGCGTGTGCACGCGGCCGCCGTGCTGCGCGGCACGTTCGACCCGGACGAGCTCGGGGCGGGCCCCCGCACCGCCGCCGCGTGGCGCGAACTGGCGACCCTCGTGCTGCCCACGGTCGTCGACGCCGTGCAGGAAGCGGGCGAACACGGCCCGGTGACGAAGCGGCTGCTGGCGCTGCACGACGGGCGCACCATCGAGAGCGTGGCGCTGCCGATGGGGCGCGGCCGCAGCAGCCTGTGTGTCTCGACGCAGGTCGGCTGCGCGCGCGCCTGCACGTTCTGCGAGACCGGCCGGCTCGGCCTGCTGCGCAACCTGACCGCCGGCGAGATCACCGCCCAGGTGACGCTGCAGTGCCGCACGCAGCGCCCCGATTCGCTGGTGTTCATGGGCATGGGCGAGCCGCTCGACAACCTGCCGGCCCTGCTGCGGGCCCTCGAGGTGCTGGTCGACCGCCACGGTTTCCACTACGCGCAGGAACGGCTGACCGTCTGCACGGTCGGCCACGTGCCGGGCATCGAGGCGCTGCGCGAACTCGGCTGGAAGCGCCTTGGCCTCGCCCTGAGCCTGAACAGCGCCGACGATGCGCAGCGGGCCGAACTGATGCCGCACTCGGTGCGCTACCCGCTGGCCGCGATCCAGCAGGCACTCGTCGACTACCGGCAACGCGCCAACCTGGCGCTCGGCGTGCACTGGTGCCTGCTGCCGGGCGTGAACGACCGCGAGCGGGACGCCGACCAGCTGGCGGCGTTCGTGCAGCCGCTCGGGCGCACGTTCGTGCACGTGATCCCCTACAACCCGGGCTCGGCACCGATCGCGCGGGCACCGAGCGAAGCGGAAGTCACCACCTTCGTGGCGCGGCTGCGCGCACGCGGTCTCGCGGTGCGCCGGAGGATCACCAAGGGCCGCTCGGTGATGGCGGCGTGTGGCCAGCTCGGTCAGCCGGGCCAGCTCGGCAGGGCCGGACCACGCGGTCCCGCCGGCGGCGACGTCACTGCTTCTTGACGTCGACCAGTTCGACCAGGAACACCAGCGTCGCGTTGGCCGGGATCTTCGGCGGCGAGCCACGCTCGCCGTAGGCGAGGTTGCCCGGGATCGTGAACAGGTACTTGCCGCCGACCTGCATCAGCTGCACCCCCTCGGTCCAGCCCTTGATCACGCCGGAGAGCGGGAAGTCGATCGGCTTGCCGCGCGCGTGCGAGCTGTCGAACACCGTGCCGTCGGTCAGCCAGCCCGTGTAGTGCGCAGTCACGGTGTCGCTCGCCTTCGGCGAAGCCCCGGTGCCCTGCTCGATCACCTCGTACTGCAGCCCGCTCTGCGTGGTGACGGTCTTCTCCTTGTCGCACGCACGGAACGCCGGCACCCGGTGCACCGCGACCATCTCCAGCTCCCAGATCGTGTCGCCGCGCGCGTTGCGGAACAACTGCTCGGGCACCTCGACGCGCAGCAGCGTGCCTTCCTTGCACTGCTCGACGAGCTCGCGCAGGAACGGCACGGGCAGCTTGTCGGCCTGGCCCTCGAGGTGGTTGTTGCCGTTCATCTCGGTGCAACCGAGCAATTCGCCGGTGGCCTTCCAGTAGGCGTAGCGCAGCTTGGCGCCGTGCACGAGCCCGATCGCCTCGCCCTTGCCCTCGGTGATCGTCTCGTACTTCATGCCCGACTTGGTCGTCTTCTGGTTCGCCGGCACCGCGGCGCGCAGCTGCGGCGGCCGGATCACCCGGATCAGCTCGACGTCGAACACCAGGGTGGCGTTCGGCGGGATGCTGCCGCCGGCCCCGTTCTCGCCGTAGCCGAGTGCTGGCGGGATCACGAACTTGCAGCGCGCGCCGGGCGTCATCAGCTGCAGCCCTTCGGTCCAGCCCTTGATCACGCCGCTCAGGCCGAACGTCGCGGTCTGGCCACGATCGCGCGAGCTGTCGAACTTGGTCCCGTTGGTGAGCCAGCCGGTGTAGTGCACCTCGACGATGTCCTCGGCCTTCGGCGAAGCCTCTTCGCGTCCCTTCTGCAGGAAGCCGTACTCGAGGCCCGAGGCGGTCTTCTGCATCTCCTTGCACTCGGGGATGCCGCCTTGGGCGGCGGGATCCTGCAGCACGAGCACGGTGGCAGGGGACGCGGGAGCGGACGGAGCAGCCGCGACCCCGAGCAGGGCGGCCACACAAGCGAGCATTGCGTTCATGGCGGGTAGTGGACGAAGGTCCGGCCGAACAGTGTAGGGAGACGGCGCGGTCGCGCCAACACGCCGTGCCACGAGGTCACGGCGAAGCCCCCGAACGGCCCTCAGCGACGCGGCGCGACCGGCACACCCGGCTGGTAGACCGTGGCCCGGCAGTGCGTCTGCGGCACGAACTGCGGTCCGGCGTCGAGCAGGTTCTCGGACGCGCCGACCACGAGCCAGCCGTGCGGCAGCAGCGTGCCGGCGACGCGCTGCACGAGGTCGCGCCGCGTCGCCGCTTCGAAGTAGATCAGCACGTTGCGCAGGAACACGAGGTCGAACGGGCCGATGCCGAACAACGGCGTCAGCAGGTTCAGCTGACGGAACGACACGAGGCGCCGCACCGACTCGACGACCCGGCTTCCTTGCGGCGTCTTCTCGAAGTACTTGCTCATCAGCTGCGGCCGCGAGGTGCGCGCCATCTCGTGGTCCGGGAAGATCGCGCGCTCGGCGGTCTCGAGCGTGCTCTTGCTGATGTCGGTCGCGAGGATCTGGATGTCCCAGCCGCGCAGGTCGCCGAGCACCTCGTGCAGGATCATGCCGATGCTGTACGGCTCCTGGCCCGTGCTGCACGCCGCCGACCAGATGCGCAGCTTCTTCGGCTGCCCCATGCGTTCGCGGGCGTCGATCACCTCCGGCAACAGCTTGAACTGCAGCGCCTCGAACGGTGCTCCGTCGCGGAAGAAGATCGTCTCGTGCGTGGTGATCGCGTCGACCACCTGCTGGGTCAGGACCGGCTCGGCGCCGTAGCGCAGCTTGAAGTAGAGCTCGTTGAAGTTGGCGCAGCCCGCCTTCTCGGCGATCGGCCCGAGCCGGGTCTCGATCAGGTACCCCTTGGTGTCGTCGAGCGACACGCCGGCCAGCTGCAGCACCATCTGGCGCAGCATCGGCAGTTCCCCGGGTCTCAGTTGCATGGCACACCTCGGACCACTTGCACCATCGCTTCGGCCATCGCCGACAGGCCGACCGCCGTCGCCACGCCCGCCTCGATCGGGCCACGCGGCATGCCGTAGACCGTCGAGCTCGCTTCGTCCTGGGCCAGCACCCGCCCACCCGCGGCGTGGATCGCGCGCGACCCGATCCACCCGTCCTCCCCCATCCCGGTCAGCACGACGCCCAGCACCCGACCGCCGTGCGCTTCGGCCAACGACCGGAACAGGTAGTCGACCGACGGCCGGCACGAACACTCGGGGGGATCTTCGGTGAGTCGCACCACCGAGCCCTGGTCCGTGGCGAGGATCTTCATGTGCTGCCCACCCGGGGCGATCAGGATGCGGCCACGCGCCACGGCATCGCCGTCCCGGGCCTCGGCGACCCGCAGTGCACACACCTTGTCGAGGGACTCGGCCAGGCTCTGCGTGAACTTCGGCGGCATGTGCTGCACCACCAGGATCGGCACCGGGAAGTCCGCGGGCAGGGCCGGCAGCAGCAGGTTCAGGGCCTTCGGACCGCCCGTGCTGACGCCGATGCCGACCACCACCGGAGTGCGGGCCATCGGTGCGAGACGTGGTGCGGGAGCTGCGGGAGCCGCCATGCCACCACCCACCGACGGATGCCCGTCTGCAGCCACGACGGCGGGCCTGGTGTCGAGGCCCACGGCCCCTGGATTGGCGACGGGAGCCCCGAGCGTTCCCAAGGCGCGGCCGTTGGCAGCCTGCCGCCCACCGCCTGCCGACGAGCGGCCGAGCCGCAACAAGGAAGGCAGGACCTCCTGCGCCAGCTTCGCGACCAGGGCATCGCCCTGCAGGCCTTCGGGACGCGCCACGGTCGACGTGCCGCATTGACCCTTCACACGTTGCATGACGGCATCGTTGGCAGCCGAGGGTGCGACGACGAGGCTGTGCACGCCCGTGCCATCGCCGAGCCGGTCCAGCAGCTCGACCCCTTCGGCCTGGTTGTGTTCGAGATCGAGCACCACCACGTCCGGCGAATAGGCGGCGATCTTCGGCAGCGCCGTGCGACCACTGAGCGCCCAACCGACCACTTCAACGGCCGGGTGGGTACCGAGCAGCCGAGACAGCCCCTGGCGCAGCTGGGTGTCGCCGTTGACGACCAGCACCCGGATCCGGCGAAGCTCGCTCACCTGGCCCCCAGCGCAGGCCCCGGCGTGGCACCGATCGCCCCGATCGACGCGACGTCCAGCAGCAGCAACAGCTGCTGCGGCAGCTGTACCATGCCCCGGAACCAACGGCGTTGCTGGGCCGGCAGGTGGCTCGGCAGCGCCTCGGTGTCGGCAGCGGCGACCTCGACCACGTCGCCGACCTCGTCGACGCAGAGCCCGCAGATCTCCTCGCCGACCTCCACCACCACCGTACGGGCCTTCGACGAGGTGCTGGTGGGTTCGCCGCGCACGATGACGCCGAGGTCGAGCACCGTGACCAGGTTGCCGCGCAGGTTGATGACCCCGCGCAAGTAGGGCTCCATCAGCGGCACGAAGGTCGGCTCGACCAGCCGGTTGATCTCCTGGACCCGATCGAGCGGGATGCCGACCAGCATGCTGCCGAGCCGGCAGCAGACGTGCTTGTGTTCCCCCGTCTCCGGGCCGTCCTTGCGATTGCTCATGCCGTGACCCCTGCTTGTTGGCGGATCGCTGCGATCAGCGCCGCGTCGTCGAGTTTGACCAGGTAGGTCGAGACGCCCGCACTGATGCCCTCCGATTCGTGCTCGGAGCTGCTCAACGAGGTCAGCGCCACGACCGGGATCCTCGCCCACGCCTCGGCGCGGCGGATCCGGCGCGTCAGCTCGAAGCCATCGCAGTTCGGCATCTGCACGTCGGTGACGACGACGTCGAACGTGGCCCCGGCCTTCTGCAGCTCCTGCCACGCGAGGTCACCGTCCGCCACGGCCGTGACGTCGAACCCGGCTCCACGCAGCGTGCGGGCGACGTGCTCGCGGAAGAACTTGGTGTCCTCGGCGAACAGCACCCGGACGGGGCCACGCTCCTTCGTCGGACCGGCCACTGCGACGGCCGGCGGCTCGGCGGCCGCGAACAGCTGCGGCAGGGCCTTGCGCGCCACGGCGCTGAGGTCCACGAGCCGCACGGTGCGGTCCTGCAGCTGGAAGCTGCCGAGGATGCCCGGCTCGGCCAGCGTGCGGTCGTCGACGCGCACCTGCAGCATGCGGATGTCCTCGATGGTCGGCGCCACCACGCCGAACTGCTGCCTGTCGACACGCATCACCAGCACCGAGACCCGTTCGGACGGCTCCGCCGGGCTCGCCTGCACGACGCGTTCCATGTGGACGATCGGCAGCGCCCGGTCGCCGTCGGCGAACACGGTGCGGCCGCCGATCTCCTGGATCGCCGTTCGCTCGACGCGCTGGATGCGATCGACGAGGCCGAGCGGCACGGCGAACGTCTCGCTCGGGTGGTTGCGGAACAGCACCAGCTCCGCCGAATCGGCGGCGCCGGCCTTCGCCGCGACTTCGTCGAGAGCCTCGTCCTGCTCGACCGCGGCGAGGTTCGCGGCTTCGGCGATGCCAGCGGCGTCGAGGATCATCGCGACGCGGCCGTCGCCGAGGATCGTGGCTCCGGCGTACTCGGCGCGCCGCTTCAAGTGCCGGCCGAGCGGCTTGACGACGATCTCCTCGGCGTCCGGCGGCGCGTCGACCGTGAGGCCGTAGCGCAGGCTGCCGGTCTCGACGACGACGATGGTGCTCTCCGGGTGTTCACTCGCCGGTTCCCCGAGCACCTGCCGCAGGCGGAGCAGCGGCAGGACCCCGCCGCGCAAGCGCAGCACTTCGCGCCCGTCCAGCGACACGATCCGTGCGGCCCCTTCGCCATCGCGCACGCGCACCAGCTCGGCGACGTTCGCCTGGGCCAGC
>JAEUHU010000067.1 GCA_016793305.1 Planctomycetota bacterium
CACCGCCGGACGAGCCTTCGAGGATCCGTTCGCCCAGCTGCCGCTGCGCGTCCGCCATCCGCCGCTGCATGTCCTGCGCCTGCTTCAGCAGGCTGCTCATGTCACCGAATCCGGTTGCCATCTCGTGCTCCTTGGAAGGCCGACATGATGCCGGAGACGGGTGGGGCTTGCTACTCGCGAACGGCTGGCTCGGGCCACATGCCCACCCCCTGCGCCGCAGGCCGAGCTACGCTCTGGTTCTGACTGGCTTGGCTCACTAGCGAACTGGGGCACAGACGACCCGAAACCCGCCGGCGTCGCCCGAGACGGGGACGTACCCGCTGCGGTTCGCGGAGCGGCAGATGTTGGAGCCGCTGCCCCAGCCGCCGCCGCGGGCGACCCGGTAGGGGCCGCTCGCCACGTACGGATCGGAGACCGAACCCGCAGGGTAGTTGGCGCTGCCATCCCAACTGTCGAGGCACCACTCCCACATGTTCCCGTGCATGTCGTGCAAGCCCCACGCATTCGCCGCGTAGCTGCCGACAACCGCAGTCCCGAGGAACGAGCACATACTGTCCGTGTGGTAGCTGTAACGGAAGCTCGCCTGGCCGCAGACCAGCGTCGAGCCGTAGTGGAACTCCGTCGTCGTTCCAGCGCGGCAGCAGTACTCCCACTCCGCTTCCGTCGGCAAACGATACTCGTAGCCGGACGGCAGACGACCAGCAGCAGCCTCCTGCACCGTCAACGCGTCGCAGTAGGCAACGGCCTGGTTCCAGAACACTCGCTCGACCGGCAGGTTCGCGCCCAAGAAGTACGACGGGTTGCTACCCATCACCGCTTGGTACTCCGCCTGCGTCACCTCGTACTTCCCCATCCAGAACGGCCGCGTGATCGTCACCGCATGCACCGGCTGTGCAGTCGGCTGGTTGTTGTACGGCGCCACGTAGAGCGGCGTCACCGGCGACCCCATCTGGAACATCCCCGCCGCAATCGGAACCATGTTCAGGCTCGCCGGCGGCGGTGCCGCCACCTCGATCTCCAGATCGTTGTCGGTCAGCGTGATCAGCCCGGCACCGTCGAGGTCCGCACCCTGCACGTCGAACGACGCACCGACCAGCAGTGGGTTGTTCGGCACCAGGAACTGCAGCGCCGGACTCACTCCGGACGCATCGAGCACGCCGACGCCGAGTACGCCGTAGGCCAACGGATCGAGCCGTAGCACACCCTCCGCCACGCCCGGGATCGAGATCGGCAAGGCTCCAGGGTAGCTCGGCGAGCAATTGCCATCGCGAACTGGCGCCCTGCGAGCGCCGGAGGATGCTCCATCACCATCGATGCCGTCTGCCCCAACACCACCGGCGCCATCAGCTGCATCGTGCGCCCGGTCTGGGCCACCGCTGTGGCAACGACGAAGGAGCAAGCGAGAGGAACGCAAAGGCACGTGGGCAGCATCAGGTCGGCTCCAGGTTGTGGGATCCCACCGAGGAATCGTAAGGAGGAGGGCCTGTAGCTTCGTGGCGTCGCGAGGCAACAGGTCGCTCGTCGAGGAGTACCCTGGTGGCCGACGACCGCATCGCCGAGATCCACACGGGCCGCGACATTCCTGCCGTCACCAAGCCGCCGCAAGAGGAGACGACGCCGTGGACTGGTGGCGTCGGTCTCGCGGGGGAAGTGTCCCGCGCGCGGCGTCCCGGCAGTCGCCGAGCGGGCCGCCCTGCGAGCGAGGCGGCTCGGCAGCGCTAGAAGCCGATGCCCGGCAGTTCAGGCCGCCGGTGACCTTGCTCACCTCGCGATCGCGCAGGTCCTTTGCCGACGACCAGGACCTTGCAAGCCCAGCACGCGCCGCGGTGGACCCGCGGCACCCGCCAGCTCCGCCTACTCGACCGGATCCGGCGGCTGCTCGTCGACCGGCGCGCCGTCGTCTTCCGCGCGCTCCGGCTTCGACTCGGCCTTCACCCGATCCTCCGGGTTCACCTGCACGACCCGCCCGCGGAACGAACCCATCACCCGCTTCGTCACCGGCCCTGGCTCGATCTTCGGCGGCGGCGCCGTCGTGCCGTCGGCGCCCACCGTCACGTCGGGGAAGCGCCACTCGATCGACGCGTGCGGCCCGACCACGTCCTGCACGGCCTTGGTCACTTCCTGCTGCACCACCGGCGACGCCAGCCGATCGCGGTACATCTTGCGATCGCTCTGCAGCGTGAGGACCACGACGCCCTTGTCGTTCGGCCCGTCGAAGCGGCACAGCTCGAGCGTGCCGAGCAACAGCTGCCGGTCCTGCACCGCGGCGAGCACGCGACCGCGCAGGTCGGTGGCCATCGCCCGCGGCGCGGCGGCAGGGGCCGCAGCCGCCGAACGCGCGGCTGCCGGAGCCCCTGAGCCACCAGCGGAGGAACCAGGGCGTCCGGCCCCGAACGTCGGGCGCGCGGCCCCACCCGCCGCCGGTGCGGTTCCCGACGGCGCCTTGCCAGCCGCCGCGGCCGGGGCGAGTCCACCTCCCGCGCGCACCTCGGCGAGCAGGTCGGCGAGCGACGGCAACGCCCCCGCTTCGGCCATGCGCACCAGCGCCACCTCGAACACCACGCCGCGGTCCTCGAGCCGGCGCAGCCGTTCGCGGCCGAGCAGCCCCGCGGCGATCATCGCGTCGAGCCTTCGGCCGTCGGCACCCGCCGCCAGCGTCACCAGCCGTTCGCGCAACGCCCCCGACAGCGGCACCAGCCCCGAGTCGGTCCCGTCGACCTTCAGCAGCAAGAGCCAGCGCAGCACCTCGACGATCTCGCCCAGCGCTTCGCGTTCGTCGGTGCCGTGCTGCTGCAGATCGCGCGCGAAGTGCAGGCCGGCCTTCGCGTCGCCGGCGAGCAGCCGCTCGCAGACGCCGATCGTCGCGTCGATGCCGACCCGGGCCACCAGCGTGCGGTAGGCGGCGAGGTCGAACTTCGCGCCGAGCTCGCGCGCCAGCGGCAGCACCCGTTCGAGCGCCGTCTCGGCGTCGCGCACGCCGCCGCGCACCGCCGACGCGATCTCGGCCAGCACCTCGTCGGGGATCGTCACCTGCTCGCGATCGGCGATCGTGCGCAGCCGCTTCTGCAGGTCCTGTTCGCCGACGCGGCGGAACAGCAGCACCTGGCAGCGCGAGCGGATCGTCTCCGGCACCTTGTGCAGCTCGGTGGTCGCCAGCACGAACACCACCCGCGGCGGCGGCTCCTCGAGCGTCTTCAAGAACGCGTTGAACGCGCTCTTCGACATCATGTGCGCCTCGTCGAGGATCACCACGCGGTAGCGCGAGGTCATCGTCGCGAAGCCGACGCTCTCGCGCAGCCGCCGCACGTCGTCGACGGCGTTGTTCGAGGCCGCGTCGATCTCCATCACGTCGGGATTGCTGCCGTCGAGGATCGACAGGCACTGCGGGCAGGCGCCGCACGGCTCCGGCGTCGGCCCCTTCACGCAGTTGAGGCAGCGGGCGAGGATGCGCGCGCTGGTGGTCTTGCCGACGCCGCGGCTGCCGGAGAACAGGAACGCGTGCGGCACGCGGCCCTGCTGCAGCGCCGCCCGCAGCGAGGTCAGCACCTCGTCCTGCCCGACCAGTTCCTGGAAGGTCTGGGGCCGGAACCGCCGGGCCACCACCTGGTAGGACGCGTCGTCCTGTGCGTCGCGCGAAGCCGCCATGCCGCCCAGTGTGCAGAATGCGACCACGCGAAGGAAGCCAACTCCCGCGGTTGCGCACGGTCCGGGCGGCGGCTACAAGGTCCGTCCCCATTCACCGCCCAGGTGCCCCGGCTCCGGCCGAGGCGAGCAAGCGGAGTGGAGAGGTGACCGAGCGGCTCAAGGAGCTCGCTTGGAAAGCGAGTGTAGCCCACAAGGCTACCGGGGGTTCGAATCCCCCCCTCTCCGCCATTCGCACGGCTCGCGAAGGTGGGGTCCGCCGGGTCCCGAGCAAGGGGGCGGCGTGAACCTGGTCAGGTCCGGAAGGAAGCAGCCATAAGCGTGCGGCTTCTTGTGCCCGGGGTGCCTGGTGGGTTCCACCTTCGCG
>JAEUHU010000138.1 GCA_016793305.1 Planctomycetota bacterium
AAGGCGATGCGCGAGCGCTCGGGCATGTTCGCCGGCGACCCCGCCGAACTGCGGCAGCGCTACCAGCGCGGCATCCAGGCCGTGCCGCGCACGATCGCCTTGTGCCAGAAGCCGCTGCTCGCCGCGATCAACGGCCCGGCGATCGGGGCCGGCCTCGACCTCGCCTGCATGTGCGACCTGCGGCTCGCCGCGCGCACCGCCCAGCTCGGCTCGACGTTCGTGCGGGTCGGCCTCGTGCCCGGCGACGGCGGTGCCTACTTCCTGGCGCGCGTGGTCGGCTTCCCGCGCGCGCTCGAGCTGATGCTGACCGGCCGGGTCGTCGACGCCGACGAAGCGCTGCGCCTGGGCCTCGTGCACGAAGTGACCGCACCCGACCAGCTGCTGCCGCGCGCCCACGAACTGGCGCGGCAGATCGCCGCCCACCCGCCGATGGCCGTGCAGCTGACCAAACGCGCCGCCTACGCGAGCTGGCAGCTCGACCAGGCGCAGGCCCTCGAGCTCGCGGCGACCTACCAAGGCATCGTGCAGAACCTGCCCGACCACGCGCGGGCGATCGGCTCGTGACGCCATCGCGCACGGTGCACTGCACCGACGCACTGCCGTGGCTGGCAGCGAACCCGCTGCCGAGCGGCTGCTCGCTGCTGACCTCGCTGCCCGACGTGGCCGAGTTCCGCCATCGGGATCCCGCCCGCTGGCAGCCGTGGTTCGTCGCCGCGGCGGAACTCGTCGTGCGCAGCGCCCCACGCGACGGTTGCGCGGTCTTCTACCAGACCGACGTCAAGCGCAACGGCGCCTGGGTCGACAAGGGCTTCCTCGTCCAGCAGGCTGCCCACACCGCCGGCGCCCGGCTGCTGTGGCACAAGATCGTCTGCCGCGCTCCGGCCGGCCAGGCGACGTTCGCGCGGCCAGGCTTTGCACACCTGCTGTGCTTCGCCTTCGAACGCACCGATCCGGTCGAACACGCCACCGCCGACGTGCTGCCCGAACTCGGCGCGATGAGCTGGCCGCGCGCGATGGGCCGCTCCGCCCTCGAGTTCGTGGTGCCGTGGCTGCGCGACCGCGCCGGCTGCACCACGCTGGTCGATCCGTTCTGCGGCAAGGGCACGGCCCTCGCGGCCGCCAACCACTTCGGCCTGCACGCGATCGGCGTCGAAGTGAACCCAGGGCGCGCCGAGGCCGCGCGCACGCTCGCCTGGTGAACGGCTTGCCGCCGCCACCGCGCGAGGCCACGCTTCTCGCCATGCGAGTCGTTCCGAACGTGTGGCTGTCGATGCTGCTGTCCGTGCTGGCGGCAGGCTGCGAACACCTGCCGCCGCCGCGCGCCCTGCCGGGCACGATCCACCTGCTCGGCTCGTTCGAGGCGCCAGGCGGCCGCACCGAGTTCGCCGCCGACCTGCGCCGGAAGGGCTACCGCGTCGCCGCCGATCTCGACGACAGCGTCGACACCGTGGTGGTCGGCCGACCGCCGCAGCAGGCGGACGGCGCGTCGTACGTGCCGCTCGACGAGATCCCGGAGTACCAGCGTGCGGTGCGCCGCGGCCTGCGGCTGCTGTCGCCGCAGGAAGCGATCGCGCTGCCGCGCCGGTAGGCCCACCGATGCGCCACCGCCCCCGCCGGACCGCCCGGCTCGCCCTGCTCCCGACAGCCCTCGCCGCCTGCACCTCGATGCCGCCTGCTCCCGCACCGCCCGAGGCGTTCGTCGTGCTGTCGTGGAACGTGCGCTACGGCAACGCCCGCGACGGCGCCGACAGCTGGCCGCGGCGCCGCGACCAGCTGGCCGAGGCCCTCGTCGCCGCGGCCCCGCACGTGCTCGGCGTGCAGGAGGCCCTGCACGACCAGCTGACGTTCCTCGACGCGCGACTGCCCCACCACCAGCGCTTCGGCGAAGGGCGCGACGGCGGCGAACGCGGCGAGCACACGGCCCTCTACGTCGACACGACCCGGTTCGAGGTGACGGCGTCGGGCACGTTCTGGCTGAGCCCCACGCCCGACGTCCCGGGCTCGGTCGGCTGGGACGCGGCGCTGACGCGGATCTGCACCTGGGCGTCGCTGCGCGACCGCACCAGCGCCCGCACGCTCACCGTCTGGAACGTGCACTTCGACCACCGCGGTGCGGAGGCCCGCCGTCGCTCGGCCGAGCTCGTCGCCCGGCGCCTGCAGGCGACGCCGGGGCCGCACGTCGTGCTCGGCGACTGCAACGCCGGCGAAGGCTCACCGCCGCTCGCCGCCCTGCACACCGCCGGCCTGCGCGACACGTTCCGCGACCTGCATTCCAAGGCGCGCGACGTCGGCACGTTCCACGGCTTCCGCGGTGGCACCGACGGCGACAAGATCGACTACGTGCTGGCCGACCACGGGCTCGTCACCGAGCACGCCGCGATCCTGTCGGCACCCGGCGCGAACGGTCGCTGGCCGAGCGACCACCACGGCGTCGGCGCGACCCTGCGTTGGTGCCGTTGAAGCGGCACGCGCAACGGCGTCAGGGCAGGATCCGCACCTGGCCGGCCTTGTTCGCGATCACCACGCGACCGGCCATGCCGACGAACAGGCCGTGGTCGACGACGCCGACCAGCCCGTCGAGCGTGCGCGCCAGGGCCGCCGGATCGGGAATGCCGTCGTACTGGCAATCGAGGATCCAGTTGCCGTTGTCGGTGACCACCGGCTTGCCGTCGCGGTCGCGCCGCCTGGGCTTGCAGCCGGTCGCGGCGACCCGCCGCTCGGCATGGCGCCAGCCGAACGGCAGCACCTCGACCGGCACCTGGAACACCTTGCCGAGCACCGGCACGAGCTTCGACTCGTCGACGATGACGATCAGCTCCCTGGCCGCGGCGGCGACGATGCGTTCGCGCACGTGTGCGGCCCCGCCGCCCTTGATCAGGTTCTTCTTCGGGTCGACCTCGTCGGCACCGTCGATCGCCAGGTCGAGCTGGTCGACGTCGTCGAGCGTCAGCAGCGGCACCCCGGCGGCGCGGGCCAACGTGGCCGTGCCTTCGCTGGTCGGCACGCCGCGCACCTGCAGGCCGTCCTTCGCGATGCGCTGCGCCAGCCGTTCGATCACGAACGCGAACGTCGAGCCGCTGCCGAGCCCGATCGTCTTGCCGGAAGGAACCAGATCGGCCGCCGCGTAGGCCGCGGCGCGCTTGGCGACGTTCGGATCGTTCATCCGGCAGAAGCTAGCCGGCCCGCCCACGGATCAAAGAGGCGCTTCTGCGCAGCCGGGCCCGCTACTTCGCCTTCTCGACGTAGAACGCCAACGTGCTGTCGCAGGCGTTGCCGTTCGGGATCAGCGGCATCTGCTGGAAGCCGCCGTCGCGGTGCTTGCTCACCGTGACCAGCACGCGCCGGTCGCCAGTACCGGTCACGACGCGGCCGATGCCCACGGCGCAGCAGGTGAACTCGTAGGGGATCGGCTGCTTCGGCTTCACCAGCACGACGTCGCCGTCGAGCGTGAACGTGCCGCCGTGCTTGGTCGACCCGCTCGAGTTGCCGAGCTGCGGGTTCACCGCGTAGTAGCCGAACGAGTAGTCGTAGGTGCCGTCCTGCCGCAGCGCGAACGAGCCCGAGGCCGCCGACACCGCGACGCCGGCGAAGCCGCCGGTGACGGTGCTGTAGTAGCTGCCACCGAACGCACTGCTCGACTCCTCCCACTCGCCGAGCAGGTCCGAGGCGGCGAAGTAGCCACCGGACGGATACGGCGGCTTGCCGGCCTTGGGCTGCACCGATTCGAGCACCTTGCCGAGCGGGAACGCCAGCGCCTGCAGGGCCGCACTCTCCTTGAACGTGTCCATGCCGAGCCCCGGATCGCGCGGCTCGACGACCGCGACGATCGGCTGGAAGCGGCCGGCCCCGAGGTCGACCAGCCACAGCGCTCCATAGGTGTCCGGGTTGCCGTGCGTCTGCGGCTTGTTCGGCCGGCGATGGAAGCGCCCCATGTAGAGCACCACCAGCTGGCTCGGCAGACGGCCGCGGTAGTGCACGAACGTCTCGCCGGGCTCGAACGCCGCGAACTGCTCGCGCCAGACCCGCTCGAACAGGGCGGTCGGCCCTTCGGTCGCGGTCTGCACCGGCAGGAAGCCGATCGCCGCCTGGTGCTGCGCCTCGCTCGAGGCCTGGGGCCGGCCGTCGCGCTCGACGTCGCGCAGCGTCGCGCGGTAGATCGTCGAGCCGTTCTGGTCTTCGCGCGTGAACCCGGCGGGAGCCGCCCAGCTGACGCCCTCGATCGCCGGCCCGGAGCTCGGCAGCTGACCGCTGGCCGATGGCGCGGCACCGCTCGGCGCTGGCTTGCCCGCGGCCGGCTGCTTGCCCGGCTTCCAACGCAGGCCGCGCGGCCCGACCTCGAGGTCGGCGACCGGTGCTCCGACCAGGCCCGCGAGCGCTTGCCCCGCCGCCTGCCGCAGGGCCTGCTTCTGGGCCGGAGCCTCGGTCACCTCGAGCATCGCCGCGAAGAACGTCACGGTGCCGACGCACAGCTCCCAGCAGCGCTGCTTGTCGCTGTCGCGCATCGCGCCGACTTCGGGACAGACCAGTGCCTGCACGACCTGCGCGTGCACCGCGTCGGTGTGCTGCTCGGACAGTTCGTCACCGGTCGCGACCTGCCACAGCTGCGTCACGAACAACGCCGTGGCGACGCCGACGTCCTTGTCGGCCCGTTCGGCCGCGAGCGCCTCGCGCATCGCCTTGGCCCCCTCCTCGAGCACCTGCAGCACCGCTTCCTGCGGCAGCTCGTCGGTGGCGAGCTCCTTCGCGAGCTCGGGGAACAGCACCCAGCGCCGACGCGGTGCGAACGCGAGTTCCGGGCGCAGCAGCGCCGCCTTGTCGAGTTCCCCCTCGGGCGCCTGCACCTGGGTCAGGGTCGACAGTCGCGTGCGCCAAGGGGTGTCGCCTTGGGCCGAGGCAGCGCCGGCGAGGACGAGCAGGGCGGAGAGCGTCAGGAGGCGGAGCATGTACATGGAGGGAGCAGCGGCAGGCGTGCGCGAACCACACGCGGGTCAGTTGGCGAGCGACACCGACAGGGCTTGGCTCAGCGCCCCGAACGATCGGTCCTCCGGATCGAACAGCGCAACCTGGACGAAGACCGGAGCGGCCGCCCCCACGAGTTCGGGGGGCACCACACACTCGACGGTGAACGTGCCGAAGGCGCCCGCCACCCCGAGGGTGCGGGGCAACGGCAGCGCCGTCAGGTCGAGCGGCTCCGGCAGGCCGGCCATGGCCGCCGCGTCGAGGTGGAACGGCCCGATCGGCGTCGCCCGCGGCGAGCTGGCGAGCACCGGCGCCAGCCAGACCGCGACGTGCGCCTCGACCGACGCGCGGCCGGTGACCCGGAGGCGCAGGTCGGTGCCGCGCACCAGTTCGGCGCGCACCGGGAACGGTTCGGCGGTACCGACGGTCAGTTCGCCAGCGTCGACGAGACCGTTCGCGGTCTGCAGGCACACCCGATGTCGGCCCGGTGGGACGATGCGCTGCACCTGCACGTCGAGCCGATCCCGCTCGATGCGCACCTCGGGCTGCCAGCGGTCGCCGACGAACACCCGATCGAAGGCGCCCGGCGCCCCGAGCCCCTGGCCGTGCAGCCGCACGGTCGTCGGCGTGAGCACCGGCACCACGGCTGGCTCGATGCGATCCACCAGCACCGCCGCGGCCGGCCGAGCCGGCAACGGACGCAGCGTCCTCTGCACCAGCGGAGCGAGCGCCTCGGCGAGCAGCTGGTAGCCGCGCCGGGTCGGATGCACCCAGTCGAGGAACAGGGGTTCACCCGCGTGGGCGGCGAACAGCGCGTCGCCGTCGACCATCGGCACCTGCTCGGCGGTGGCCAGTTGCAGCAGGCAGTCCCGGTACTCGGCGCCGATCGGGTGCACGGTGCGGGTCGACGCGGGCACCGGCGGCACCACCAGGATCGGCGCACTGCCGAGCGCGCGCGCCGCGGCGAGCATCGCCAGCACGTTGGCGCGGAACTGCGGCAACGCCACGCGGCGGCCCCGCGGTGCCCGGCCGGCCCGGAACTCCTCGCGCAGGAACGTGAACTCCTCGGCGTCGGGCTCGCTCAGCCGATCGACCAGCATGTGGAGCCGGAGGCTGCGGCTCGCGCGCCGGGCCCGTTCCAGATCGTCGTGGGGCACGGCCGGCAGGTAGTCGTTCCACGCGCCGAGGTAGAAGATCGTCACGTCCGGCGCGAGCTCGCCCAGGTGGCGCTCGACCAGCACGCGGCTCTGGTGCGTCGAGTAGCCGGGGAACCCGACCAGGAACGCGTCGACGCAGCGGTCCGGCAGCGCGTTCTGCAGCTGCCGCTCGAGCTGCACGCCGTAGGCCGAGTCGTAGGCGACGCCCAACCCGTAGGTGCAGGAGTCGCCGATGCACGCGATGCGGAGGTCGCGTGGTCCCTTGGCGCGTTCGGGCCAGGGGCCCCGCAGGCCGTGCCGGTTCACCAGCGCCGACTTCGGCATCTGGCCGGGCACGATCCGCCAGAACAACTCCGGGTCGGTGACCGCATTGCTGCCCGGCGCGAACACCTGGTCGAGCTCGCCGTCGGGGCGGACGAAGTGGAAGTCGGCGGCCGATGCCGGCAGGTCGAGCACCCGCAACGCGAGCTCGGCGGTGCCGAGACAGAAGACCGTGGTCACGGCCGCGAGCGACCAGCGGGCACCAGCACCGAGGCGGCGTGGCACGTTCCCTCGGCGAGTGCTAGTCACGGCCGCACTATGCGAAGCCCCATCCGGGCGTGCAAGCGAGGCACGGCGGCGTCATCGCCGACGGACCACACCCAGGATCACCAGGACACCCGCCGCGAAGGCGGCGAGGGCGAGACCGAGGCCGAGCCCCGGCGCTGTGTAGCGGAACACCACGCGGCAGGCCGTCGTCGGCAACTCCACCACGCGCAGGTCGTGGTTGCCGCGCACGATCGGCACGGGCCGATCGTCGACGGTCGCCGACCAGCCAGGCAGCAACGAGTCGGTGACGACGAGCCAAGGCTGGATGCCGGCGTCGACCTCGATCTCGACGTGGGTCGGATGATCGACGACGAACCGCACGCTGCGTACGGCGGATGCCTCGGCAGGCTCGCCGGCAGCAGTCGATCGGAGTGGCTCGGCATCGCGCGCCGCCACGAACACCTGCCGCCGCGGCTCCCACCCCGGCGCCGCCAGCGCTTCGACCACCGCAGCGTCGTCGGGCAAGACCTCGAGGCGGCCGACGGCGAACGCGCGCGGGAGGCTGCTGGCCCGCTCGTAGACGAAGAACTCGCCACCGGGCCCGCGCAGCTCCGGCCCGACCCTGACACCTGCGTGCTGCAGCGGCGTGGTCGCCAGCACGTAGCGAACCCCGAGCAGGTCGAGCAGCGGATGACGCAACCGTTCGTCGTCGGGCAGCGTCATCAGCTTGTAGCCGTCCCCGCTCGACGCGCCGAACACGCGCTGCAAGGCATCGGCCGACCGCCTGCCGTAGAGCGTGTAGTAGTTCAGGTCGCGGATGCCTGGCTCCAACAGCTGCCCGGGTGGCAGCTGCGACGGCAGGGTCTGGAACGGGTTCGCCCGCACGATCGTGAAGCCACCGGCGGGTGCCAGGGCCGCGGCACGTTCGCGCAGGAACGTGTGCACCGCGGTGTCCGTCGCGTGTTCGCACCGCTGGCCGCGCATCAAGGGCCCGCCGTTCGCCAACGCCTCGACGGCACCGAGCCCGAGCAGTGCCACCAGGGCCACGTGGCGGCCTCGGCCCCGCCAATGGGCCACCGCGAGACCGACCAGTGCCGCGGCGTGCAGCAGCAGCCACACCATCGCCTCGCCAGCGGCTCGGTCGACCCGCGCCACGGCGACGGCGAATCGGTCGAGTCCGGGGGGCGCACCGGCCTGCACGAAATCGACCGCGGCCTGCGTGGTGACACCGCCGCCGACGCGGGCTGCGATCGCCTGCGGCAGGCCCAGCGGTTCGAGTTCGTGCCAACCGACGAGCCAGCTGCCGAACCACCGCACGGCGACCGCGGCGACCAGCGCGACCGACGCGGCGAGCAGGGCGGCGGTCCGAGCGCGTCGGTCGGGGGCGAGCAGGCGTTCGAGACCGAGAGCGGCGAGCCACGCCAACAGCACCGGCGTGTGCACCATCCAGCGCATCGGCGGCACGTTCTGCAGGGCGGGCAGGTGCAGCAGCAGGCGCACGCCGGGCAGGAACAGCGCCACGCCGACGAACGTCGCCAACACCAGCAGGGCCAAGCCTCGATGACGGCCTCGCCCAGCCAGCGCCCCGATGCCCGCGAGCAGCAACGCGAGGCGCCCGATGTAGACGGAGTACTCGGTGAAGTTGAACGAGGGCAACGCCCCACGGCCGTCCGCCAGCGTGCGGTCGCACAGCCACAGCGCCACCGGCGACTGCTCGTACGGCAACTCGGCGACGGCCGATGGATGACCGAGCGCGTCCGGCATCACGAAGCCGAGCAGGGCGTACGGGTCGAAGCGTTGCAGCGCCATCGAGTCGACCGTCGGATGCTGTTCGCGAGCGCTCTCGGGGAAGAAGCAGAAGGCCGGCAGCAGTTGCGGTGCCGTCAGCATGGCGCCGCAGGCGAACGCCAGCACGACGCGCCCGACGAGGGAACGTAGCCGTCCCTCGCGCCATCGAGCCAGCGCGACCCAGCCAGCCGCCATGACCCCGATCACCGAGTGCGTGACGGCGTACGGCGGGAAGCCAGCCAGCCACGGCATCGCGAACGTGATCGCCACGGCCACGACCGGCAGCGGCCGCATCATGTCGCTGCGCAGGAGCCGCAGCAGCGCCCACAGAAGGGCGGGGGCCCAGATCGCCGACGACAGGTGCATCCACACGTAGGCGTGCGCCACCAGCGGTCCGGACGCCTGGAACACCACCCCGCCGACGCAGGACGAGAGCCGCGACACGCCGAGTTCGCGCAGCATGCCGAACGCGAACACACCGGCCAGCGCCAGCGACAGCCAGGCGAGCAGGGCCAGTCGATCGGCCGGGTCGTTCGCCAGCAGGGCCAGCCAGTTCGGCGGATAGCACAAGCCGAGCTGCGCATAGCCGTGGATCGTCGTGCCGGTGCGAGCGTGCGGATTCCACAGCGGCAGTCGCCCGTCGGCGAGTTCACGCCGCGCCAGGCGCAGCTCCGGCAGGAACCAGACCGGCGTTTCGGTGATGTCGCGGTTCGCGTCGCGCTGCATCCCCTCGATCTGTTCCAGCCCGAGGGCGAGGCCAGCCGGCGGAAACACCGCGACGTCGTACGGCACGAACGTGCGCCCGCCGAACACGCTCGGCCACAGCCACACGAGTGGCAGCAAGACGAGCAGCAGGATCGGCAAGGAGTTCTGGCGCACGGGGGGCGGCGCCGAGCGGCGCAGGCGACCGGTGTCGCACGATCGGGAGCCTCGCCGCGCTCGTCAAGCCAGGACCGAGACGAAGCGGGCCCCGCACAGCGCCATCGCTGGGCGGGGCCCGCTCGAGAGGGAGCATCGCACCTCGACCCGACGTTCGGGTCGAGGACGCGACGCACCGGTCCTCAGTAGTTCTCGATGTAGATCTCGAGCGCGTTGCTGACGACCTTGCCGCCCACGTTCTGGCCGTTCGGCAGCGTGCCCGGGGTGAACTCCGAGACCGCCTGCATCCACAGCAGGCCAGGAGTGCCCGGGATGCTCCACGCGATCGGGAACGACACCGGGCCGGCCGGCACGAGGCCGATGATCACGATCACGTCCGGCGTGGTGTAGCCCGAGCAGCCCGGCGCACCGATGTCGAACGGCGCGGTGCCGAGGTCGACGCCGCCAGGGATGGGCGTGAAGCCGAACACGACCGCGAGACCGGCGAAGCCAGCGCCCGGGAAGTACTCGGGGATGTTGCTGATCGTGTAGTTCGGCGGCGTGCCGTTGTTGACCGGGCGACCGACGACCGACAGCGTCATCGGCGAGATGTCGGCACCGAGCGTGAACGGCGACGGGTTCGCCGACGACATGGCGCGCGACGGCGGCGTGGGGCTGCTACCAGCCAGCGTCATGCCGACGACCGACGGGGTGGTCGCGGCTCCCTCGAGCGAGGCCCAGGCGATCGTCACGTTGCCCGTGAGCAGGTCGATCTGGAACTGGAAGGAGCTCTGGTTCACCGTCGCGCCAGGATAGGCCTCGACACCATTCCAGGTGATGTAGAGCGTGGTGCCGATCTCCTCGGTCTGGATCGTGCCCGAGCCAGCTTCGCCGAGGTTGTAGTCGCTCCACGAGTAGAACGCCAAGCCGGCAGCGGCGCCGACATCGACGCGCTCCGGCGAGAAGTCAGCCAGGTTGTTGGCGACCGCACCGGCGGTGAGGATGCCGTTGACCGACACGGTCCAGTTCGTCGTGGTGCCGCCCGGGATCGGCGCGGCCAGCGTCGGCGTGATCGTCACTTCCCCGTCGTCCTGGTCGGTGAACGTCAGCGTGGTCGCACCACCGCTCGGCGGGACGAAGCTCGAACCACCACCGGCGGTCCACAGGGCCAGGTAGGTCGTGCCGGCGTTGAGGAAGGTCACCGAGTTGCCGTCGAGCGCAGCCTTGGCCGCCGCACTGTTGGCGAACTCTTCGACGAACGACGACGTGTTGTAGTCGTAGCAGCCGGTGCCGACCACCGCGTGGTACGCTGGCGGCGTCGGGTAGAGGCCGATGTTGTCGAGGTAGACGTTGTTGCCGAAGTCCGAGATGCAGCGGAAGCGGACCCGGTTCGTGCCCGCCGCGAGCGGCAGGGTCACCGTGGCCCATTCATTGGCGGCCGGAATGTAGGCAGGACCCACGGCGAGGCCGAACGGGTTCAGCTGGCCGGTGACGCTGTTGTCGAGCGTCGTCGAGCCGTTCGTCCAGGTGGTGCCACCGTCCGCCGACTGCTCGACCACGATCTGGTCGACTTCGCCGGTGATGTAGGTGGCGCCCGCGACGTCGAACGACACCACGGCCGTGGCCGGCAGGGCCGCGACGGTCGGGCTGATCAGGTTCGCCTGGACGTTGACACCCCAGTTGTAGAACTGGAAGCGCGCCGAGCCGGTCCCGATGCCGAAGGCACTCGCGCCGTCGTAGCCGGGGACCGCGGCCGAGTTGATGGCCTGGACCGCCCAGCAGTTCGAGTTGATGACACCCGTGCTGAACTCCTGCGGGAAGGAGATCACGGCCGCGGGCACGAACAGCGGGTTGCTGTTGCCGGTGGCCGGACCCGAAGCACAGGTGACTTCGCAGTAGTACCACGTCGACACGGTCTGGGCCGTCGAGTGGACCTTGTTGGTCGCCCCGGGGATCGCCGTCCACGGGCCCGTGCCGCTGACCGTGCTCTCGTACCACTGGTAGCTCAGACCGGCGCCGGCGATCACGTTCTGGAAGCTCAACGTGAAGTTGGTGCCGGGGCAGGACTCGGCCGGGCCCACGGTGTTGCCGGGAGTGATCGGTCCGGCGCACGGACCCGTCTGCTGGATGTCGATGTTGTCGATGTTCATCCAGTTGGCGGCAGCCGGCGACTGCCAGGTGGGTAGGAACCGGATGAACAGCGCACCGGCCGGCGGCGTGAAGTTGAACGAGCGGGTCAGGCAGCTGCCCGTCTGCGCCTCGTTCGTGATCGTGCCGATCGTCGTCCAGGGGGCGGCGCCCGTCGAGCTCCGCTGCACCTGCAACGTGCCCCATGGCGTGGGAGCAGCCAGGGCGTTGCCAGAGGCGACCGTCGCCACCTTGTAGTCGAACGTGACCGTCAGGGGCACGCCGAGCGAGACACCCGCGAACGCGTAGAGATCACCGGTCGTCTGCGTCGACGACAGCTGACGGAGCATGGTGGCTCCCGTACCGCCGCAGAACGTCGGGCTTCCGGTGTACAACGTGAAGTTGGTCGTCCAGGCGTTGGTGACCGGATTGAACGTCTCCGTGAAGTTGATCTGCGCAGCAGCACTCACGGCGAGTGTCAGCGAGACCAGAGAACCGAGGAGGTTTCGAGCTAGCATGTTTCCCAAGGTGTTGAGTTGACGAGTGGGACGCAAGAGCAGTCCGTCAGCAGGGCACTGCCGGACTCCAGGAGGCAAACGATGTCCATCCTTGATCCATTGGTCAAGCGGTGGCGCGGGGCGCTCGACACGCCGCCCCGGCTCCGGATGCACCGGCCATGGGCTCGCAGGTCGCGTGGGCGAACCACGGGCGCACCCCTGGCGACCGCCGTTCGGTACACGGCAATCGCGAACGGTCCGGAACGTTCACGATCGCACACCCGCCCCATGCCCACGACGGCGCACACCGTGTTCCGCAACGGCACCTCTCGACCGCACACCGCGACCGTGTCCCCGGGAACTCGACCCGAAGGCATGGGTCAGTGGCCCGGGCCAGGCGACGCGGCACAGGCCAGCACGTGCCCGTCCGGATCGAGCGAGTAGGCGACGACGTGCCCCCAGTCGCGCGACTCGGCGGGGCTGAGTTCGACGGCGCCAGCCGCGAGGGCGCGGGCGTGCAGGTCCGGAGCGGCCGGCCCGAGCAGGTAGAGCTCACAGCGTGGCCCGCAGCGCGCCCGGGCCGGGTCCGGCAGGGCGCTGCCGGCGAGCAAGCGGACGATGCCCCGTTCCGGCATCAGCCCGAGCACCCCGCCGCCGGGCAGGTCGAACTCGGTCATGCCCGGCACGTGTAGGCGCGGCGGGAACCCCAGCACGGCTTCGTAGAAGGCCGCGCTGCGCTGCTGGTCGGCGACGAAGAGGACGAAGTGGGACGCGAGGGTCATGGGGATCGGGGCTCGGCCGCCGGCACACCGGCCGCCGGCGACGGCCGGTGGTCGCTACACGGAATCCAGGGCGAGGGCCCGCACCAACGCCGGATCGCCCGGCAGATAGACGCGCTCACTCGGCGTGCGCAGCTCGGCCCACGGCTGCTTGGCGTGCGCGCGCTGCTCCACCACCAGCGGCGTCACGTCCTCGATCGACAGGATCGCGCGGTCGGCGTACTCGGCGAGCACCGTGCGGCGCAGCCCGAGCTGGACGGCGCGGCGCGCCAGTGGCGAGCCGCCCGGGTTGTGGTCGGGATCCCACTGCAGGCGCACGTCGGAGCTGGCCACGGCACGCGACCACTCTGCTTCGGTGAGGCCCGCCGTCGGGTCGAACCACGCGGACACCGCCAGCGCCAGCAGCCGATCGAAGAACGGGCGTGGCAGCCGCACGGCGAGCACCCGTTCCTGGTCGACCTTCGTCGCCCAACCGCAGCGGTACATCATCCAGAGGAAGTTCGGCTTGAGCCAACTCATCCGCGAACGGAGGAACGAGGGGCCGAACCGACCGAGCCGCACCGCTTCGTCGGCGATCTGCGGCCGGAAGGCCTGGTAGACGACGATCGAGTCGTCGTCGAAGTGGGCGAGCACGTGGCGGCCCTGCTCAGGCCAGCGGCGACGTTGCTCCACGTAGGGCTCGAGGTGCACGCGCCGATGCTCGACGCCCCGGGCCGTCGACGCAAGATCGCCAGGCCGTCGAGACCGTCCTCAGCAGCGCACCGCGGCGATCGGCGGCAGTTTCGCGCCATGCACCGTCACCGTCGTGGCCGAGCCAGAGGCGGCCCGTGGTCGAACCCACCGCCAGCACGGCACCGTCGGCGCCGACTCAAGTCCATGCCACCAACCCAGGTCGAAGACGCGCTGCTGCGACGGCGGAGTCTGCGACCGCGGCCGCGAACCTCTGGAGCCGAATGCCACGATTTCCGGCCGAGGCGGTCAGAATGCACCACTTCGTGCGTCCAATCGACCGCGCATGCATCCCTCGGTCCTGCTCGCCAACCTGCCGCCATGCACCGCCGACACGGTGACGACCGACCTGGCGAGCGCCCTGTGCAGCCAAGCGCCCCGCCTCCGACGGCTGGTGCACCGGCTGCTCGGACTGAGGGCCAACGGCCACGAACTCGACGACCTGGTGCAAGACGTGCTGCTCAAGGCGTGGCAGGCACGGGCGTCGTTCCGCGGCGAGGCGACGCTGTCGACCTGGTTGACCCGGATCGCGATGACGACCACCGCGAGCCACGTGCGTCGCCGCGGCATCGCCCGCCGGCTGTTCGGGTGGCTCGGCCACGACGTCGCGGCACCGGCGGCGAACGACGGCGCGGCTGCGGCGGGCGATTCGACACTGCTGACGGCGCTGGCGCGTCTGCGTCACGACGACCGCGAAGTGCTCGTGCTCCGCTACCTCGAGAATCGCGCCATCCCCGAGCTCGTCGACCTGCTCGGCTGTTCGCGCAGCGCCGTGGATGCCCGGCTGACGAGGGCACGCCACCGACTGCGCGAACAGCTGCCGGTGGATCTGCCGTGAACGACGTCCTCGACGATGCCGACCTGGCGCACGCGCTGGGCCGAGCCGACGCCGCGCATCCCCCGGCCCCGGGCCTCGACTGGTCGCCCATGGCACTGCAGGCCGCCGTCCGCCAGCGTCAGCAGCGCCGGCTGGTGCAGGCCGGGCTCGTGGTGACCACGCTGGCGCTGCTCGCCGTGCTGCTGCGCGCCTCGGCGCCGGTCGACGGCGACCAGCTCGCGGTGCAGGCCGAAGTGCAGCAGCTGCAGATCGAGTTGCTGGCGTTGCGCACCCGACTGCAACCGGTCGTCGGCCCACCCCGCCCAGATCCCACCCACCGCGACCGCACGGCCGTTCGACTCGAACTCGCACGCGCCGGCGCGGAGTCCTGCCGCGCGCATTCGTCCCCGAAGGAACCCCGATGAACCACCGTCGACCACCGTTCGCCGCCCTGCTCGCCGCCACGTTGGCGCTTGCCCCGCTACCGGCACAAGAGCACGGGGTCTACTTCACGCTGCTGCTGCACGTGCCGACCGGCGACATCGTTCTCAACAAGCCGCTGCTCGACGCCCTGCTCGGCGAACCCGACCTGCACGACGCCCTGAAGGCCGCGTTCGGCGACGCCTTCGGCAGCATCCGGGAGACAGACGCGACGTTGCCGGCGCCACACATGGCCGGGACGTTCCAGGTCCACGTCTGGCTGCGGCTCGCCGGGATGAGCCCGTTCGGCGACGCCGAACGGGCCCGGGTCACCGACACCGTGGTCGCCCACCTGTGCTCGCGCCTCGAGGCAATGCTGGTGACCGAGCCGAGCAAGCGGCTGCTGGAGCGGCGCGACCAACTGGGCGCTCGGATGCAGTTGCTGCAGCGCGAGCAGGCGGCGCTCGTCGACGACAAGGAACAGGCCATCCTGCTGGCCGAGAAGCAACGGCGATCGGAGGCCGTGGCCGAACAACTGACCGCGGCCCGCATCGAACTCGCGACGGCGCTGAGCACGCAGCAGCGCCTCGACAGGATGCAGAATGAGCACACCCAGCTGCGCGACAAGCTGGGCCAAGAACGCGACGAGGTCCTCGAGCTACGCAAGCGTCTGCGCATTCGCCTCGACGCCCTGGAGTCGACGTTGGCAGAACTGCAGCGCAGCAGCCACGCCAAGCGCGAGGAGGTCGACGCCAGGAAGGCCGAGCTCGCCGCCATCGCCGCCGAGGACCAGGCCTTGGGAAAGAAGATCGACGCGACCAACGAACGGACCGGCGACATCGATCGCATCCTGGTCGCCGTGCTCGAACAGGTGCCGGCCCAGGCCCTCGCCGTGCAGCGCGCCGAAGCCCGTCTCGCCGCCCTGCAGCAGGAGCTGAAGGCCGCGCCATCGCCCGAGGCGGAAGCCCTGGTCCGCGAGCGCATGCACGCGGACACCGCGAAGCTGGAACGCCTGTCGATCGACCTCGCCGTCACGAAGACGCTGCTGACCGAGGTCGAGGGACAGCTCGCGCGCCTGCAGCCGATGCAATGGCGGCTGCTGCGTTCCCGCGGCTGAGAGAGTGAGAAGAAATCCCCTCGGCGTGCAGCTGTTTGCGGCCTGTGATGCGTAGGTAGTTGCATGGGCGGAGCGACGTTGTTCGGCGGCGATCTCGGTGACGCAGGCGAAGGCAAGTCGGCGAAGAAGG
>JAEUHU010000182.1 GCA_016793305.1 Planctomycetota bacterium
GCAGCGAGAAGGGCAGGGGCGCCTTCGGGTCGGGGCGAACTTCCATGGTCAGGGTTGGGCGAGGTAGAGGCGGGACAGGTCGACCTGGTGCAGGCGCTGGCAGAGTTCCTTGCCGCGCGACGCCATGCGCAGGCCGTCGGCGTCGTGCGGCAGGGCGCGGAACGCGTGCGCGCTGGCGACCAGCACCGCCTTGGTGCGAGCGCGCGACAGGGCCACGTTCAGCCGGTTCAGCGACAGGTGGAACGCGCCGCGGCCCTTCGCCTCGGCCGCGTCGCCAGCGGTCAGCGACACGATCACGACCTCGCGTTCCTGGCCCTGGATGCGTTCGACGGTGTCGACGACCAGCTCGTCGTCGCCGGCGAGCTGCTTGTGCTGGATGGTGCTGCGCAGAAGCCGCACCTGGCCACGGAACGGCGCGATCACCGCGATCTCGCGCGGGCTCACGCCGTGGTGCCGCACCAGGTCCTCGACCACGTCGGCGACCGCGTTCGCCTCCTCCGGCGAACGCGCGGCCGGTTGGCGGTGGTCGATGCGCAGCCACACCACGGCGTGCGCCGGATCGAGCACTTCGTCGAGGCGCCCACCGCCGCGGAACGGCACGCGCCGGGCCGCCGCGGCCGGTGCCGGGTGCAGCCGACCGCCGTAGAACGACTCGCTGACGACCCGACAGACACCGTCGTTCAGCCGGTACGTCGTGTCGAGCAGGTGCGAGCCGTAGCGCTCGTGCAGGTGCTCGAAGATCGACACCGACGCCACACGATCGGCGTGCGCGGTCGCGACCACCGGCGGCAACTGCGCATGGTCGCCGAAGAACAACCAGCGCTGCGCTCGCAGCATGCCGGGCAGCGCGTGCGGGATCGGCAGCTGGCCCGCTTCGTCGAACACCGTGTAGTGGAAGCGCTCGCGGTCCTGCAGCTTCGCCAGCTGGTAGCACGTGCCGGCGACCACGCAGCCCTTCTCGGGCAGCTTGACGCGGCGCGCGTCGACGATCTGCACGCCGGCCGCACGCAGTTCGTCGTGGTCGTCGCTCGACGACGACGCCAGCTTGTAGACCGCCAGCTCCGGGGCTGCGGCGCGGATCGCCAGCAACGCGTTGCCGACCGCGCGGTGCGTGAACGCGCACAGGGCGATGCGGCAGGTGCGGCGGCACAATGCTGCGGTGACGGCCGCGAGCAGGCGCGTCTTGCCGGTGCCGGGCGGCCCCTGCACGAGCGCCAGACTCTCGGTGGCGATCGCCGCGGCTCCGGCGGCGATCTGCGCGTCGTTGAGCCCGAACGCCGCCAGCGCCTCGCGCGCGCGCAGCAGCCGTGCTTCGTCCTGCGCCAGCGTGTGTTCACCGGTCAGCACCTTGGCGAGGAACGGCGTGCGGAAGGCCGCCTGCACCGCGTCGCGCAACCGCCCTTGCAGGCCGAACGGGCGGCGGTCGAGCACGTAGCTGCGGCCCTCGACCAGTTCGATCGCGGCATCGCGCTGGAACGGGTCGGGCTCGCAGCGCAGCGTGCCGGTCTGCGCGTCGTAGCTGCCGCACGCGAGCGGCGCGCCGCGTTCGAGGTCCAGGCCGTCACTGGCGACCAGCGGGTCGCCGGGGCGGAACTTGCTGGCGTTGTCGGCGACCGCGAAGCGGAA
>JAEUHU010000196.1 GCA_016793305.1 Planctomycetota bacterium
CGGCACCGACGGCCTGCTGCGCGAACTCGACCACAGCGGCCGCGACGACCCGCCGACCCGCGACTACCTGCAGCTGCTGCGCAAGGAGGCGATGCGCGCGCGCGACATCACCGTGCGCCTGCTGCGCTTCGCCCGGCAGGAAGGCGCCCGGCGCGAGCCGGTGGCGCTCGCCGCCGAGCTGCAGGAGGTGGCGGCGCTGTTCGCCCACCAGCTCGCCGACGCCGGCGTGCAGCTGCGCATCGTCGGCGCCGACGACGCCCCGCTGGTGCTCGGCGATCCCGCCGAACTGCGGCAGGTGCTGTTCAACCTGCTGCGCAACGCGCTCGACGCGAGCCCGCGTGGTGGCACCATCACGGCGAGCTTCGACCTCGACGTCGACGAGCTGGTGCTGCGCATCGCCGACGAAGGCCCGGGCATCCCGGCCGCCCTGCAGGACCGCATCTTCGAGCCGTTCTTCACGACCAAGGAACCGGGGCGCGGCACCGGGCTCGGGCTCGCGATCGTGCATCGCATCGTCACGTCGCACGGTGGCCGGGTGCACGCCGGCAACGGTTCGCGCGGTGCGGTGCTGGCGGTGCACCTGCCGATCGCCCGCTGATGGGCGCGCGCTGTAGGGCGCGCGCTGAAGGGCACCCCGGCGCGAACCCGGCTTCAGTTGCCGAGCGTCGCCGTGACCAGGTTGCTGAGCGTGCCGCCGACCGGGTTGCTGCCGTCCAGCGTCGCGACCTGGGTCAGCAGCTCGGCCCCGACCAGGCTCGGCGTCTCGGGCAGCGGCACGGCGAGCCGCGCCTGCCCGCTCGCATCGGCGAGCATCGGGATCAAGGCCGCCGCATCGAGCTCGAGCACGCAGCCCACCGCACCGAGCGGAGTCAGGTCGAGGCCCAGCAGAACGAAGCCGACCCCGAACACGATGCTGCCGTTCGCGTCGAGGTTCTGGCCGAGCAGCGTGAAGGTGCTGCCGATCAACGGGCGCTCGATCGGCTGCGGCGCCCCGAGCCCGGTGGTCGTGCTGGCGACCGTCAGCACGCGACCGCCGCAGCCACCCGGGGCCACCACCACCCGGGCCGCATCGCTCGCCTGCAGGTCGAGGTAGTAGCGGCCGGTGGTGCTGCCGACACGGCCGCGGATCGCGACCTGGTAGCTGCCCGCCGGCAGCCGCACGTCGAGCCCGGCGTCGTAGACGCCGAAGTCGCTGCCGTGCACCGGACCGACCAGCACGTTCGGCGGTGTCGCGGCGTCGAACACGTAGAGCACCGGGTCGTCGGTGCGCGGCGTCTGCGGATGCGTCGCGGTCGCCGCGACGCGGAGCTGCAGCAGCTGCGTGCCGGCCAGCGTGACGCGGAAGAAGTCCCAGTCGCCGCCCGCACCGACCGTCGCCAGCGTGCCGTTGACGCGGGCCGGCAGCGAGAGCACCTGCGCGACCCCGCCGAGGCGCGGGTCGTTGTTGGCGGCCGACTCGGCGACGATCGGCAAGGATCCGTTCGTCGTCGGGGCCACGCAGCGCACGTCGAGCACGTAGCTGCCCTGGCTCGCCGCCGCGGGGCCGCGCTCGACCGCGACCACGTAGGTGCCGGCGGCGAGGCCGCGCGCGTAGAGCTGCGACCAGCCCTCGGCGGCGAGCCCGTCGTTCTGCAGTTGCAGCACGGCGCCGGTGTCGTCGAGCAGGCTGACGAGCGTGTCGCCGACGCTCGGCGCGAGACCCGGACCGGTCTCGAGCCGCAGGTCGGTGGTGGTCGTCAGCGTCAGCGTGTACCAGTCGACGTCCACCAGCGACGACAGGCTGCCGAGCACTTCGGCGCCGCAGGCGATCGGCGTGGCGGTGGCGAGCGTCTGGTTCGGCTCGGCCCCTTCGAGGACCTGCTGGCCGGCGAGGGCCGCGGTGGCGACGAACGGGGCGAGGAGGCGGACCAGCATGGCCGGAAAGGTTAGCGGCGGCCTGCCCGGGCGCCACTCCACCCTGCCCGCTACCGGCGCTTGGCCGGCCGCCCCTTCAGCACCAGGTGGTCCGGATCGACTTCGTGGACGGCCTCGCCGACCGCCAGCGTGCCCACGCCACCGGGCATCGGCACCCGCACCATCTCGCCGCGCAACCGCACCGGCACCGGCAGCGGGAACGGCAGGTCGTTCGGCGTGACCCAGCGCAGGTGCAGCACACCGTCGCGCAGTTCCTGCTCGAGGCGCGGCAGGCCGGCGGTGCGCACGTAGACCTCGAAGAACCAGCCGGCCGGTTCGCCGGCGAGCTCGCTGCACAGCGCGACCAGGTCCTCGGTGTCGACGAAGCGCACCTGCGACCCGTCGGTCGCCTGCTTCGCCGCGTCGCTCGGGTAGAGGAACCGCGGCAGCAGTGCGAAGAACTTCTCGTCGCCGAG
The DNA here is from genome assembly GCA_016793305.1 of Planctomycetota bacterium. Next base: position 2,370 of record JAEUHU010000196.1, read on the forward strand.
CCACCAGCGCAGCGTCTGCAGCACCAGCGCACCCTTGTAGTAGATGTCGTTGCTGCCGCCGCCGCCGAAGTAGATCTCGAAGCTGGTCTTGCTGTCGCGCGGTGCCACCGGCGAGCGGTTCATCGTGCGGAACTTCGCCACCGCGTCGTCGTACGCCTTCCGCCCGAACGCGCGCTCGAGGTAGAGCGGCTGCATGTAGGTGCCGAAGCCTTCGTGCAGCCACATGTCCTTCCAGTCGCGGCAGGTGACCAGGTTGCCCCACCACTCGTGCGCCAGTTCGTGGTTGTGCAGCCAGTCGTACTGCTCGTCCTGGAAGCCGTTGCCGTAGGCGATGATGGTCTGGTGCTCCATGCCGAGATGCGGCGTCTCGGCGACGCCGTACTTCTCGTGCCGGAACGGATACGGCCCCAGCAAGGACTCGAACGTGCGCAGGTGGTGCACGAACTGCGGCAGGCAGCGCTTGGCCCGGAGCTGGCTCTCGGGCAGCACGAACAGCTGGACCGGCATCTCGGCGCCGTCGACGCAGCGGTAGGTCTCGCCGAGCTCGACGTACGGCGCGATGTTCAGGGCGATGTTGTAGTTGGCGATCGGCGAACGCACGCGCCAGTGGAACGTCGTCCGCTCGCCCTGGACCTCGGGCTCGCCGACCCGCGTGCCGTTGCTGGCGACGACCAGCCCGTTCGGCACCGTGCAGCGCAGGTCGAAGCCGTCGGGCTTGTCCGACGGATGGTCCTTGCACGGCCACCACAGATCGGCACCCTCGCCCTGGCAGGTCGTCGCGATCCACGGCTTGCCGTCGGTGGTCTTCGCCCAGGTGAAGCCTCCGTCCCAGGGTGGGTTCTTCGCCTCGCGCGGCGCGCCGCCGTAGCGGACCGTGCAGCGGAAGTCGCGGCCGACGACCAGCCGTTCGTCGGCCTCGATCGAGAGGCGCCCCTGTTCGTGGCGGGAGGTCGCCGCCTTGCCGTCGACCTGCACGCTGGCAACCGCCAGCGCCGGATCGAGGTCGAGCACGAACGTCGGCTCGGCGGCGAGCCAGCGCGCCGTCATCTCCAGCGTGCCGTCGATGGTCTTGCCGACCGGGTCGAGGGTGATCGCGAGCGCGTAGTGGCGCACGTCGTAGCAGGCCTGGTCGGCGCGCAGCACGCCGCCGGAGACGTTGCGGGCCGGCTTCTGGGCCGGCGGTGTCGCCGCCGGTTCGTCCTGGGCGGACGACGATGCGACGAAGGCGGCCGCACACGCGGCGAGAAGGACTGGCGAGAGCTCGGGGCGCACGCCCGCATGCTACGGAGCCACCCCCGGCCCAGCGAGCGAACGCCTGCCCCGCGCGGCTCCGTGGTGCGGGCGCGGCTTCAGACCAGCAGCGGCTCGTCGGCCTGCGCCGCGTTCTCGACGCGCAGTTCGGCCAGCATCGTGCCGCTCTTCCTGCCCCACAGGATCGTCTCCCGGGCGAAGCGCGGCAGGTCCCCCGCGAAGTCAGGCTGGATCGCCTCGACCACGGTCGGCACGGCCTGCATCGCCACCGGCTCGGTCGCGAACAGCGCCTCGAACCAGCCCGGCAGGTCGTGCTCGAAGCGCGCCCGCTGGCTGCTGCGACCGCTCGGCCGCGGGATCACCAGGCTCTGGAAGCGCAGCACGTCGTCGAGTTCGGCGACGTCGAACGACAGCTGGCGCCGTTCGGCGAACTCGAGCACCAGCTCGCGCAGCTCGGCGTAGAAGCCGTCGAAGTCCTGCGACAACCGCAGGAAGCACGCCTCCTCCTCGTCCCAGTAGATCGCCCCGTGGGCCGGCATCTCGCAACCGCGGCCCTGGCCCTGCCGCAGCGCCTCGATCTTGCGGTCGAACGCCGCGAGCTGCGCACTCCAACGCGGAAACTCGGCCGGCTCGAAGCCGCCTTCGGCGAGGAACGACAGGAAGTCCGAGTGCCGCACGCCACAGCGGTCGACCAGCCAGGCCATCAGGTAGAAGCCGAGCTTCAGGCTGTGCATGGTCATGGTCACCCACGAGAAGCGCAGCGCCTTCGCCCAGTCCTCGGCCGGCATGTCGGCGGTCGCGACGACGATCTCCTCCTGTTCGGGCACCCAGTCGCAGGTGCGCACGCGGCCGTGGATCTCCTGCAGCTCGATCGTCTTCGTCTGCACGCCGAAGCGCGCCAGGTAGTCCGGGTCGGCCAGGTCGGTGTTCGGGAACACCTGGCAGATGTACATGAACAGCTGGTTCTTCAGGCCCGACGCGAGCACGCGGTCGACGCCGTCGACCCAGCTGCGGTACGACTCGCCCGGCAGCCCGAGGATCAGCTCGGTGTAGACCGGCACGCCGAGGTCGTTGAACTTGCGCTGCAGCTCGCGCGCGCACTCGAGCTTGATGTTGTCGCGCTTGATGTTCTTCTGCACCTGCGCGTCGACGCTCTGGTAGCTGATCGTGATGCCCTTCTCGAGCCCGTGCTCGTGGAACAGCTTGCCGATCGCGAAGATCTTCTCGTCGGTGTTCTTGCCGTAGCAGGTGCGGAACTTGTGCGGGAAGCCGGTGCGCTGCTTGGTCGCCACCAGGTGCTCGGCGATCTCCATGTCGCGCCGGTGCATGCCGAAGTTGCTGTCGGCGTTGAACACGTACTGGATCCTGTTCTCGGCCATCCAGTCGATCTCGCGCTTCACGCGGTCGATGCCGTGGAAGCGGTACTTGCGCGACATGCCACCCTTGCCCCAGTAGCAGAACGTGCACTGGAACGGACAGCCGCGGTTGGTCTCGATGATCGCCTGGAAGCGCAGCTCCGGATGCGCGTGCAGCAGTTCGTCGAACAGGCCCTCGAGGTACGGCGATGGATAGGCGTCCAGGTCCTTCTCGAACTGCTGGTCGGTCTTCGCGACCAGAACCTCGCCCGACGGCCGGCGCCACGACACGCCGGCGAGGTCGGCGAGCTCGACGTCGTGGGCCCCGTTCGCCACCGCCAGCCGTTCGAGAACCTGCGTGAACGGTCCTTCGCCCTCGCCACGCACCGTCACGTCGATGAACGGGTGCTGGCGCAGGAACGCGTCGGGGTGGTGCGGCACGTTGGCGCCGCCGAACACCACGAGGCAGTTCGGGTGCCGCTGCTTCACCTCCGCGGCCACCTTCAGGCACAGCTGCGCGTTCCACATCAGCGACGAGAACGCGGCCACCGCCGGGGTCTCGTGCCGGCCGACGATCGTGTCGGGCCGGTCGATGTGGAAGTGGAACGGCGCCCACTCCATGTGCTCGCGCACCACCTCCGACTGCTCGGCGTGCGCGCGCAGCAGCCCCGAGACGAGCGGCAGGTAGGTCGCCCCGTTCATCAGCAGGTTGAACTCGTTCAGATGGACGCGCTTCTTCTGCGCCATGGGTCAGCTTCCTTCGGGGCCGAGGCGGAACGCCGCAGCCGATGCCCCGCATCGGCTCAGCAAGGAACGCCAGAACACGTCGTGGCTGTAGTGGACGGTGGCGCGACGGTGGCCGGCGGCGGCGATCGCCGCGCGTTCGTCGTCGTGCGCGAGGTAGTGCTGCAGGCGGTCGACCAGGTGCTCGTAGTCGTGGAACTCGACGTACTCACGGCCCGGCGCGAAGTACTGCTGCACGTGGTGGTTCACGTCGCAGCACAGCAGCGCCCCGCAATGCACGATCTCGAACACCCGGCCCTTCAGCTGCCGCACCGTGTCCTTGGTCATCGCCAGCGAGATGCGCGAGCGTTGGTACAACGCTGCGTACTCGGCCACCGAACGCGTGCGCCGCGGATCGGCAGCACTGGTGCCGAAGAGCTGCACGGGCACGCGCGTCTCGGCCCGCAGCCGCTCGACCATCGCCTTGCGCTGGGCGAGGTAGCGCACCTCGCCGACCAGGCTGACCGGGATGTCGCGTTCGAGCCCCGCGTCGCGGAAGTGGCGCGGGTTCTTCGGCGTGAAGATCGGCCACGCCGACGGCAGCTCGAAGTCGGTGCCGTCGAGCACGCAGTTGACGTCGACCGCGGCGTAGTACTCGGGCGTGCTGCGGCTGATCTTCTTGTCGAGCCACATCATCACGACCTTGCTGCCGCGCTGCCGCAGGCCCTGCAACAGGCCGGGCGTCGGGTTCGCGTGACTGTGGTAGTGCAGCGTGGTGACCACGACGTGCACGTCGGTGCCCTCGGGGGCCCGCACGTCCTCGAGCTGCACCGGGCGCCCTTCGTGGAACCGTTCGTCGTAGTGCACGACGTCGTAGCCGGCCCGCCCGGTCGCACGCAGCGTCTCGACCAGGTTGTCGAGGTTGATCGAGATCCCGGACTTGCCGTACTCGTGCGTGTACTTCTCGATCAGGAACGTCACGTGGGCGCGCGGCGGTGGGCACGCGACGAGCCAAGCTTCGCCGTCGTCGTCGAGGTGCAGGTCGGCGTGGTGCTCGGGCGACCAGCGCTGCAGGGCGTCGAGCAACGACGCGCTGCGCCGCTGCCTCGCCGTCGGGTCGACGGCGATCGCCAGGGCTCCGCCGTCGCGCGCCTGGAACATCACCGCGGCGCGCACCGCGGCGTCGTCGACGTCCGGTCCGGCGACCAGCAGTACCCCGGAGGGCAGCCGTCGCCGCAGGTCGGCGAGGGAGCGCTCCGGCCGGCCCCGATGACCCACCCAGCCCGCCGGCAGGTCGACCAGCCGTTCGCCGCGCGCGTCGAGCACGTACGCCGGCACCCCGAGTGCTCGCACCGCGGCGATCCCGGCTTCGGTGGTCATGCCGCACCACACCACCGCTCCGAACGGCCGCCGCGCGTGCAGCGTCTGCAGCAGCTGCGCGAACGACGGCCCCGCAGCCAGTGTCGGCACGGCGAGGTTCATGCCGACACCTCGGCAGCGACGTTGGCGACACAGAAGTCGACCAGCTCGTCCATCGAGGCCAGCAGCTCCATCGGGTTGCCGGGGTAGTCCCAGAACGGCGCCACGACCCGCGCGTCGTAGCCGCACAGGGCCTTCGGCTTGTGCCGGTTGGCCTCGGTCAGCGTCAGCGCGAACGGGTCGAGGGTGCAGCCGACCAGCAGTTCGCAGTGCTCGCTGGCGCGGCTGCGCTGGGCCCAGGTCCAGGTCGACACGTCGACGACCCCCGGCACGTCTGCGTCGGCGGTGTCGGAGAGGGGTGCGCTCACCAGGAACGTGTGCTCGGGCAGGGCGGCGCGCAGGCGCCGCAGGTCGAAGTCGAAGCCGCACAGCGGTTCGATCGAGCGTTGCAGGTCGAGGTAGAGCGCGCGTTCCGGCAGCTTCGGCAAGGTCGTCGGAGCGACCACGAAGTCGAGCATCGGCACGTTCTCGGTGCTGCCGAGC
>JAEUHU010000251.1 GCA_016793305.1 Planctomycetota bacterium
CACGAACGCGATGCCGAGTGCCGAGGCCAGTTCGGCCGCGGCCCCGAGCTTGCCCTCGAGCCGCGCCGCGGCGAGCCCGGCGCGGGCGCTGCGGCGGTTCTGCCGGCCGAACGTCGCCGACGCCGCACCCTGCAGCCCGTAGGCCTGGATCACCGCGACGGCGGCGATCGTCTCGTGCGCCGAGGTCGCCAGCTCGCCTTCCTTCTTGCGCTGCTTGCGGGCCGCCCCGCGCAGGCGCACCGTCGTCATCGCCATCGCCACGCCGAGCAGCGGCAGCACCGCGAGCGTCGCGAGCCCGAGCCGCCAGTCGAGCACGAACACCACCGCCAGCGTGCCGACCACCGCCAGTGCCTCACGGCCCACCGCGAACAGGCCGTCGACCAGCAGGGTGCGCAGGCTCGCCGCGTCGCCACCGAGGCGCACCAGCAGGTCGCCGGTGCGGTGCCGCGCGTGGAAGGCCAGCGACTGCGCCAGCAGCGCTTCGAGTGCTTCGGCGCGCACGCTGGCGACGGCGCGCTGGCCGGCCTTGGCGAGCCACACCGAACTCCAGTAGCCGGTGAGGCCGGAGAGGACGGCGAGGCCGAGCACGGTGCCGATCGCGACCGCGGTCAGCAGGTCGCCGTCGCCGGCGAGCGAGGCGGGCAACAGGGCCCACGGCTTCTCGAGCAGCACCTGGTCGACGACGACCTTCAGCGGCCACGGCTTGACGAGTTCGAGCACGACGGTCAGCAGCACGAGCACGCTGCTGGCCGCGAGCAGACGACGGTGCGGCCGCAAGTACGGCAACAGGCGGCGCCACACCGCGAACGTGCGGCCCGGGCGTTCGTTGGACTCAGCCACGAGCGACCTCCACGGCGGGCCGCGGTGCCTTGCGCAGGCAGCCGAGCACGGTGCGCGCCTTGTGCGTCCAGTCGAGCGCTTCGACCAGTTGCGGATCGATGCCGTGGCTGGCCGCCGCAGCTCCAGCCGCCAGCACGGTCCGGGCGGCCCGCACGAAGTCGACCACGTCGTCCGGTGCGAACAGGCCGAGCGGCGCATGGCCGCGCAGCACGTCGAGCACGCACGGCACCGCACTGGCGAGCAGGGGCCGGCCGGCGGCGAGCGCTTCGACGATCTTCAGCGGCGAGAAGTAGGCGGGGGCGTCGGCGCCGTACGGGGCCACCACCAGGTCGGCGGCCTGCAGCAGCGACGGCACGGCTTCGTGGGCGACGGCTCCTTCGTGCACGATGTCGCCGGGGAACGCACGCTGGGCGATCGCGACCTCGTCGCGCAGCGGGCCGTCGCCGACGATCCACAGGCCGCACGGCTGCTGGGCCCGCAGCGCCGCGAACGCGCGCAGCAGGAACGGGATGCCGTGCCACGGCTTCAGCGAGCCCACGAACAGCAGCACCGGCTTGCCCTGCAGGGCGCGTGGCCGCACCGCGGGAGTCGCCGTGCGGAAGTGCTGCAGGTCGGCGCCGTTGCCGAGCACCTGCAGCCGTTCGCGGGCCACGCCGGCTTCGGCGAGTTCGTCGGCGAGCGGCGTCGACACCGCGAACACGGTGGTCGCGTGGCGCAGCACGTCGAGGCAGACGCCGCGCGCGGCCGCGGCGAGCGAGAGGTCGCGGAACGCCGCCGCTTCGCGCCACAGCGGCGCGTTCACCTCGACCAGGAACGGCACGCCGAGGGCCCGCGCGTGGGCGAGGCCGGCGAGGCCGAACAGCGACAACCGTTCGTAGACGGCGAGGTGCGGACCGGCGGCGCGCAGGGCGCGCAGCATCGTCTCGGCATGACCGAGCTGCAGCAGTTCGCCGTCGAGGCCCTTGGCCTTCGGCGTCGGCACGGTGCGAGCCCGGTGCGGCAGGAGACCGTCGACGTCGCCGTCGCGCGCGACGAACACGTCGAGCGAAGCACCGAGCCGTGCGAACGCCGCGGCGAGGCTGCGGAAGTGCACCGAAGCGCCCTTGCTGCCGTCCGGCGGGATGCCCGGGTCGGCGCAGACGTAGGCGATGCGGTTCATGCCGACCCCACCGCGCTGCGGGCCGTGCCGGTGTTCGCGGCGATCGCACCGGCGAACCAGTCGCGCAGCACGCCGGTGTTGTGGGCGAGGTCGAAGCAGCGCTCGGCGCGGGCGCGGCCGGCCGAAGCGAGCCGCGCGCGCAGCGCCGCGTCGCCGAGCAGCCGCGCGATGTCGCGGGCCAGCGCGCCGACGTCGCCGGGGGGCACCAGCAGGCCGGCCCGTCCTTCGTCGACGATCTCCGCGACGCCGGCGATCGGCGTGCTCAGCACCGGCAGCCCGGCGGCGAGCGCTTCGAGCAGCACGGTCGGCAGCGCGTCGCGGTTGCCGTCGTCGCCGACGATGCA
>JAEUHU010000290.1 GCA_016793305.1 Planctomycetota bacterium
TCCATCTGCCGGAGCGTCTGCGTCAGCATCTTCTGGCTGATGCCGCCGACGGCCTCGGCGATCCGCGAGAACCGCATCACGCCGCCGGCATCGAGCGCCTCGAGCACGAGCATCGTCCACTTGTCGGCGACGCGGCCGATCAGTTCGTTCACCAGTTCCTCGACGCGTGGATCGACGGTGCAGTCGGTCGTGCAGTACTGCTTCGCCTGGGCGACCTGCTTCTTGCTGAGCGATTCGGCCATGCGGCGCACTCTACCGGAGGTGCGTAGGGCACCAGAAGGTGCCTACTTCCGAATGGAGAGTGGCGGCCTACCCTGCGGCCCATCCAACCATGCAAGCGAACGGCAACACCATCCTCGTCACCGGCGGCGGCAGCGGCATCGGCCGGGCTCTCGCCGAGTCCCTTCACTCCCGTGGCAATCGCGTCGTCGTCGCGGGCCGCCGCCTGTCCCTGCTCCAGGAGGTCGTCCGTGCCAACCCGGGCATTGACGCGATCGAGCTCGACATCGAGCACGCCGCCTCGATTCCCGGGTTCGCCGAGGCGCTGTGCCGGCGGCATCCCGGGCTCAACGTCGTCGTTCACAACGCCGGGATCATGCGCCCGGAGGACCTGCGAGGTGGGGCGGCGAGCCTCGCCGACGCCGAGGCTACCATCGCGACGAACCTGCTCGGGCCGATCCGCTTGACGGCGGCGCTGCTGCCGCACCTGCTGCGGCAACGGTCGGCGACGCTGGTCACGGTCACGTCCGGCCTCGCGTTCGTGCCGCTCGCCAGTTTCCCGACCTACTGTGCCACGAAGGCGGCGATCCACTCGTGGACCGAGTCGCTGCGCTACCAGCTGCAGGGCACGCCGGTCGAGGTCGTCGAACTGCCGCCGCCCTACGTGCAGACCGAGTTGACCGGGGCGCATCAGGCCGCCGACCCGCGGGCGATGCCGCTCGCCGAGTTCGTCGCCGAGTCGGTGCGGTTGCTGACCGCCTCGCCGACGCCGGCCGAGGTGCTGGTCGAACGCGTCAAGCCGCTGCGGTTCGCGGCGCAGGGCGACTACCAGGGGTTCTTCAAGATGTTCAACGATGCGATGGCGGGCGAGCGGCACTGAGGTGCCGGAACGTGAAGCACGCTCGACGGCGGTCGTGCGGGATCAGGTCCTTGCGGCGGCTCGATCGAGCGGCCTTCGCAGCACGTCGCCCGGTTGCTACGGTGCCGCCATGGTGGACTCGCACATCCAAGGGGCGGTGGAGCAGTTGATGTGCCGCATGTGGAGTGGACAACTCGGTGGTCGGGTGCTTGGCGACATCGACTACCGCAGCGTGCTGCTGGAAGAACAGTCGATTCTGGATGCCGCCGTGGCGGTGTTCTTCAACAACCTATTGCTGCGCGAGGATGGCGAGGTGTCGAACTACCTGTGGGCGGAGTTTCGTTGTGCGCAAGTGATCCGGAGGTACTGCGACCCTTCGTATCGTGTTTCTCCGCCGTTCGAGGGAGCGGTCAAGCTAGGGCATCGGGCTTGGTTCGAAGGCCGGGCAGCTTGGCCGAAGGACGTCGAGTATCCCTACGACCGTGGTCCCTGATTGGCGGATGATCGAACTCG
>JAEUHU010000331.1 GCA_016793305.1 Planctomycetota bacterium
CAGATCACCACGGCCGCGGGCATCACCGCGATCGTCGACATGGTCGCCAAGGGGCAGCTGCCGACGGCGGGCTTCCTGAAGATGGAGACCGTCGACTACGACGCGTTCCTGAAGAACCGCTTCGGCAAGTACTACGCCTGATCGGCGCGGCCCTCGCGAAGCAGGGCCTCGGCTTCGTCGTCAGTGCGGCAGTGTGTTCCCGCCCTCGCCGCGTTCGGCGGTGGCGGGCGGATGGAACGCCACCGCCAACAGCACCGCGGCAGCGAGCGCCATGCCGGTCGGCCACACGAACAGCGAGCGGTAGTCGACCACTCCGTTCCCGTTGGTGAACTTCGCCTGCAGCGGCACGAACAACCACTTCGCCGCCAGATCGCCGAGCCCGAGGATCAGCAGGTTGAACAACCCCTGCGCCGACGTGCGCACGTCCTTCGGGAAGTGCGCGTCGATGAAGATGTAGACGGTCGCGAAGAAGAACGCGTAGCAGATCCCGTGCAGCACCTGCACGACCATGATCGTCGTGTGGTCCTTGCTGTAGGCGAACACCGCGAAGCGCGCCGCGTGGCCGAGCACGCCGAGCGTCATGGTCCAACGCCAGCCGAGGCCCTTCAGGGCGTAGCCGAGCCCGGCCATGGTCAGGATCTCGGCGACCTGGCCGATGCTCATCACCGGCATGATCTCGCCGGGCGCGAAGCCGACCTTGTCGAGGAAGGTGAAGGCCATCACGAAGTAGCCGTTGTGGATCGTCGCGTCGACGAACGTGACGACGAACAGCACCAGCAGGAACGGGGCCTTCAGCAGCTTCGCCGCCTTCAGGCTGGCCCAGCGATCCTCGGCACCCGCGGCGGGCTTCGGCGGCGTGTGCGGCAGCGTGCGCGCGAACCCCGCGAGCAGCAGTGCCGCCACACCGGCAACGAGGAACACGGTGCGCTTGGCGGCGAGCGCCTCGGCATCCGGCACGCCCTTCAGCACGAAGTACAGCGGCCACGCGGCGAGGATCCAGCCGATCGTGCCCCCCATGCGTACGAGCCCGAACTCGTTCTGCGGGTCCTCCAGGTTGGCGAACGCGAGCGAGTTGGTCACCGAGATGGTCGGCACGTAGACCAACGAGTGCACCAGCATCAGCAGGAAGAACGGCACGAACGAGGTCGTGAAGTACAACCCGACCAGGGCCAGCCCACCGATCAGGTGGCTCGCGGCGAGGAACCGTTCGGCAGCGAAGGTGCGGTCGGCGAACTGGTTGCTGAAGAACAGGCCGACGATCGACGCGATCGCGAAGCAGCTGCCGATCGCCGACTGCTCGGCGCCCGAGAAGCCGAGCCCCTGCATGATGTCGAACAGCGGCGGCACCCACGCCCCCCAGACGAAGAACTGGAGGACCATCATCGCGAACAACTTCCAGCGGTGGTTCATGGGTGCTTCGCCTCACGGGGCGGGCGAGGCGCGCGGGAGCGTAGGACGCTGCCGACGGGCAAGGAAGCGCGCAGCCTCACCAGCGCGGCGTCGTCCGGCGGGCCGACTTGCCGAAAGCGCCGCGAGGGCCCAGACCGAGGCCGGGAACGCCAGCCTGCCGCTCAGCGGATCACGCCGCCGACCGGCGGGCTCGCGCGCAGCGGGAAGACCGGCCAGCTGGCTGCACCGAGCCAGAACTCCGAGTCGCTCAGTTGCGGCACGTTCGGCACCACGAACGACGTCGCCAGTTGCCCCGAGGCATCGGCGGCGAACACGCCGACGAAGAACCAGCTGCCCTGGTCGAGCCACGACGGCTCGACGAGCACGCCGGGCATCGACGTCTGCCCGAGGCCGTACGAACCGACCAGCAGCAGCAGGCCGTTCGGATCGGTGTGCCAGACCTGCGAGGCCGAAGCGCCGAGCAACAGCGGATCGAGCTGCTCGACGCCGACCAGCGACGGGAACGGTCCGGTCGGGATGCCGCAGTTCGTCGGGCTCGTGAACGTGCAGTCGTCGAAGTCGGGTTGGGTCCCAGACCACGCGACGGCGCAACCTCCACCCTGCAACACGCAACCGTGCAGCCACGCCGAGCCGGAACCGCGCAGCGCCGGGTAGGTGACTCCGAACGGAGCCAGCGCCCCGCCGACCAGCAGGCAATCGCTGAGATGAACCGTGCCGCCGCCCACCTCCAGCCCGACGCCGATGCCGTTCTGCAACTGCGCTGCCCCGGCGATCGCGCTG
>JAEUHU010000366.1 GCA_016793305.1 Planctomycetota bacterium
TGGGCCGACCGCATCCTCGATGCAGGCTCGCTCGACGAGCTGTTCGCCGACGAACCAAGCTCCTGACGGGGCCCGACCGACCGGGGCACGCAACCGCGTATTGGCCATCTGGACTGACCACAAGGGACACGCGCCCGAGGCCCCTCAGGGGCCGCCACCAAGGCCCTCACCCTGTAGCCCACCGCAGCGCCCAGCTACAGTCCGCCCCCCGCCGGGTAGGTCGCTCGCCGCGCCCGCACCTCCATGACGACGGCCACCTCCGAGCCAGCCGGCACGACGCCGGACCGAGCCTCACCACCACGCTCCGGCTGCGGTTGCTGGCCATCTGGGCCGTGCTCTACCTCGCGTTCACCGTGGTGCGCCTCGCGTGGTTGTGCGACGACGCCTACATCACGTTCCGCACCGTCGAGAATGCGGCGCCCGGGCATGGCCTGTACTGGAACGTGGCCGAGCGCGTGCAGACCTACACCCACCCGCGTGGCTGCTGCTGCTCGCCGGTCGCTGCTGCCAACCGGCGGGCTCGTATTCGATTCGATCGACGTGGACGCGCCGCCGACCCGGCCAGCGAACACGACCGCACGCGGGCCGACCTCGAGGACACGTTCCTGACGCTGCGGCGCCGGCCGCCGCCGGGCCCCAGCACCACGCCGCGCTTGAAAGCGGCCGGCCGGCCGATGGAATGGCCGGATGAGCAATGTGAAGCGCGTGGCGGTCACCGGAGCCGCCGGTCAGATCGGTTACTCCCTGCTGCCCCTGATCGCCAACGGCAGCATCTTCGGCCCGAACCAGAAGGTCGCCCTGCAACTGCTCGAGGTGACCCCGGTGCTCGGCGCCTTGAACGGTGTACGCATGGAGCTCGAGGACTGCGCGTTCCCGCTGCTGACCGAGATCGTCTGCACCGACGACCCGAAGGTCGCGTTCAAGAACGCCGACCTGTGCATGCTGGTCGGCAGCAAGCCGCGTGGGCCGGGCCAGGAGCGCAAGGACCTGCTGCAGGACAACGGCAAGATCTTCATCGGCCAGGGCCGCGCGATCGCCGAGGTCGCGGGTCCCGACGTGCGCGTCGTGGTGGTCGGCAACCCGTGCAACACGAACTGCCTGATCGCCCTGAAGAACGCCAAGGGCGTGCCCGCCGATCGCTTCACCGCGATGACGCGCCTCGACCAGAACCGCGCCAAGTCGCAGCTGGCCCTGAAGGCCAAGAAGCACTGGAGCGAGGTCAAGAACGTGATCATCTGGGGCAACCACAGCAACACGCAGTACCCCGACTGGCACCACGCGACGATCGCCGGCCAGCCGGCGGCACAGGCCGTCGCCGACGACGCCTGGCTGCAGGGTCCGTTCATGAAGACCGTGCAGGAGCGCGGCAAGGCGATCATCGAGGCGCGCGGCAAGTCCTCGGCGCTGTCGGCGGCGCAGGCCGCGTGCGACCACGCGAAGAGCCTCTACACGGTCCACACCGCCGCCGACTCGGTCGCCCTGTGCGTCTACAGCGACGGCAGCTACGGCACGCCGGAGGGCATCGTCAGCGGCTTCCCGTGCACGACCGACGGCAAGGGCAACTGGAAGATCGTCCAGGGCCTGAGCATGAACGAGTTCAGCAAGCAGAAGGCCGCGATCACCTGGAAGGAGCTCACCGACGAACGCGAGATGGTGAAGGACCTGCTGGGCTGATCGCCGGCCCGCACCGCTCCGCTGCTCGTTCCCCTGCCGCCCGTGGACTTCGTCGCCATCGCCGTCACCGTGCTCGCCGGCGTGGTGATGGGCGCCATCAACAACCTCGCCGGCGGGGCGGGCATCGTCGGGCTGATGGCGTTCGAGTACGCCTGCGGCCTGCCGTTGGCGGTGGCGAACCCCTCGCTGCGGCTCGCGGGCCTGTGCGTCGGGCTGTTCGCGCTGCTCGGCTACCTGCGCGCCGGCAAACGCGCGTCGCTGAAGACCTGGCTGGCGAGCCTGTGGGCGGTACCCGGCGCGCCGATCGGCAGCTGGCTCGCGCTGCAACTGCCCGACTGGCTGTTCTGGCTCTACCTGTCCACGGTGCTCGGCCTGCTGCTGCGCCAGCAGACGCGACCGGTCGCGCTGGACGAGCCGGAACGGCGCTGGCCGCCGTGGGCCGGACCGCTCGGCTGCTTCGTCGCCGGCGTGCACATGGGCTACGCCCAGGTCGGCGCCGGCCTGCTGTCGACGCTGCTGCTGACCGCGTCGTTCGGCCGCGACCTCGTGAACCTCGCGGTGGCGAAGAGCACGCTGGTGATCGTCACCTGCCTCGCCAGCGTCGGCGCGTTCTGGTCGGCGGACGCGATGGCGATGGAGCCGGCCCTGTGGCTGGCGGTCGGCACCGCGACCGGCTCCTACGCGGCGAGCGGCTGGGCGGTGGCCAAGGGCGCCGACGCAATGCGGCGCGTGATCGTGGTGGTCACGGCGGTGATGCTGCTCTACACCGTCGCCAAGTTCGTGCTGGCCGTGTTCGCCGTTCGCTGAACTCGTTCGCAACCGAGAACCCGCATGCCGTTCCTCCGACTCCTTCCCTACATCCTGGTCCCGTTGCTCGGCGCCGTGGGCACCGCCTGCCGCGCCCCGACCCCGGCCGCCCAGCGCCCGAGCCGGCTGGTCGCCGCCTGGATGGCCGGCTCGTTCACCACCACCGCGCAGCACGCGGCGGCAGCCGAGGACTTCTTCGACATCCGGCTGACGATGACGCCGGTGTGGACCGGGCGGAGCGACGGGCCGTGGTTCTACGTCGAGCAGGCGATGGCGACGGCGATCGACCGGCCCTACCGACAGCGGATCTACCACCTCGTCGACCAGGCCGACGGCAGCGTGCGCAGCGACGTCTACACCCTGCCCGGCGATCCGCTGGCGTGGGCTGGCGCGCACGCTGCGCCGCAGCGCTTCGACGCCTTGACGCCCGAGCAGCTGCAGCTGCGCTCGGGCTGTTCGATCGTGTTGCGCCGCGTCGACGAACGCACCTGGGCCGGCAGCACCGAGGGCAACGGCTGCGCGTCCGAACGGAGCGGTGCTGCCTACGCGACCGCCGAGGTCACGCTGACCGAGCAGGGCATGGCGACGCTCGACCGCGGCTTCGACGCCGCGGGCAAGCAGGTGTGGGGCTCGACCAAGGGCCCGTATCGCTTCGAGAAGGTGGCCCGAGCCCCGCGCTGAAGCTGCGCTCGCCCGCCTCCAGGTCCCCGACTATCCTCGCGGGGATGACCCTCCACGTCGTCATCACCGGCGCCAGCTCCGGCATCGGCGCCGCCTGCGCCAAGGCGTTCCAAGCACGCGGCGATCGGCTGTCGCTCGGCGCCCGCCGCAGCGACCGCCTGTCCGGTATCGCCAAGGGTGCGTTCGCGCATGCGCTCGACGTCACCTCCCCCGGCAGCGTCGAACGCTTCGTCGCCGCCGCGATCGCCGCGAACGGCCCGATCGACGTGCTGGTCAACAACGCCGGTCTCGCCCGCGGGGTCGAGAAGATCGCCGAGGGCACCGGCGAAGCGTGGCGCGAGATGCTCGAAACCAACGTGCTCGGCCTGCTCGAGGTGACCCGCCGCGTGCTGCCGCACATGCTGGAGCAGAAGCACGGCCACGTCGTCGTGATCGGCTCGATCGCCGGCCACAAGGCCTACGCCGGCGGCGGCGTCTACTGCGGCAGCAAACGCGCGCTGCAGTCGATCTGCGAGACGATGCGCATGGAGACGCTCGG
>JAEUHU010000389.1 GCA_016793305.1 Planctomycetota bacterium
CACCAGCAGGCCGGCCCGTCCTTCGTCGACGATCTCCGCGACGCCGGCGATCGGCGTGCTCAGCACCGGCAGCCCGGCGGCGAGCGCTTCGAGCAGCACGGTCGGCAGCGCGTCGCGGTTGCCGTCGTCGCCGACGATGCACGGCAGCACCATCGCCGTGGCGGTGTGCACGAGGCGGCGCACCTCGTCGTGCGTGCGCATGCCGAGGAACTCGACGTCGGGCAGCCCGAGGCCTTCGGCCTGCCGCTGCAGCGCCTGCCGTTCCTCGCCGTCGCCGACCAGCAAGAGGCGCGGTCGCACGCCTTCGCGCGCCAGCAGCGCCAGCGCGTCGAGCAGCACGTGAAAGCCCTTCTTCTGCACGAGGCGCCCGACCGCGAGCAGCACCGGCCCGTGCGACGTGCGATGGCGGGGATGGAAGGCGTCGGTGTCGACGCCGTTGTAGAGCACGCGCACGTCGAGCGGCGTTCTGCCGGCGAGGCGCTCGGTGATCCACTGCGCGTTCGCTTCGCAGACCGTGACCGCGAACGCGCTGTCGCGCAGCAAGCTCTGGAAGCACGCCGGCACGATTCCGTCGCGATAGAGGTCCTTGGCGTGGCAGGTGACGCTGAACGGCAGCCCCGACACCGCGGCGGCGGTGCGCGCGGTGTAGGCCGCGACCGTCGCGAAGTGCGCGTGCAGGTGCTGGATGCCGAGCTGTCGGGCGAGCATCGCCACGTCGAGGCCGGCCCCGAGCACCGACCACAGGTCGGGCCGTGCCGCGGTCAGCAGGTCGTCGAACTCGGCCAGCAGGCGCGTCGCGGCCTGCCGCAGCAGCGGCTGGGCCGTTCGCAGCGCCGTGAGCCACGCGTCGGGCTTGCGCGTCGGCAGGTAGACGACCGGCCGCTGCAGTTCGGCGAGGCCGCGGTGGAACACGCCGTCGTCGGGCCGGTTCAGCGAGAGCACCGTGACCTGCACGCCGTGGCGTTGCAGCGCCAGGATCTCGTTCAGCACGAACGTCTCCGAGGCGCGGGGGAACTTCTTCAGCACGTAGCCGATGTGCATGGCAGGAACGGGGCCAGGGGTCAGTTGCCGACCTGGGCGGGACGGCGGGAACGGTCGCCGCGCTCGCACACGAGCTGCAGGCAGGTGCGCGCGGCCTTGTCGGCGCCTTCGCAGCGCATCTGGGTGGGCGGGGTCAGCAGGGCCGCGGTGAGGCTCGCGCGAACCGCGGCGGCCATCGCGTGCGGGTCGCCGAGCGTGGCCTCGTCGAGCACGCGCAGGTGGCCGCGGGCCTCGAGCCGGCGGCAGCGCTCGTACTGTTCTTCGCGCGGCCGTCGGCGCGGCAGCACCAGCAAGGGCGTGCCGCTGGCGAGGCTCTCGTAGACCGTGTTGTAGCCACCCATGCCGATCGCCAGGTGGGCACTGCGCAGCAGTGCGTGCATCGCGTCGGTGCTGCGGCGCAGGTCGAAGCGGGCATCGCCGTGCACGGCGCGCTGCAGGGCGGTGAACGAGGTCTCGGCGAGCAGCGGCCCGGCCACGACGGTGATCTTGAGTGCTGTGTCGCGCAGGGGACCACGCAGGGCGGCCACCGCCGCACGCAGCAGGCCGTAGCCGTCCTCGCCGCCACCGGTCGTCACCACGACGTGGTGCGGCTCGTCGGGATCGAGCGGCACCCGGACGGCGCGCGCCGCCTCCGGCACCACCGGCCCGGTGAAGGTCGTCTTGGCGGCGATCGCTTCGGGCAGTCCGTACTCCTGCACCGGGTCGAACACGTCGCGTTCGCCGTAGACCAGCACGTGGTCGTAGACCGAGCGCAGCAGCTCGACGGCGCCGAGCCGCTGCAGTTCGGCGCGGGCCCGCAACGGCGTGTCGAGCACGTCGCGCAGGCCGAGCACGAGCTTCGTGCCGAGCGCGTCGTTCTGCAGCCGGCGCAGCACGGGCAGCAGTTCGCCACCGGGGCCGATCGGCGTGTGGTCGACCAGCAGCAGGTCGGGCCGGAACGCGCGCACGGTCGCGGTGACCAGTTCGCTGCGCAGGGTGGTGATCTCGCCGCTCGACACCGGCAGGCGCCGCGCGACGTATTCGCCGGCGTCGTTCTTGCCGAGGCTCGGCAGCTTGACCAGGTCGCAGCGTTCGGGCAGTGGGAACAGGTCCGGGACCGGCGAGCCGGTGAGGCACAGCACCTGGGCGCAGGGGGCAGCGGCGACCAAGGCACTCGCCAGGGTCACGCTGCGGCGCAAGTGGCCGAGGCCGAACGAGTCGTGGCTGTAGGTCAGCACCCGCAGGGGGCGGCGGGCGGCGGTTGGATCGAGCGGATGCGAGGGCACGCCCGCGACAGGTCAAGGTGCGTGCCGGCGCAGCTGGTGGGCAGGTTCGTCCGTGATCCAGACGGCGGCCGACGCCCGGCGTCCGGATCGTGGACGAGCGCTTCGTCGCCCCCTGTCAGGCCGGGTCTTTCGCCCGGTCTTGGGGCCCTGGTCAGCTTCTCCTCCGTATTGATCCCGAAGGCCTGCTCTTCGACCATCCAGGTCCGGCCACTCGCCCGGCCCGCCTCGCTTCCCATGATTCCGCCCGAACGGTCTGCCACCGCACTGGTCTCGGCGCAGTTCCGCATCGATCGCAACTTCACCGTGCGCACCTGGTCCGAGCGCGCCCAGGCGATGCTCGGCTGGCAGGCCGCCGACGTGGTCGGCCGCGAACTGTTCGCCTGCCTCGGCGATCGTGGTGATCTCGATGCTCGCGAGCCGATGCGCGCCTGGCAGCCGGTGCGCTTCCTCAGCACGAAGCGCCACCGCGACGGTTCGCTGGTGCCGGTGCTGGTGGTGTTCGAACCCGAGCGCGACGAACAGGGCACGGAGCACGGCGTCGTGATCCTCGAGCGCCTCGACCCGCTCGGCGAAGCGCCCGCAGCAGAGATCGAAGCGCGCTACCAGTCGGTGGTCGCGTCGATGCAGGAAGGCGTGGTGGTGCAGGGGCGCGACGGTTCGATCCTCGGCTGCAACAGTGCCGCCGAACGCATCCTCGGCCTGTCCGCCGACCAGTTGCGCGGCCGTTCGTCGATCGACCCGCGGTGGCGCACGGTGCACGAGGACGGCTCGCCGTTCCCTGGTGAGCAGCATCCGGCGATGGTGGCGCTGCAGACCGGGCAACCGGTGCTCGGTGTGGTGATGGGGGTGCACCGTCCCGAAGGCGAGGTCGCCTGGATCCGCATCAATGCGCGGCCGGTGCGGCTCACGCCCTCCACGCCGCAGCACGCGGTCGTCGTGACCTTCCTCGACATCACCGAGGAACGGCGGCTGCTCGCCGAGCTGCGGCATCGCAGCGAGCAGCTGGCCCTGGTCATCGAAGGGGCCAACGACGGCTTCTGGGACTGGGACATCCCGACGGGGCGCGTGGACTACAGCCCGCGTTGGGCGCAGATGCTCGGCTACGATCACGGCGAGCTGGCCGCCGACCTGTCGACCTGGGAGCGGCTGACGCACGTCGACGACATGCCCGCGGCGCAGGCGGCGCTGCAGGCGCACTTCGCCGGCGACACGCCGTTCTACGAGTGCGAATTCCGGATGCGCCACAAGCGCGGCGACTGGGTGTGGATCCTCGACCGGGGCAAGGTCGTGGTGCGCTCCGCCGACGGGCGGCCGCTGCGCGCGACCGGCACGCACACCGACATCACCGCCCGGCGCGCGACCGAGGAACGCATGCGAGCCGTGGCGCAGGCCAACGAGCAGTTGGTCGACGAGCTGCGCGCGGCGCTCGACAAGGTGAAGACCCTGTCCGGCCTGCTGCCGGTCTGCGCCTGGTGCAAGAGCGTGCGCAACGACCGTGGCTACTGGCAGCGCATCGAGGAGTATCTGATCGATCACACCGACGCGCGCATGACGCACGGCCTGTGCCCGAGCTGCTCGGGGCGCGTGGCCCCGTAGTTCGTCTGCCACGCCGGACGCGTGCTCCGGATCGTCAGGGCATGGCCGATGCCGATCCACTGACCGACGAGCGCCTGTTCGCCGCTCTGCACGCCCGCGACGTGGCCGCTGCCCGGGCAGCGTTGGCGGCCGGAGCGGATGCCGCGGCGGTGCGGGAGTACGAGTTCGGCGGCGAGCGCATGGTCGAGACCGCCACCGAGTCGACGCTGCAGGCCGCGGTCCACAGCGGTGTGCCCGAACTGCTCGACCTGCTGCTGGCCAACGGCGTGCGTTGCGCAGGACCCCATCGCGAGATCGCCCGGCGGGCCCTGTTCACCGCCGTCGAGGCTGGCGCCGCAGCGATGGTCGAGCGGCTGCTGCGGGCGGGTGCGGATCCGGCGCTGCCGGCGGGACATGGCGGCGAGGACGCGTTCGCGCGCGCGATCGCCGGCGGGCACCTGGGCCTGGCGCGGAGTCTGCGCGAGGCAGGTGCGCCGAGCAGCGTTCAGGCGCTGTTGCACGCGTGCCGGCGGGGCGATCGCACGGCGGTCGGCTTGTGTCTGCGTTCCGGCGTCACGACGACGAGTGGCCCGGTGCTGGCCGAGGCGGCGCGCTTCGACCAGGTGGCGTTGCTCGACTGGCTCGCGGCACACGGCGCCGACGTCGCCCGGGAAGCTGGTCCGGCGCTGGTCGCTGCGTGCCACAGCGGCGCGGTCGGTGCCGTGCGCTGGTTGCTCGAACGCGGCGCACCGGTCGCACACCGGAACGAATACGCGTGGCTGCCGCTGCACTTCGCCGCCTACGCCGGGCACGTCGAGATCGTGCGCCTGCTGCTCGCCCACGGCGCCGATCGGGCCGCGACCTGCGGGCAGGGTCGCACGGCCCGTTCCTGGGCCGAAGAAGCCGGCCATGGCGACGTACTGCGGCTGCTCGACGGCTGACGCCGACGCGTCACGTCTTGGGCAGCAGCCAGCCGGTCCCTGCGCAAGCCAGCATCGTCACTGGCACACTCCATGGACTGCGCCAACGCGCCAGCGCGAACGCGACCGCAGCGACGACGCAGAGACCGAGCGCACCGAAGCGCGTGGTGTGGGCGACGCCCATCTGCAGCGCCGTCGCGACGACCAGCCCGCCGACCGCGGCGGCGACACCGTCGAGGAACGCGTGCACCGACGGCCGCATCGTCAGACGTTCGAGTGGCCCGTGCAGCCACAGCGGGAACAGGAACGCCGGCAGGAAGATGCCGAGGCTCAGCACCAGCCCGCCGAGCAGCCCACCGCCGGCCCAACCGACCCAGGTGCCGACCACGATCATCGGGGCCGGCAGCACGCTGCCGACGGCGATGCCGGACAGCATGTCGGCGTCCGTCATCCAGCCGTGCGCACCGGTCGCCGCTTGCTCCAGGAACGGGATCGCGGTGTAGGCACCGCCGAACGTCAGCAGGCCGGCGCCGAGCCCGACGTTCGCAAGCGTCGCGAGGTGCGGCGGTGGAGCGCTCGGGGTCGCGACCGTGCTGGCCGGCGGGGCGACGGTTCCGAATGCGGCGAAGCAGACGAAGAGCGCCCACGCCAGCACGACGAGCCAGGCGAGACCTTGCCGCGTGCGCCAGTTGGTGCCTGTCCGTGGTTCGGACCGGTCGAGCAGGGTGACGATCTGCAGCAGCAAGCCGCCGGCGAGCAGGCTCGCCGCGAACGGAGTCTCGAGCACGGCGCCGAGCAGGGTCGCTGCAGCGATCGCCAGCGGCAGCCGGCGCTTCCTGGTGTTGACCAGCACGAGTCGGAAGGCCGCTCGCAGCAGCAGTGCCAGGGCTCCTCCCTGCATGCCGGCGATGCCGACCGAGCACCACTCGGGCAACGCCCGCGACTGCAGTGCGAACGCCGCGAGCAGCATCAGCGACAGCCCCGGCAACACGAAGCCGAGACCCGCCAGCAGGCCGCCGAGACGCCCGCGCACCGTGGTGCCGAGCCAGATGCACATCTCCGTGGCCTCGGGGCCCGGCAGCGCCTGGTAGACCGCGAGGGCTCGGCGGAAGCGGTCGTCGTCGACCCAGCCGGCGCGCTCGACCAGTTCGTGGTGCAGCGTCTCGATCTGCACGAACGGGCCACCGAACGCGCGGCAGCCGAGGCCGAGGAAGTGGCGGAGCACCGCCAGCGCCGTCGGCTGCCGCGACGGGGTCACTTGCCGACCTGGTGCAGCAGTCGGAACAGGTCGCTGTCGGTCGACAACACCAGGTTGGTGTCGCCGCCGAGCACGGCGCGGTAGGTCTCGAGGGTCTTCAGGAAGCCGTAGAACTCGCGCGCCTCGGGGCTCTGGTCGTAGGCCTCGGCGTAGACGCGGGCCGCCTCGGCGTCGGCGGCACCGCGGATCTCCTGCACGCTGCGGTAGGCGACCGACTCGATCTCCTGCAGGTCGCGCGCCTTGCGGCCGAGGATGCGCGCGGCCTCGCCTTCGCCCTCGCTGCGGAAGCGCTGCGCGATCTGTGCCCGCTCGCTGATCATGCGCTTGTGGATGTCGCCCAGCACGTCGCTGGTGTAGTTGACGCGCTTGATCCGCACGTCGAGCAGCTCGATGCCGAGCGGCAGCAGCTTCGGCGCCGAGGCCTCCTTGATCTCCTGCTCGATCTCGAGCCGGCCGCGGCGCGCCTGGCGCAGTTGCGAGGCGTTGTTGACCTGGGCTTGCGGGTCGACGGTCGCGACGCGGTTCTTGTCGGCGCGCACGATCTCGACCACGTCGCTGCTGGCGACCGAGGCTCGCGTCTCGCTGCCGAGGATGTCCTCGAGGCGCGACTGGGCGCTGCGTTCGTCGCGCAGCACGACGAAGAACGTCCCCGGATCGGCGATCCGCCAGCGCGCGAAGGTGTCGACCTCGATGTAGGTCTTGTCCTTGGTCGTCATGCGCGTCGCCGGCCCGTCGAACTCGAGCACACGCTTCTCGAGCCGGTTGACCTCCTGCACGAACGGCGTCTTCCAGTGCAGCCCGGGCTCGGTGATCGGGGCGCCGACCGGGCGGCCGAACTGTGTCAGGATGACGACTTCGGTCTCGCGCACGGTGTAGAAGGCGCCGCCGGCGACCATCAGCAGGAACAGGGCGACGACCGCCCCGACGATGGCGGTGATCTTCACTTGCGCACCTCCTGCCCACCGACGGGCAGCATCGGCAGCAGCTGGGTCACGCCCTTGTCGACGATCCACTTGCCGCCGAGCGACGGCAGCACCTGCTGCATCGTCTCGAGATAGAGGCGTGTGCGCGTCACCACCGGCGACTTCGAGTACTGCGCGAGCTGCGCCTTGAACGACGCCACGTCGCCGAGCGCCTCGTTGACGCGCTTCGACTGGTAGCCCTCGGCTTCGCTCTTCATCTGTTCGGCGACGCCGCGCGCCTTCGGCACGACCTTGTTGTACTCGCCGTTGGCGACGTTGATCATGCTCTCCTTGTCCTGCTGCGCCTTGTTGACGTCGTTGAACGAGGCCTGCACGGCGGTCGGCGGGTTGACGTTCTTCAGCTGCAGCTGGTCGATCGCGACGCCGAGCTGGTACTCGGTCGCGAGCTTGCGCAGTCGCTCGAGCGAGGTGGTCTCGATGTCCTGTCGACCGGTGGTGATCACCTCGTCGACGGTGCGGTCGCCGATCACCTCGCGCATCACCGCTTCGCCGAGGTCGCGCAGCGTTTGGCCGGGATAGCGCACGTGGAAGCAGTACTGCCGCGCGTCGGCGACGTGGTACTGGACGATCCACTCGACGACCACCGAGTTGAGGTCGCCGGTGACCATGGTCTTCTCTGCCTCGGACTCGATGTCGTTCTCGTACTCGAAGGCGACCTGGTCGTCGTTGGTGTAGCCGGGCGTCTCGAAACCGAACTCGAGCTTCAGCTG
Source organism: Planctomycetota bacterium (assembly GCA_016793305.1). The sequence continues at coordinate 7,753 of JAEUHU010000389.1, forward strand.
GCGCTTCACCGGTACCACGATCAGCTCGTCGATCCCGAACGGCAGCTTGAAGTGCAGCCCCGGCTCCTCGGTCGAGGAGTAGCGGCCGAAGCGGAGCAGCACCCCGACCGAGTCCGAGGGCACGGTGTAGTAGGTGGTGAAGACGCCGATCAGCAGCAGGAAGGCCGGGACGATCCACAGCAGCCGGCGGAGCTTCGCCCAGTCCGGCTGGTTGCGGTAGGCGATGGTGGGGCGACTCATGGCATCGGTTCTACAGGGCCAACCACGGGGTTGCAGCCTCGTTCCGAGGCGTCGTGGCCCTGTTGTGCGCACGATCGTTCGGCATGATGCGCGACCTCGTCCGCCCGTCCAGGTCCGCAGCACGGCATGTTCTTCCTCGACAGCACTGGCGTCTTCTCGCTGATCTGCCTGCTGATCCAGTGCGGCATGGCGTGGATCTTCGCCGCGTTCTTCGCGGTGCTGGCGGCCGCGCGGGCTCCGTGGCTGCGCAGCTGGTCCGGTGCCTACCTGGGCATGGGCCTCGGCCTCACCGCGATCTCCGTGCGCTTCGTGCTGGCCCACCATCACATGGCCGGGGACGGCACGCTGCGGGAAGGGCAGGCCGAGGTGCGAGCGTTCTACGCGGTGTATCTGGGCGGCAAGGTGCTGTTCGCGTGGTGCTTCCTGGCCGGAGCGTCGCGACTGCGGGCGGCGCCCTGGCCGCGCGGTGGTCGGTGGCCGCTCGCCGCCGTGACGCTCGGCGCGGTCGTCGGGGCCGCCGTGCCGACGGTCGAGTCGATCCTGTTCGTGCAGGCCCTGGTGCTGCCGGTGGTGTTCCTGCGCGCCGCGCGCCTGCTGGCGCCGCGCGAGGGTGATCGCCCGGGTTGGGGACGACTGGTGCCGCGCACCCTGGTGCTGTGGAGCATCGTGTGGTGGGCCTACGGGGTCTCTTCGTTGCTCGCCGGTCTCGTACACCCGATGGCCCAGCTGCCTTGGACCTACCTGCTGCGGGTCAACTCGCTGATCGACCTGACGTTCCAGGCGGTGCTCGCGACCGGCCTGATCGTCGTCGTGATGAGCGAGGCGCAGCGCGCGGTGGTGGGCGCCCTCGACGAACGGGACCGCCTGCGCGATCGCCTCCGTCGCGACGAGAAGCTGCAGGCGCTGGCGACGCTGGCGAGTGGCATAGCCCACGAGATCAACAACCCGCTGACGTCGATCCTCGGCTTCGCCGACGACCTGGCCAGCGACGAAGGACTGGTACGGCAGCGCGCCGCGGCGGTGGTGCGCGAACAGGCAGAGCGGTGCCGCGCGATCGTCCAGCGCATGTCGCTGGTCGGGCGGACCGGGGACCTGTCGGCCACGAACGTCGACCCGGCCGAGTTGGTGTCCCGCGTGGTGCGCGGCTTCCTGCCGCAGAGCCAGCAGCTCGGGGTCGCCTTGCGCACCGAGGTGGCGCCCGGGTTGTCGCCTCTGTCGGTCGACGCGACTGCTTGCGAGCAGCTGCTCGCCAACCTGGTGGCGAACGCGCTGCAGGCCTCGCCGCGCGGCGGAGAAGTGCGGGTTGCCGCGGCGCCTCGTGACGGCGGCGTCGAGCTGCGCGTCGACGACCGCGGGCCGGGGGTGCCGGCGGTCGACCGGGCGCGCGTGTTCGAGCCGTTCTTCACCACGAAGCCGGCCGGCAGTGGCACCGGCCTCGGGCTCGCCGTCGTGGATGCAGTGGTGCGGGCCCATGGCGGTCGGGTCGAGATCGGCGACGTGGCCGGAGGCGGCGCGTCGTTCGTCGTGTGGCTGCCGCTCGGCCGGGCCGTCGCCGACGACGGCCGCGGCGAAGCGACGGGTGTCGCGCCGCGTCTCCCTGGTGCCATCCGCAGGCTGCTGGTGATCGACGACGAGCCGCTGGTGCGCGACGTGCTGGTGCGTCAGGCCGAGGCTTCGGGCTGGCGCGCAGTCGGGTTCGGCTCGGCGGCGGACGCGCTCGAGCAGCTGCTGCAGGGCGATGCCGACGTCGACGCGATCGTCTGCGACCTGCGCATGCCCGGCATGTCGGGGCAACAGTTCCACGACCAACTGGCTCGATCGGCCCCGCACTGGCTCGAGCGCATCGTGTTCGTCACCGGCGACCCGGCCTCGGCCGAGGCCGTGGCGTTCGCGCGGCGCTGCCGGGCGCCGATCGTCGGCAAGCCGTTCGCGCCGCGCGAACTGCTGGCGCGTCTGCTGGCACTGCCGCGCGTGGCGGTCGGCTGACGCGGTCGCTCAGGCCGGGCGCTGCCGCAGCGTGCGCGCCAGCAGCAAGAATGCGGCGATGGCGCCGGTCGCGACCAGGTTCTCGGCGAGGCTCGGCGGGAACACCAGCACGTAGCCCTCGTCCTTCACCAGCGCCGCGAAGCTCGAGACGCAGAACGGCATCAGGTAGAGGCGGAACAGCACCCAGCGGTCGAGTCTCGTGTTCGCCTGCCGACCGCTGCGCGTGCTGAGCACGAGCGCCGTGCCGATGATCGCCGACAGCCCGAGCGACGTCAGCCACAGGCGCGGGCTCGGGTCGAAGTGGTGCACGACGGCACACGCGTACCAGATCGCGTAGCACCACAGCACGAGGCGGCTCGTGTCGAGACGGGCGAGATAGCGGACCGGACCGGCCATGCTCGCAGTCTGCGAGGCGGCGCTGCCCCGGACAACGGGTCGGCGCGGGCAGGGGTGGCGCGGCCGTTCACCAGAGCGACAGTGAGCTGCCGTCGCGCCAGCTGCGCACCGGTTGCGCGTGCTGCGCGACCCTGCCGAACCAGGTGCGTTCGTGCGGAGCCGCGGCGAGGAAGCGCCAGCGCGCCACCGTGCCGTCGACCGAGGGTGTGGGTTCCACCGCCGTCGCCGCGACGCCGAGCCAGCGGCGCGTGGCGCCCGTCCACAGGGAGCGGCGCACGTGCACCGGATCGAGTCCGTAGCAGGCGAGCTCCGGTTCGTGGAACGTGGCGCCGTGCCGGGCCGCGCGCGTGCGCAGGCCCTCGTGCAGGGCCCGGCTCATGGCCAGTGCGTCGGCGTGTCGCAGCCGGCTCTTCGGCACCAGCACCGAGCGCACCAGCACGAACCGCCGCGGGCCGAGCCGTTCGATGGCCGCGAGTGGCAGTCCGACGACGTGGCGGTGCGCCGCGACGGCGACGAGGTGCTGCAGCACTTCGTCGACCCAGCCGAGGATCACCTCGGGCGCGAACCCGTAGAGCAGGTCGTTGCCGACGTCGAGCAGCAGGGCGGTGGTGTCCGCCGCCGGCAGCGTCGGCAGCCGTTCCCACAGGGCCGCGTGCCGGATGCCGCAAAGGCCCCGGCCGAGCAGGCTGCTGCGCACGCCGTACGAACGGCCGCGGCCGAGCACGAAGTGGGCCTCGACCGGCCCGGCAGTGCCTGCGCGGGCGGCCGCCAGCAGCGGCAGCGCCATGCGCGCGAGGTTGCTGGCGCCGGTCGCGAGCAGTCGGACCGGCGCCGCGTTCGTCATCGTTCGACTTCGGTCCGCAGGGCGACGAGCAGTCGCTGCGCGCGGGCGCCGACCTTCGTGTCCCTGGCGTCCTTCAGGATCGCCTCGATCGCCTTCGGCGCGGCGTCGCCCTTCTTGGTGCGCAGCATGTCGAACACCTTGTCGAGCTTCTTGGCGGCGGCCATCTCGGCCTTCGCCTCGGCGGTGTCGAACTGGGCCACCAACGGCGTCACCTCGGCGACCCACTCGGCCTTGGCGCCGACGCTCTTCAGCAGCGCCTTCGCCGCCGACTGCGCCTGCAGCCAGTCGCCTTGTTCCTGCAGCGTGGCGATCGCGGCCTTCTTGGTGGCGTAGCGCGCGTCGATCTCGGCCTGCAGCAGGGTTCGTTCCGCCCCTTCGGGCAGGGTGTCGACCAGGGCCTGCGCCGTGGCGAGGTTGTCCTTGCCGAACAAGGTCGCGCGGACCTTCTTCTGCGTCGGCGTGTCGCCGAAGCCCTTGCTGACCTTGGCGAGTTCCTCGGTGATCAGCTCCTCGACCAGCTTCGGCTGCCCGAGCGGGTTGCCGCTCCAGAGGATCGTGCCGTCGACGCCGATCACGGCGGCGTGCGGCAGCCCACCGCTGCGCGGGATCGGCACGTTGGTGTTGACGCTGCTGAAGCAGCGATTCTGGGGGAAGCGCTTCCAGAGGAACGCCTCCATCTGCGTTTGGTCGGAGCCTTGCGACTCGACCAGGATCGTCACCAGACCCTTCGACGACAGTTCAGCGTCGTGCTTGATGGCGCTCGGCACGGAGCCGCCAATGCAGGGGCCTCAACGTGTGCCCCACAGGTCGATCACGATCGGCTGTCCGTAGAAGTCGGACAGCTTCTGGCGGCCGTCGCCGTTGAGGAACGCGGGGAAGGTCGCGTCGGCGATCTTCTCGCCGACCGACTGGGCGACCGCCGGCACGGCGAGGCCGAGCAGGGTGGTCAGGAGCAGGGAGGTGCGCATGTGGGAAACCGGGGGGCGTTCAGGGCGGGCAGCATAGCGAGCGGACGACTCGATGAGGGATCGAGACGCTCTCGCCCAGCCCGCCTCGAGCGGTGTTCAGGCTCGTCGCCGGGTACGGACCAGTCGTTGCCCACCACGCACGGACGCGCGCCGCAGCAGTCCGCGGGCCTCGAGGTCGAGCTTCACGGTGACCACGTACCATGGCAGGGCTGATCCCGGAGGGAACGCAGCGGCAGGTAGCAGCGGGCGCACGAGCTCGACGAGTTCCGCGAACGCGACGCCGGGTGCTGCCGTCGGAACGACGCGCAGCAGGGCAGCGCGCATGCAGGTGTACTTGCGGGCGTCGATGTTGACACCGCGCTTGCCTGGCTCGGGGTGCCGAGTGGCGACGCGTGGGAGCGGCTTCTTCATGGTGTTGCTCGATCGTTCGGGCGGCGATGCGGCAGGAAGCTGGCGATCGTCGCCAGCACCCGTTGGGTCCACGACATGCAGGTTCGCGATGGGGGTGCGCCGTCCAGTCCATCTAGCAGGTCTGGCAACCTGCGGCCGTACAGGGTGCGACTACCGATCGACAGGAGGATGCGGACCAGGCGCGCCCGCAGGCCGCCGAAGCCCGTGTGGGCCACGCGGAGGCGTGTGCCGTGCGGCACCTCGTCGAGGAGGAACGACACCTTGGTGTCGAGCGGGCCGCCTCGCCAGGACCAGGTCATGCGCCGTTCCGGCTCGAACTCGAGGACCTCGCAATGGACGATGCCGTCGAACCCAGGGCCAGGATCGGTGCGCAGCGTGAACCGGTGGCCGACTCGCGGCGCGAAGTCGTTCGGCATCAGCCACCGAGCCAGCAGCTCGGGCTCGGTCAGGGCGCGCCAAACCTTGGCTGGAGAATGCGGGTACGTCCGATCGACGTGGATCGAGGCCATGTCACTGCTCCCCGTCGTCGAGCACGCGACCGAGCCGATCGAGCCGATCCTGCCAGAACGCTTCGAAGTGGCCCACCCAATCGTGCACGGCCTGCAGGCCGCGTGCGGCGACCGAGTAGCGACGCTCTCGGCCTGCTGTTCGCACGGCCACGAGGCCCGCGTCGAGCAGGACGCGGAGGTGCTTCGAGAGGGCTGGCTGGCTGAAGCGGAAGTGTTGCCCCAGCTCGACCACGGCTCGTTCTCCGCCGCGCAGGAGGTCCAGGATGCTACGGCGATGCGGGTCGGCGATGGCGCGGTAGACGGCGGCGGTGCTCATGCCCAACACATAACGCAACGGTTATGGATTGCAAGAGGCTGCTCTCCCGGATTCGACTGGGCTGCGGGGCTTCGGGCTTGGGTTGCGAGGGTGCTACTCGCCCAACGCCTGCCAGAGCTTCGCCCCGCCGATCAGCCCGGCCGCATTGTCGACCACGGTGACGTCGTCGGGCAGCTCGCCGTCGAGCCGCCGCGAGTTGCCGCCGCCGACGTAGAGCCGGTCGAAGTGGGTCAACACGCGCAGGTTCTCGATCGCCGCGAACACGCGCTTCTTCCACTTCCGGTTGCCGACCTTCTTCCTGGCCGCGTTGCCGAGCCGTTCGTCGTAGGTCTCGCCTTTCTGGAACGGCTGCTGCGAGATCTCGAGGTGCGGGCACAGGCGCCCGTCCTGGTAGAGCGCGGTGCCGAAGCCGGTGCCGAGCGTGATCACCATCTCGACGCCGCGGCCCTGGATCACCGCGAGGCCCTGCACGTCGGCGTCGTTGGCGACGCGCACGGGTGCGCCGAGCCGTTCCTGCAGGGCGGTCGCGAGGTCGAAGCCGACCCAGCCGTCGTGGCCGAGGTTCGGGGCGGTGCGCACGACGCCGTCGCGGACCATGCCGGGGAAGCCGACGGCGACGCGTTCGTAGGCGGGCAGCGGGGCGACCAGTTCGGCGAGCAGCGCGACGATCGCCTCCGGTGCGGAACCGACCGGTGTGTCGATGCGCACGCGGTCGGCCGCGAACGAGCCGTCTTCGTGCAGCACCGCGGCCTTCAGGCCGGTGCCGCCGACGTCGATCGCGAGGATCGTGGCGTCGTGTCGGGCAGGGGACGCTTCGGTCTCGGGGTGGAGGTCGATCATGGAAGCCATGGCATCGGCAGTATCGGGTGGACGGGGGTGCAGCTTCAGTAGAGAAACACCAGCCGTGGCGTCGAGCGCTCGAGCCCTGGGCAGCCGAGCGAACTACCAACCGATCGGGATTTCGGTAGGTGATCCGGAGCGAGACATCTGCTGCACGGACGCTACGCCCACGGTCCTCTGGCCCTCCAGGTCCGCGGCATGGCGATCGAGCCACGCAGCCCGCACACCACCGGCCACAAGAACCGTTTCAGTCCGCGCACCACCTCCGCCAAGGTCACCTCGGGCGCGAGCAGTCGACTGCGGCGAACGAAAGCCTGCCACTGCACCTGCTTGTCCTTCCGTTCCGCGAACTCGTCGCGCAACGCGATCGGTTCGGACTCCGGCAAATCGGTCGAGCGCCGTTCGAAGGTCGCTCGCAGAGCGCCACCGAGCGCCGCCGCCTCGAAAGCGAACTGCTCGGCTAGCACGTGCAGGTCGTAGAAGTCTTTCATGCGGCTGTTCAGCTCGCCGAGCGAGACCATCGCCTGGAACTTCTCGGCGACGACCGTCTCGCGCGGGTAGGCGCGGAGCTTGGGCGTGGGCAGCCCCAGCAGAGACGGATACTGCACATCGACGGGGCCAGGGTGCACGGCGTCGCCGAAGCCGATGTCGACTTGCACGTCGATTTGCGCCGTGGCCATCGTCGCATTCATCGTGACTCGCACGCCTTGGTAGAGCTGGTCTTCTCGGATGCGCCCGGCTTGCACGCTGGCTGAGTCGAACGAAACTCCGTCGGGTTCGACGTGGGTCGCCGCGACTTGGCGGAACATGGCGGCCAGCCGCTCGACATCGGCGTGTCCGTGGCCGAGCAGGTCGAGGTCGCGCGTGGCTCGGTGCGGCACGTTCGTCCACGTTGCGAACAGCATGGCGCCCTTCAGCAGGAACTGGTCGGCGTGCGCGGATGCTGCGAGGCGGTGCAGCAGGCGTTCGAGCACGAACTGCGTCAACAGCAGTTGCACGTCGTCACCTCGGATCTTTGCGAGGTTGCGCAGCCTGGCCTGGATCGAGGCCCCGAGGTCCTTGGGTGGCTTGGTCAAAGCATGGCCTCCAAGTAGGGGCGGATCGACTTCTCGACCCGGACTACTCCGGCGTAGCGCAGCAACTTCTCCAGGTTGCGGCGTGGTCGACGCAGGTACTCACGCATCGCTTCGAGGGCCACATCGAGACCGATGCGCGAACGGAAGCGGAAGCAGTCGACGACCGTCTTCTCCGGGTCGAACACGGCCACCTGCACGCCGTCGATCGTCTTCGTGTCGACACCGGTGGTCAGCGACTTCGCCACCATGCGAACGACGCGGATCGGCAGGCCGGTCGCCTTCGGGACTCGCGCTTGCCGGGGGAGCGCGATCCAGGCCTCGAACGGGGCCTGCGTGGTCAGCCCGTGCACGCGCAGCGCCGACAGTAGACAGACCACTCCGGTGGGGAACCGCTTGCCGACCGCCGCCAGGTTGCTCTCGGCCGACTGGTCGGCGTCCGTCGGCACGTAGAGACCTCGGCCGATCTGGCGCAGCAACCCTTGGTCGCGCAGCCGCGTCAGGTAGGTGCGCGCGATGCCGTGCTGCTCCAGGTCCCTAGGGCGCAGGACGCCGAGACGACGGGCCAAGGTCATGGTGCGCGAGGCGTGGTCCATTGTTCCGAAACGTACTACGAACCATGATTCGTGCAACGTTCCGGAACAGCGCCGAGCTGGGCGCGACCGCGACCGCACGGTGGGCGTGCTTGCGCATGGCCTGCGGCCCCCGGCTCAGGTGATTCGCCCATCCTTGCCGAAGAGCCCCAGCGTCCGTGAACCCTCCCATGCGCAGCCTGGTCATCGACGACGAAGCCGTCGCGCGCCTCCACCTGAGGATCCTGCTGGAATCGCGCGGCACCGTCGACGAAGCGTCGGACGCGATCAGCGGCCTCGAACGTGTGCGCCAGGCGATCGCCGCGTCCGCACCGTACGACCTCGTCTGCATCGACCTGTCGATGCCCGGGACGGGTGGCATCGAGGCGATCCGGATGCTGCACGAGGTCGACCGCACCATGCGCGACGGCCGGCACACCCACGTCGTCGTCGTCACCGCTTCCGACGACCAGAAGGACATCCGGGCGGCGTTGCACCAGCACGTCGACGGCTACCTGCTGAAGCCGGTCACTCCGGGCCAGGTCGCCGAGACCATCGATCCTCTGGACTGAGTGCCATGATCCAGGACGGCGACAGCGTGTTCGGGCGGGTGCTCGCGCGCGAGCGCCAGCGCATCGGCACGCTGGAACGGTCGCTCGACGAACTGGCGGCGGAGCTCGAGCGGGCGCAGCGCGAACTGGCCGAGCTGCGCACGACGGCTGCGGCGACACCGGCACCCGCGGTGCCGATCCCACCGGCGGCGCCGACTGCGCCGACTGCGCCGGCGGCAGCGGCGGGCGTCGCCACGCCCGCTGCCGAACTGCAGGCGCTGCGCACCGAACTCGCGGCGGCCAAGGCCGCCAACCAGGCGAAGAGCATGTTCCTGGCCCACATGAGCCACGAGCTCCGCATTCCCCTGAACGGCCTCGTCGGCGCCGTCGACGTGCTGAGCCGCACGCGGCTCGACGACAAGCAGCGGCAGCTGGTCTCGGTGTGCCAGCAGTCGAACGCGCGCGTGCTGCGCCTGATCGGCGACGTGCTCGACTTCTCGCGCATCGAACAGGGGCGCCTCGAGCTGCTGGCCCAGCCGTTCTGCGTGCAGGAGGTCGCCACCGAGCTCGCCGAGCTGTTCGCCAACGAAGTGCGCACGCGCGGCCTGAAGTTCCATCTCGCCGTGCCGGCGGAACCGCTGCTGATCCTGCGCGGCGACCCGAACCGCATCGGGCAGATCGTCTCGAACCTGCTGCACAACGCGTGCAAGTTCACGCCGAGCGGGTCGGTCGGCCTGCGCGTCGAGTTCGAGTGCTCCGGCGACGGTCGTTGCACGGTGCGCTGGCTGGTCAGCGACACGGGCGTCGGCATCGGCGAGGCCGACCAGCGCCGGTTGTTCGACGTCTTCTCGCAGGCCAGGGAAGCGCAGCGCAAGCAGAGCGGGGCCGGCCTCGGTCTGTCGATCGTGAAGAGCCTCGCCGAAGCCATGGGCGGGGGCGTGGCCGTGCAGAGTGCGCCCGGCAAGGGCTCGACGTTCACGGTGACGACCGTGCACGAGGTCGCCGAGCTCGGCGCGACCACGCCGGTCGCGGCTGCTGCGATCGACGCGAAGGTGGTGGCGGGGCTGCGGGTGCTGGTGGTCGACGACCACCCGGTCAATCGCACGGTGGCCGAGGCGATGCTGCGCGACCTCGGCTGCGACGTGGCGACCGCCAGCAACGGCGAGGAGGCGGTCGCGAAGGTGCCGTCGGTCGCCCCGGACCTCGTGCTGATGGACTGCCACATGCCCGGCATGTCCGGCGTCGACGCGGCGCGGGCGATCCGCAAGGCGGGCTTCGGCAAGCCGATCGTGGCGGTCTCGGCCGACGTGTCGGCCGAGAACCGCGCCCAGGTGCAGTCCGCCGGCATGCAGCGTGTGCTCGGCAAACCGTTCCTCGCGAACGACCTGCTGCTGGCGATGGCCGCGGCCCTCGGGAAGGGCACGCCGGGTGCTGCGCCCGTGCCGTCGGCGAGTGCGCCGCCTGCCGTGGCGGGTGCCGGCACACCCGTGTTCGACACCGCTGCGGCGTTGGCGCTGGTCGGCGGCAGACGGGAGCTCGTGGTGCGGCTGGTCGACCTGTTCCTCGAACAGCTCGACGCCTCGATCGCGGCGATCGTCGTGGCGGTGCAGGCCGGGGATCCGGAGGCGCAGAAGAAGGCCGCACACGCGCTGAAGGGTTCGGCGGCGGTGATCGGTGCGAAGCGGCTGCGTGAGCTGGCAGCATCGCTCGAGCAGGAAGGGCGCGCCGGGCGCTGCAGTGCGGCCGAGCTGCAGCAGCTGCAGGAGGCCGCGCTGGCGACGGCCAGCAGCATGCGCGCGTTCCGGGCCGGCTGATCGCGCCTTGTTCGCGTACGGCAGCGCCGATCGCGCCTACGACTTCGCGACCGTGTGCGTGGCCAGGTCCTGTGCCAGCTCGATCGGCCCGTCGAAGTGCTCGGCCGCGGCCCGGCCCAGGTCGTGGCCCTCGCATTCGGGATAGAAGTGCGTCAGCAACAGCCGCCGTGCTCTGGCGCGGCGCGCGTAGCCGGCGGTGAGGCGCGGCGTCAGGTGGCCGTCGAGCTTCTGTCCGTCGGGCGTCGCCGCCTCGCAGACGAACAGGTCGACGTCGCGCGCCAGCTCGACCAGTTCGTCGCATTCGTCGGCGTCGCCGGCGAACGCGATCGAAGCGCCATGCGGGTCGGTGAAGCGGTAGCCGAGGCTCTGCGCGGTGTGGCGGATCGGCACGGCCTGTGCGTGCAGGCCGCCGACGGCGAAGGGGCCGGGCGCCAGTTCCTGCACGCGCAGTTCGTAGCCGCGTGGCGCGAGCCACGGCCAGGCCTCGGTCAGCCGGTCGAGCAGCCGCTGCAGGCCGGGTGCGCCGTGGAGCGTCAGCGGGGGGCGGCCGGCGAACGTCGGCGAGCGCAGCGCGAACAGCAGGGCGGCGAGGTCGGCGCAGTGGTCGGTGTGGTAGTGCGTGAACAGCACCGCCGACAGAGCGCGCAGCGACTCCCCGGCCTGGGCGAGCCGCCGCGTGATGCCGGGGCCGCAGTCGACCAGCAACCGTTCGTCGCCGTGGCGCAGCAGGTAGCCGGCGGGGAAGCGGTCGGCGACCGGGATCGCCGTGCCGGAGCCGAGGACCACGAGCTGCATGCGGGGAGGCTAGCCCGGGCGGGGGGCACTTGCCCAGCGTGCACGAATCCTGGCGAAGAAGACGAGCCGATGCCGCCGCTGGCTGCGTAGCGGCCGTCTCGCGCCGGAACATCCCGACTCCAGACCCCAGTCGCACCGGCCGAACAGCCGATGCAATCGCTGGCGCCGTGTCGCCAGGGGTCCAGAATCGAGGAACCATGCCACTCCGCACTGCAACGATGAACTCCACCCGAACGACCGTGGCCCTGGCCGCGGCCTGCACCTTCCTGCTCGGCGCCTGCTCGTCGACCCCGTCCCGCGAGTCCGCACCGGTCCAGGTCGACGCGATGGTCACCTGGATCGAGCGTGTGCACGTCGAGGCCGAGCGCTCGCAGCTGGCGATCGCCGAGTCGTTCGAGCGGTTGAACGCGATCGCCGCCGGCCGCTTCGACAAGGAGCCGGCCGCGCAGGCCTACGCCCGCTTCGTGCAGGCGACCGACGAGGCGGCGCAGCAGGCCAAGCGCTTCCGCGAGGTCGTGCAGCCGATGGTCGAGACCGCGCAGCCGGTGTTCGTGCGCTGGCAGCAGGACCTGCAGACGATCACCAACGAGAAGCTGCGCCAGCGCGGCGAGATGCGCTACGCGGTCGCGAAGCAGCGCTACGACGCGATCACCAAGGTCGCCGTGCCGTCGCAGCAGACGCTCGACGCCTACGTGAAGGAGCTGAAGGACCACGCCGCGTTCCTCGCCCACGACCTGAACCCGAGCGCGATCCAGGACATCCAGGCCGGCGTCAAGGACATCGCCAAGACGGTGCTCGGGCTCGACCGCGACCTGAAGTCGTGCATGGCCGCGGCCCGCGCCTACGTCGACGAGTCGTCGCTGCCCGCCGCTCCGGCGCGCTGACCCGGCCGTCGTCCCGACATGACGCTGTCGCTGCTTCTCGCCGTGGTGACCGTGCTGGCGATCGCCCTGGCGGCGGCGTGGCATCGCCACGTCGACCTGCGGCGGCAGCGGGAAGTGGTCGCCGAGCGCGAGCGAATGAGCGAACGCGCCGCGAGCGCGCCGCCGCTGCAGCTGCCGGTGATCGACCTCGCCAAGTGCCTCGGCTGCGGCACCTGCGTGCGCGAGTGCCCCGAGAACGGCGTGCTCGGCCTCGTGCACGGCCAGGCGGCGGTGGTCAACGCCGCAGCGTGCGTCGGCCATGCGCGCTGCGTCAGCGAGTGCCCGGTCGGCGCCGTGACGCTGTCGCGCGGCGATCTGGCGGCACGCCGCGACGTGCCCGTGCTCGACGACGACCTGCAGGCGCTCGACCGCGACGGCCTGTTCCTGGTCGGCGAGATCACCGCGCGCTCGTTGATCCGCGTCGCCACCGAACAGGGCAGCAAGGTCGCGTCGACCATCGTCGCGCGCGTGCGGGCCGCCGGACCTCGTCCGGACGGTGTGCACGACGCGGTGATCGTCGGCGCCGGTCCTGGCGGCCTCGCTTGTGCGCTCGGCTTGGCGCGGGCCGGCAAGGGCCTCGACTTCGTGCTGCTCGACCAGGAGGCGGTGATCGGCGGCACGGTGGCGAAGTACCCGCGCAAGAAGCTGGTGCTGACCGACGACGTGGTGCTGCCCGCCCACGGTCGGCTCGCGCGTCGTGAGTACGACAAGGAGGAGCTGATCGCGCTGTGGCAGGAGCTCGCCGCTCAGCACCGCCTGCCGTTCCGCGGTGGCGTCACGTTCGACCACGTCGAGCGATGCGACGACGGCACGTTCGTCGTGCACACCGACGCCGGTGCCTTGCGCGCGCGGCACGTCGTGCTGGCGGTCGGCCGGCGCGGCACGCCGCGGCGCCTCGGCGTGCCCGGCGAGGACCTGCCGCACGTCGCCTACGGCCTGCTCGACGCCGCGGCCTACACCGACAGCCATTGCGTGGTCGTCGGCGGAGGCGACAGCGCGGTCGAGACCGCCCTCGCACTCGCCGAACAACCCGGCAACCAGGTGACGATCGTCTACCGGCAGGACGCGTTCTTCCGGCTGCGCGGCAAGAACCACGAACGCATCACCGCGGCGCTGGCCGAGGGCCACGTCGAGGCGCTGTTCGCGAGCGAAGTGGCGGCGATCGGCGAGGGCTTCGTCGACGTGCAGCGCCACGACGCGGGTGCGCGTGTGCAGCTGCAGCTGCGCGCCGACCAGGTGTTCGTGATGGCGGGCGGCGTGATGCCGTTCGCGCAGCTCGAGAAGAGCGGTGTCAGCTTCGACCCGACGCGCCATCCTGCGACGGAGCCCGCGGTCGCGGCCGCACCTGCGACGCCGGCCGGCAACGGCCTGCTGCCGGCGGTCGTCGGCGGCCTGGTCGCGGCGCTGCTGACGCTCGGCTTCGTGCTGTGGCACGCCGACTACTACCTCGCGGCCGCGGTGCAGCGCGCCGGCGACCCGAAGCACGCGCTGCTGAGTTCGAGCAGCCGGCTCGGCCTGTGGTTCGGCTTCGCGGCGGTGGGGGCCGTGCTCGCCAACCTCGCCTACCTGGTGCGGCGCCAGCAGTGGTTCGGCGTGCGCTTCGGCCAGCTGTCGACCTGGATGACGCTGCACGTGGCGACCGGCACCGCGGCGGTGCTGCTGGCGATGCTGCACGCGACGATGGCACCGCGGCCGACCATCGGCGGTTACGCGTTCTGGGCGCTGGTGGTGCTGCTCGTCACCGGCGCCATCGGCCGCTGGTTCTACGCCTGGCTGCCGCGCAGCGCGAACGGCCGCGAACTCGAACTCGAAGCGCTGCGGCGAGAGCTCGCCGCCGAACGTGGCCAGCGGAGCGATCCGTTCACCACGGCCGCGCACGCCGAGGTGCTCGGGCTGCTGGAGCGTCGGCAGTGGCGGTCGACGTGGTTCGGCCGGGTGCTGGCGCTGGTCGGGCTGCAGTGGGACCTGTGGTGCACGATGCTGCGGCTGCGCCGGCGCGGTCGCGCCGAAGGAGCGTCCGCCGAGGTGGTCGGTGCCGTGCTGCAGCGCGCCCGGCAGGCCCACGGCGCGGCCGTCGCGGTGGCGCATCTCGAGGACCTGCGCGCGCTGCTCGGCACGTGGCGCTGGCTGCACCGCTGGCTCGCGCTGCTGATGGTTTTGCTGGTCGTGGTGCACGTCGTCGTCGCCACCCTGCACGGCGCGTTCGCCGACGGAGGTCGCCCGTGAAGGCTTCCCGTGCAGGCATCGTGCTCGGCGTCGTGTCGACGATCGCCGTGCTGCTGCTGGTGATGGCCGCGACCGAACGCAAGTCGCCGGGGCCGGTGTCGGCGGTGCACGGACGCATCGCCGAGCTCGACGGCGGCGAGGCCTGTGCGAAGTGCCACGGCGGCTGGTTCGGCGACATGCTGGGCTCCTGCCTCGAGTGCCATGCCGACATCGCCACGCAGCGCGACCAGCAGCGCGGCCTGCACGGCATGCAGGCGGCGGCGCGCGAAGGCCATTGTTCGACCTGCCACGGCGAGCACCACGGCAGCGGCTTCCGGCTGGTGAACCGCCTGGCGTTCGCGCAGGCCGGGGTCGCCGATCCGGCGAAGTTCGACCATGCACTGGTCGGCTTCACGATGGCCGGGGCCCACCTCGAGCTGGCCTGCAACGAGTGCCATCCGTTCGCGGACGCCGAACTGGTGCCCGAGGGCCAGAAGCGCTTCCTCGGCCTGTCGCAGGACTGCGCCAGCTGCCACGCCGATCCGCACGAAGGCCGCATGCAGGTCGCGTGTGTGACGTGCCACACCCAGACGACCTTCACCGAACGAGCCGTCGCCGCGCACGAGCGCTGGCTGCCGCTCGAAGGGGCACACGCCGACGTCGACTGCCGGCAGTGCCACGAAGCGGGCGGCAAGCACGCACTCGAAGCCCTGCGTCCCGGCGACGGCGAGCGCGGCCGCCAGTGCAACGACTGCCACGAGGCGCCGCACGGCAACCCGTTCCTGCAGGGCAACGCGAAGGCGGCGGCGACCACGCCGCGCGCGGTCTGCAGCGTCTGCCATGCGCTCGACCACGCGTCGTTCGCCGATCCGCGGCTGTCGGTCACGCCCGAGCAGCATCGGCACGGTGGTTTCCCGCTGATCGCCCCGCACGACCGGCAGGGTTGCGCGCGCTGCCACGAGCCGGGCAAGCCGTGGGCGCAGCGCCATCCGGGGCGCGGGCCCGACGACTGCGCCAGCTGCCATCGCGACGTGCACGACGGCCAGTTCGCCACAGGCCCGTTCGCTGGCGGGGGCTGCATCGCCTGCCACGATCGGGCGCACTGGACGCCACACGCGTTCGACAGCGAGCACCATGCGCGCACCGCGCTGCCGCTCGACGGCAAGCACGCGGAGCTCGCCTGCACGCAGTGCCACGTCGAGCCGTTGGCCGGCGAGGCGCGCGTGTTCCACGGCACGCCGAACCGCTGCGAACGCTGCCACCAGGATGCGCACGCCGGACTGTTCGACCACCACGCGGCGAAGCTGGCGGCGCGGCCGCGCGGCAGCTGTGCGGAGTGCCACGGCACGACCGCGTTCGCCACGCTGGACCACGAACGCTTCGACCATCGCGACTGGACCGGCTTCGCGGTGACCGGCGCGCACGCGCAGATCGAGTGCACCGACTGCCACGCGCGCACGGAGCAGCCGGACGTCACGGGGCGACGGTTCGGCCGGGTGCCGCGCCACGGGGCCGGCTTCCGCGGCTGCGTCGAGTGCCACGGCGATCCGCACGAGGGCGTGTTCGACGGGGCTCGGATGCCGGCGGAGCTCGACGGCCGCACGTCGTGCGAACGCTGCCACGACACCGCGTCGTTCCGGGCGCTGCCGCACGGCTTCGACCACGCCGCGTTCACCGGGCACGCGTTGACCGGCAAGCACGCCGAGCTGCCTTGCAGCGCCTGCCATGCCCCGCTGGCGACCCCGACCACGACCGGTCGCACGTCGGGCCGGGCGCGCGGGCGGGAGTGCGCCGACTGCCACGCCGATCCGCACCAGGGCCAGTTCCTGCGGCAGGGCCGCGTCGACTGCACCCGGTGCCACAAGAACACCACGTCGTTCGCGACGCTGACGTTCCGTCACAACCTCGACTCGCGATTCCCGCTCGGCGACCAGCATGCCAAGGTGCCGTGTGCGAACTGCCACAAGCCCGAGACGATCGGGGGCGTGAAGGCCGTGCGCTACGTGCCACTGCCGACCGAGTGCGTGAACTGCCATGGCCGGGAAGAGGGAGGGGCGCCGTTCCGGCGCCGGAGGCAATGACCATGTGGGGGCATCCATCGAGGCTCGCGGCGGCGCTGCTGTGCGCGGCGGCGAGTGCGCAGGAAGACGTGTTCGAGCAGCTGGCGCTGCGCGTGTCGTCGCTGCGGCCCGACGGCCAGGTGGTCGTCGACCGCGGCCGACGCGACTTCGTCGAGGTCGGCGATCGCGTCGTGCTGATGCCTCGCAACGGCCCGTCGGTGAACGGGCGCGTGGTCGAGGTCGACGAGCGCACCGCGCTGGTTGCGTTCTTCAACCCGAACGACAAGGTGCCGGTCGGCACGCGTGGCCATGCGCTGCTGCCGAAGGCGCGGCGCGCCGCAGCACCACCGCCCGCGCACGATCCGAGCAAGCCGGTGCCGGCCCCGGTCCAGCAGGAACCGGCGAAGCCCGGTCCCGACGAGTGGCAGCCGGGCATGCCGCTGCTCGGCGTGACCAGGCCACCGCGGCCCGACGAGCGGCGCAGCACGATGAACGGCCGGACCTACGTGTCCGGCAACGCGGTGCGCACGCTCGACACG
>JAEUHU010000399.1 GCA_016793305.1 Planctomycetota bacterium
TGCATCGGCATCGGCGGCGACCCGATCAAGGGCCTCGACTTCATCGACTGCCTGAAGCTGTTCCAGGACGACAAGGACACCGAGGGCATCATCATGATCGGCGAGATCGGCGGCACCGCCGAGGAAGAGGCCTGCGAGTTCATGGCGGGCTACGTGAAGAAGCCGGTGGTCGGCTTCATCGCCGGCGCCACCGCACCTCCCGGCAAGCGCATGGGCCACGCCGGCGCCATCATCAGCGGCGGCAAGGGCACGGCCGCGGACAAGAAGGCGGCGATGAAGAAGGCCGGCGTGCACGTGTGCGACACGCCGTCGATCCTCGGCGCCACCATGAAGAAGGTGCTCGGCAAGTGACCAGGTCGTGTGAACGGGTCGGTGCGACCGGGCGAGAGCCCGGTCGCGCCCGTTCCTCGGCGGGTTCCCCATGAAGGTCCCCGGGGGCTTCGACGGCCTGTTCCGCCAGATCACCCCGCTGATCCTGTTGGGCGTGCTGGTGCTCGTCGTCGCCGAACCATGGCTGCCCGGCACCGATTGGTTCCGCGCCAGGTTCGGCGACCAGGCGCTGCTGCGCGCCTGTGTGGCCGCGCTCGGCTGCTACACGCTGATCCTGTGGGGCGAGTCGATGCGCCTGCACATGATGTTGACCGGCGTGCTGCAGGCGTTCCGCCAGGTCACTGGTGACGCAGCCGGGCGCTCGGCCGCCGGCCGTAGCCCGGAGGCGAGGCTCGAGGCGGCGCGCCTTCTGCTCGCAGCGCTGCGATCGGAGGATCCGGCGATCCGGGCCAGCAGCCGCCAGAACCTCGCCCGCCTGGTCGGCGAAGACCTCGGTGACGATCCCGCCGCCTGGCAGGCGTGGATCGATCGACAATCGCGCGGGCGGTGAAACGTCGGGGCTCGCTCGGGGATTGCCCACTGGCGGCCGCGCCGTCCGGCGGCCTAGAAGTGGGCGCGTGCGCTGGCGTTCGCCGGTCGCGCCCGCTTTGATGAAGACGATGCCGAGGTTCGCCGCATGATCGCATTCCTGAGCACGTGGGAGATCGTGGCCGTCCTGGTGGTGGCCCTCTTGCTGTTCGGCCACCGGCTGCCCGGCATGGCCCGTTCGCTCGGCTCGGGGATCACCGAGTTCAAGCGCGGCCTGAAGGACGGGCAGCGCCCGGAAGGGGGCGGTGGCCAGTCCGGCAGCAGCCAGAACGGCAACCCGCCCGCTCGCGGGGATGGTTCGTCCCAGGGCTCCAGCGACGGATCGGCGCGGTGACCGAGACCTTCCCGCTGCACGACCTGGTCGGCATGGTCCGGCCGCAGCTCGACCGGTTGAACCGCGAGCTGATCCAGGATCTGGCGCCCGGCCATCGCGAGATGCTGCCGCTCGTCGAGCACGTCGGTGGGTTCCGCGGCAAGCAGCTGCGGCCGGTGCTGACGTTCCTCGCCGGCATGGCGGTGCGCGGCGCGACCCACGGTGGTGGCCTCGGGGACGATGTCGTCACCGTCGCCAAGGTGGTCGAACTGTTGCACACGGCGACGCTGGTGCACGACGACGTGCTCGACAGCGCGAACGTGCGGCGGCGCATCCCGACCGTCAACCAGATGGCGGGAGTCGAGGTCGCCGTGCTGCTCGGCGACTACATCTACGCGAAGGCGTTCCACATGGCCGTGCAGCTGCCGGACCCGACGGCGGCGCGCTGGCTGGCGGAGACGGTGCGCGTGATCTGCCAGGGCGAGATCACGCAGGTGCTGCACCGCTTCGACTTCGCCTGGACCGAGCCGCGCTACTTCCAGGTGATCGCCGAGAAGACGGCGAGCCTCTACGCGGCCGCGTGCCGCCTCGGGGGCCACTACGCCGGCGGGGCCGAAGGGCGGCTGCGGGCGCTCGAAGAGTACGGCCTCGAACTCGGCATCGCTTTCCAGATCGTCGACGACTGCCTCGACCTCGACGGGGACGAGCGTGTGGTCGGCAAGTCGCTCGGCACCGACCTGGCGAAGGGCAAGATCACGCTGCCGCTGCTCTACCTGATGCAGCGCAGTCCCGAAGAGGCCGAACGGCTGCGCGCCGTGCTCGGCAAGACCGAGGCCGAGGGGCTGCGGCGGCTGCGCACCGAGTTCCCGCTGGAACACGCGATCGCCTACGCGATGGACGAAGCCCAGCGGCGCATCCACAAGGCGCAGGCGTCGTTGACGTCGCTGCCGCCCGGGCCCGCCCGCGACGGCCTGCACCAGATCGCCGGCTTCGTGCTGTCCCGGCGCCTGTAGTCGGCCCGGGTGCCGGTCGTCCCTCGTCGTCGATCGCCTGGGAGCCGGGACCCGGACCATGCGTCGGGCCGGGTTCGCCCGGCGAACGAACCCCGGCGGCAATTCCCAGGTCGACCGTTGGGTTGCTTCTTTTGGTTTCCGGCCGCAGCACCGGCCGACCGAGCCGCCGCATTGCGTATGCTGCTTGCCCGAACGATCCATCGATGATCCGAATTCGTCTCTGCGTCGCGTTGTCCCTGGTCGCGTTGACCGCCTGCGGGCAGTCGAGTGCCACGGCGTCCTTCGGTCCGCCACGGACCCTGTCCAAGGACCAGCGGCCGACGGCCTGGGACGCCACCACGAAGGACCGGCTGGGCCTCGGCGAGTCGAGTGGACGCGCGGGGCAGGATCCCAGCCCGCAGCCAGGCTCCGTGCGTGGTGACACGCCGGCCGGCTGGACGCAGCTGGCGCCGCAACCATCCCGCTTCCGCCATCTGCTGTGGCAGGTCGGCAGCGACCCGTCGCACGAGTGCTACCTGACGCTCGGCACCCGCGGTGGGCTCGCCGGCAACGTGTCGCGCTGGTACCAGCAGTTCGGCCAGCAGATGGGGGATCCGACGGCGTTGCCCGAGGTGGCGTTCTTCGGCGGCAAGGGCCGACTCGTCGAGCTCGTCGGCACGTTCAACGACAAGCCCGACATGGCGATGCTCGGCATCGTCCAGGTCGAAGGCGACGTGGTGACGACGCTGAAGTTCACCGCGACGGCCGAGGTCGTGAAGCAGAACCGCGCGCAGTTCCTGCAAGTCGCGGCGTCGCTGCGCAGCGACGGAGCGGGCAGAGCCGGCTCGACGGGCGCCACGTCGCCGGCGGCGAGTGGTGGTGGGGCCCCGGCACCGGGGACCGTCTACGTCGGCACGACTCCCGAGGGCTGGGAAGCGCTGCCGCCGCAGCCCGAGCGCATGCGGCTCGCCCTGTGGCGCCTCGCCGGCGATGCCTCGACCGAGTGCTACGTCACCGGTCCGACCGCTGGTGGCGTCGCTGGCAACCTGACGCGCTGGTACGGCCAGTTCGGGCGGCAGGACGCGCCTGCTGCCGAGGCGCTCGAGATCGTCGAGATGCTGGGCACCACCGGGCGGCTGGTCGAGCTCTACGGCACGTTCCAGGGCAAGCCGGGCCTCGGCATGCTGCTCGCGTTCACCGCGCGCGGCGACGAGGTGACGACGCTGAAGTTCACCGGGCCGGAGGCGGTCGTGAAGCAGCACAAGGCGCGCTTCCTGGCCCTCGCGAAGTCGCTGCGCACCGCCTCGGCGAGTCCCGATCCGACAGCCCCTGCGATCCAGCGCGGCCAGCCGATGCCGAGCAACCATCCGCCGGTGCCCGAAGCCGTGAAGCAGGCGCCGCCGCCGCCGAGTGGTCCGTTCACGGGGACGGTGCCGAGCGGCTGGACGGCGAAGGCCGGCAGCAGCAAGTTCCTGCACCATGCGTTCGCCGGTGACGGCGAGGTCTACCTCGGTCAGCTCGGTGGTGGCTTGAAGGCGACGCTCGACATCTGGCGCGGGGAACTCGGCCAGGCCGCGATGACCGACCAGGAGTACCTGGCGCTGCCGCAGATCGCGTTCCTCGGCGAGGACGCGCTGCTGCTCGACCTGAGCGGGGATTTCCGGAGCATGAGCGGCAAGCAGATCCAGGGTGCGCGTCTGCTGGTCGCGGCGCGCAGCGAAGGCAACACCATCGTGTTCTGCAAGCTGGTTGGTGCGGCCGCGGAGGTCGAGAAGCAGGTCGACGGCTTCCGCTCGTTCTGTGCGTCGGTCCGGAGGGTCCCGTGAGCTCGGGCCCGAAGGAGCCGCAGTCGGCGACGGCGACGAGTGAAGCAGTGCCGGCCGGCGGGCTGCTGGATCTCGTGGTCCGGTTCCTGTCGTCGATGAAGCTGTCGGTCTGGCTGGTGCTGCTGCTGGGCCTGTTGACCTGGCTCGGCACGCTGGCCCAGATCGACCGGAGCACGTACGACGTGCAGACCGAGTACTTCGAGTCGTGGTTCGTGGTCGCGCAGCTGCCGGTCTCGATCTGGGGCAACCACTACTTCACGCTGAGCATCCCGCTGCCGGGGGCCTATCCGGTGATGGGCTTGTTGTTCCTCAACCTGGTGGTCGGCGGCCTGGTGCGGATGAAGTGGCGCACCCGCAACCTCGGCGTGCTGATCACGCACCTCGGCATCGCGCTACTGCTGGTCGCCGGCTTCGTGAAGATGCACTACTCGTACGCGGGCAACCTCTCGCTGTATGAAGCGCCGAGTGGCGGGGGCGGCTTGTCCGGGCGCGTCTACCAGAGTTCGCGCTTCGTCAGCTTCCACGACTACGAGCTGGCTCTGCTGGTCGACAAGGGCGACTCGATCGAGGAACGGGTCGTGCCGGAGAGTGCGCTGTGGCCCGCCCGGCTCGCCGGGGAGCGGCAGTCCGTGTCGTCCGGCCGTGGTTGGCTGCGTTCGGTGCAGCGGTTCGCGTCGAAGCTGTTCGGCCAGGCCGAGGGCCAGGTGGTCACCTTGGCGCCCGAAGGCCTGCCGTTCACGATCGAAGTCCGCGACTTCGTCGATCACGCGCGGGTCCTGCCCGCCACGCGCAGTGGCACACCGTGCGAACCCATCGACGGCGTCGCGTTGCACCCGCAGACCTGGCGCGACGGCGAGCAGCCGCGCAGCGAGGCCGAGATCGCCGGTTGCTACGTCACCGTGCTGCCGAAGAACGGCAAGCCACAGCAGGCGATCCTCTACGGGTTGCCGCGGCTGCCGTTCGACGAGGCCCGCTACCCGTTCACCTTCACGGTCGACGGCGTGCGCTACGGCCTCGACCTGCGCCACGTGGTGCGCGACCTGCCCTTCGCGCTGAAGCTGCGCAAGTTCCAGAAGCTCGACCACCCGGGCACGATGTCGCCGCGCGACTTCCGCAGCTTCGTGACGGTCGTCGATCCGGAAGGGGCCCAGGACGCCGAGATCTTCATGAACAACCCGCTGCGGCGGGACGGCTTCGTCGTCTACCAGACCAGCTGGGGACCCCAGCCGATGGGCGGGCCGCCGTGGTACTCGGTGTTCGAAGTCTCCTACAACCCGTCCGACGCCTGGCCGATCCTGGCGTGTGCCGTGATCGCGTTCGGCCTGTTGCTGCACTTCGTCGTCAAGCTGTTCCGATTCCTCGAGTCGTCGACCCGCTCCAGCCTGAACCAATCGTGACTCCGATGCCGACCTCCAAGTTCCCCTCCTGGATCGGTCTGGTGGCGATGCTGGCCCTGCTGCTGCTGGGCTCCGCCTGCAATCGCGCCGCGCCCAAGCTGACCGGCGAACTGCAGCGGCAGACCGCGTGGGACCCGGACTTCGTCGACGAGTTCGGCAGCACGATGGTGATGAACGACGGGCGCGTGCAGCCGATCTCCACGCTGGCGGCGTTCACGCTCTATGCGGTGCACGGTCGCCGCGACGTGCAGTTCGAGACCGACGACCGGCGCACCGTCAAGCTGTCGCCGACCGAATGG
>JAEUHU010000409.1 GCA_016793305.1 Planctomycetota bacterium
AGCGCTGGTGCAGCGCGATCTGGCTGTGCACGACGTTGCTGCGCACGACGTGGCCGTCCTCGACGACGGCGGCGGCCGTCTCGTCGCAGGAGGTCTCGATGCCGAGCACGCGGAGGGTCACGCGGCCAGTGTGCCGTTCGCGCTGGCCCGGAGCCATCGCCGAACGGAGGCTCGGCTCACTTCGTCTTCGCCGCCGTGCGTTCGCGCAGCGTGGTCAGCGCCTGCTGCAACTGGGGGTCGTCCGACGGCTGTGGACCGAGGGGCACCACGAGGCCGTGGCGCGCGGCGGCTGCCTCGGCGCCGGCGCGATACTGCGGTGGCACCGGCGACGCGGCCAGCGCCTGCTGGATCGCCGCGAGCTTCGCGTCGCCGACCCGCACCTCGACGTCGGGCGGGATGCCGCCGGAGGACTCGGCGGCCTCCGCACCGAAGTGGCGCTCGATGTAGCGGCCGTTCGGCGTCACGTAGCGGCCGGTGGTGAGCCGCAGGCGGAAATCGAGGTTCTTCCACGTGTAGGAGGTGTTGACGAAACCCTTGCCGAAGCTGCGCACGCCGACCACGGCCGCGCGACCGTGGTCCTGCAGGGCTCCGGCCAGCACTTCGCTGGCACTGGCGCTGCGTTGGTTCAGCAGCACCACCATCGGCAGGTCGGGGAAGCGGCACTCGGCGGGGATCGCGTCGTGCACCTCGGTGATGCGGTCGCCGCGCTCCTTCTGCGCGACGATGCGGCCGCTCGGCACGAACGCGCGGGCGATGCGGATGCACTCGTCGAGGTTGCCGCCGCCGTCGAAGCGCAGGTCGAAGACGAGACCGCGCAGCGGCGCCTCCTTCTGCAGCGCGTCCAGGGCGGCGAACAGCTGCGTCGACGCGGTCTTGTGGAAGTCGCTCAGGTGCAGGTAGGCGAGGCCCTGCTCGCGGTCGAGCCACTGCGCCCACTTCACGCACGGCCGCGTGACGTCGGCGCGGCGCACCACCAGGTCGTGGGTGCGTTCGCCGCGCTGCACGCGCAGCACCACGTCGCTGTCGGCCGGGCCGCGCACGAACTCGGCCGCGCGCACCCGCAGGTCCGGCGTGTCGAGCGGCCTGCCGTCGACGGCGAGCACCACGTCGCCCGGCTGGACCCCGGCCTTCTCGGCGGGCCCGCCCGGCATCGGCCAGAACAGCACCGCCGCAGCGGGCGTGTAGCAGACCTCGCAGGCGATGCCCTGGTAGTGGCCGCTGTTCTGTTCGTCGAAGGCGGCCGCTCCGCTCGGCGGCACGTAGCGGCTGTAGGGATCGAGCCCCTGCACCATCCCGATCAGGGCCAGTTCGCCGAGCTCCCCGGGGGTGAGTTCGAGCACGTGCGACCGCAGGATCTCGCGCTGCACGAGGTCGAAGGCGGTGCGCTGCGGTTCGGGCAGGAACGCGGCGTTGCGGTTGCCGACCATCAGGCCGAGCACGAACGCGCCGGCGATCAACGCCCAGTTCACCAGCAGGAACCAGAGCGGCAGTCGCGGTTGCTGTTGCATCGACGGAGCGTATTGTCGGCGGCGATGGCGCGCATTCTCGTCGTCGACGACACCGCCCAGAAC
>JAEUHU010000424.1 GCA_016793305.1 Planctomycetota bacterium
CCTCGCCGCCGCCAAGGCCGCGTGTGCGGCGCTGCCGGGCGTCGAGTGCGTCGGCACCACGTTCGACGCCACCGCCGAGCGCCACGTCGCCACCGCCGAACTGCTGCTCGCCACGGTGCAGCGCGAGGTCGAGAGCGGTGCGGCCGTGGTGCTGCTGGTCGACTCGCTGACCGCGCTGGCGCGGCAGGGGCAACTGGCGCAGAGCGCGTCCGGCCGCTACCTGGCGCCCGGTCTCGACGCCGTCGCGACGCAGCTCGGCAAGCGGCTGTTCGCCAGCGCGCGCGCCACCGCCGAAGGCGGTTCGCTGACGGTGCTGGCCAGCGTGCTGCACGACACCGGCCACCAGGTCGACGCGGCGATCGCCGCCGAGTTCACCGGCCGCGGCAACAGCGAACTGCGCATCGACCCGCAGCTGGCGGCGGACGGGGTGCTGGTGCCGCTCGACCTCGCGGCGACGCGCACGCGGCCCGAGGACGATACGCGGCCAGCACACGAACGGGCCGCGGCGCAAGCACTGCGCGAGGCGCTGCTGGCGATGCCGCCCGCACAACGCGGCCGCTGAACGGTGCTGGGGCCCCTTCGCGAGCAGGTTCCGGCGGAACCGCCGTTCACTTCGGAGCCGCGCCGTTCGCCGGTACGACCTGCAGCGTCGCGGCCGCACGGCGGACCTCGGCGTCGTCGAGCGACACCGTGACCGACGTGCCCGCGGCGACCTGGATCGGCCCCTGGTGCGTCATCGCCGCGTCGCGAACCTTGTCGAGCAGGAGAACGTCGAGCTGGTGCATCCCGTCGCCGATCGGCACCAGCGCCCGCAGAGCCTCGAGCGCCACGACCTTCGGGTCCGGCGCCAGCAGCGTGGCGAGGCGCCCTTCGCTGGTGTTCGTCCGGAATCGCGCCTCGGGATCCGCGGGCCGCAGGGCGCGCACCAACACGCCGATTCGCAGCCCTTCCGGGACCATCGTGCCCGGCGCCAGGTGCACTTCGAGCATCGGCCACCGCGGCATCGTGACGGCCACCGTGTCGCCGGTCACCGCCACCCGCTGGGGTACGCGGCATCCGCCATGTCGACCCGCCGAGAGCGCGCATCACTTGGCCGCCCCCACACCGAGTGCTGCGGCCGCAGCCGCCAGTTCGTCGCGATCGGGTGCGATCGTGACCCCCCTGCCGGTGCGTGCTTCGGGCCAATCGGTGAGCACCGAACGCAGCAGCGCGTAGGTCCGATCGCCGCGGCGCAGCTGGATCTCGGGCGCCCATCGGTCGAACTCGAGCAGGGCTTCTCGGTCTGGCCCGCGGAGCACCGCGAACTCGTCGTACGGCTGCATCAGTTTCTCGAGGCGCACGAAGCTGCGCTCGTCGAAACCAACTCCCGGAACCAACTCCAGGCGGCCAGCGGGAGCTCGTTCGGCAACGCTGCGCACGACCACCTCGCACCCGTCGGGCAGCACGGTGCCCGTGGCCAGGCGCAGCGCCACGCGCGGCCACGCCTCGAGCCGCACGTCGATGGGGTTCGCGCCCGTGAGCGGCACCCATTGCGGGCGGAATCCCAGCGTTGCGAACCACACCGCAGGGACCGTGCGTGGCACCAGCAAGCAGGCATCGCGGGTGCGGACCTCGAAGACCGACTTCCCATCCTGCGGCTGGGAATCCATGACGACGTAGCCGTACCTCACGAACTCGCGAAGAGGGTCGTCCAAGAACGGTCTGCCGGCCCGGTCGAGCACGCGCAGCGTGACGAGCTGCAGCATGGGCCGCAGATCGATCGAACCGAGCCGCGCATCGCCCCCCTTCGGCCCGGGCACCAGGACGTCTGGGATCACCAACAGCGGATCCGCGACCCCGCCCAGTCGGACGACCAGCGAGTAGGTACCGCGTTCCACACCCGACCAGAACGTGTCGACGCGACCACCGGGAGCCACGAGGGAGTTGCCGCGGAGCCCCATGGGAGCTCGACCGGCGCTCCCAGACGGATGCGCAGGCGATCCAGGCCCGCGGGCCAGTTCGAGGACCACCGAATCCCGCGGGGCGTTCTCCGGCAGCCAGCACGAGGCGGCGAGTTGGTAGCCCACGCGCATCGGCACGACGAGGTCGGTCGCACCGACAGCGAACTCGATCGGCTCCAGCGGCACCATGCCCGGAGCCCTCGCCAGCAAGCGATAGCGCCCCGGCTCCACCGTCGCGCGCAGTTCGAACCGGCCATCGGCACCGACCGGACTCGACGGCGTCGGGATCTCTCGCCACAGCAGCCTGCCCGCCCTATCGAGTCCGTTCTCGATGTGCAGCCGAACGGACTCGGGTGCCACGGGATCGCCTTCGATGCGTCCAGCCACCAACACCGGATGGTCGGGGAGGGGAGGCTTGCCGTGGCACGGCACGTCGCCGAGTTCGTTGACCCCGACCTGGAACCAACGCGGTGGCGGCGCCAAGTTCGCGCCACCGGTCGCAGTCTCCAGCGTGCCGCGAAGCAGCTGCAGCGGGGCTCCGCCCGAACGGCTCAGGAAGTAGACGAAGCCGCCCTGCGCGTCGGTCGAGCCACGGCCGGTGCCGCCACCGCGGTTCGTCTCGTACTCGAGTTCGAAGCGCTGGTCGGCGAGCGGCGTCCCCGAAGCATCGAGCAAGCGCCCGCGCAGCACGATCGCATCGCGCGCGAGGTCCACGTCGTGCGACGGCTCGCCTGGCCCGGTGAGCCTCGGCAACTCCGACCAGCCCGCGACGTCGACCTTCGGACCCGATGGCCGCGCGAACAGCGGCGTGTCGAACGGCAGGCTGCCGAACGA
>JAEUHU010000436.1 GCA_016793305.1 Planctomycetota bacterium
CGCATCGCGCGCGAGGTCCACGTCGTGCGACGGCTCGCCTGGCCCGGTGAGCCTCGGCAACTCCGACCAGCCCGCGACGTCGACCTTCGGACCCGATGGCCGCGCGAACAGCGGCGTGTCGAACGGCAGGCTGCCGAACGACGCGAAGCCATCGGCCCCGACCGAGGCCTCGACGCGGCGGCCGCGACCGTCGCCTTCGCCGAGCGGCCCGATGTGCACGGTCGCCGCCGCGACGCCGGGGAAGGGTTCTTCCCCCAGCAGGAAGCGCAGCCGCAGCGAACCGGTCGATGGCAACCGCAGCGCGATCGGCTCCTTCGGCAGCGGCACCGTGGCGTCGACGACGACCGGCTCGACGGCGAGGCCCGGCGCCAACACGTGCACGACGAACGCCACCACGGCTTTGCCCTGGTCGGGTCCGGAACCGATCGTGTGCAGCTGCTGCAGGTGCGCGAACCGCACGAGGCCGGCGGCGTCGGTCGTGTCGCGCAGCACGGTGCGACCTTCCGCGGCACCGCCGTCGGCCCGCACCGCGAGACCGATCGGGATCGCCGCCACCGGTCGTCCGTTCGCGTCGCCCAAACGCACCGCTAAGCCCGCGTCGCGTTCGAGCCGCAGCACGTGGCCCTCGGCCGGCACCTGCGTCGCAGCCGACACGAACCGTTCGCCGTAGCGATCGCCCGCGGTCGCGTAGATCCGCCCGCCGCGCGGCTCCATCGCGAGGCGCAGCCGGCCGTCGCGATCGCTGCGCGCGCGCCGCCCGAAGCGCCGCGCCTTCTGCTCGGGATCGCGTTCATAACGCTGGGCCTCGGCCTTCGGCAGCTGCTGCACGTGCCGGTCGGAGGCCGCGTCGTTCCAGAACACTTCGGCGTCGGCCACCGGTTCGGAGCTCGCCGCATCGACGACGCGCAGGTCGATCCAGAGCAGTTCGGGAACGGCGGGCGCCGCCGCGTGCGCCGTGGGGTCGAGTGCCACGGTGCGCGCTGGCTCGACAACCGGATCCGGCGGTGCTTGCGGCTCGCTGGCAGCAACCGCGGGCGTGTTCGTACCCGTCTCGGGCCCCGGCGGCGCGACGCTCGGTTCGCCGCGCCACGTCCACCAGAGCAGCAGCGAGGCGACGGCGACCAGGGCGCAAGCCGCCAGCAGGATGCCTCGGGAACGCTTCATCTCGGTCTCCGGATGCAGACCCTACCGCATCGCCGCCAACTGGGAACGAGCCTCACTTCGGCGCGTCCTTCGGCGCCAACGCCTTCGCCGCAGCAGCCAGTTCCGCCGCGTCGAGCGTGATCGTCACCGGCGCACCGGCCACCACTTCGTTCGGCGTGAAGCGCTGCAGATCCCGATGCCGCGTGCCACAGCGCATGGCGATGCGCAGCTCCGCGACGCCATCGCCGATCGCGCTGCGCGTGCTGCGATCGAGGGTCAGCAAACCCATGGCCTCCGCCGGGCGCAGCAGGTCGGCGAGGACTCCGCTGGAACTCGAGCCCCGATACTGGGCGAGAAACCGGCCGGCGCCGGGACCGCCCTTCGGCAAGAGCCGCGCGTACAGTTCGCAGCCGTCGGGCACCACGGTGCCCGGAGCCAGGCGCAGTTCGAGTTCCGGCCACTTCGTCCTCTCGATGTCGACGACCTCGACCGAGGGCGGAATCGACACCGTCGCCGGCGGCCCGCTGCGCGAAGCCACCAGCATCGAAACGGGACGGCTGGGCAGCAGCAGGGCCGCCGCTGGCGGCCGCAGGAGGAAGCCCTCCCAGGCAGCGGGGTCCTCCTGCGGCTGCAGGAACGCGTGCAGGTCGCGGTCCATCGCCAGCCGTCGTTCCCCGCCGTCCTCGAGCGCTTCGAGGCGCAGGGTCACGACACGCAGTACCTGGCGCAGGTCGATCGAAGCGAGGCGCGGATCCCCGCTGTCCGGCAGCGGCAACACCACGTCGTCGATCGACAGCAGCGGCTCGGCACAACCGGGCACGCAGATCTGCAGCGCGTACTTCCCCGGCTCGACGGCCGACCACTCGTAGCGTGCCCGACCCGCCTCCCATCGGGACAACCGCGCTTGCCGATGCGTCTTCGGCTCGCCGGGCCGCACGCGCCCGACGCCAGGAACGGTCGGCAGGGCTGGCCCACCGACCAGTTCGAGCCGCAACGGCTCGCCCTCCGGAGCCTGTTCCGGCATCACACACGTCGCCACGAGCCGTGCCCCAGACACCAGCGGGACCACCACATCGCCCTGGCCCAGCCGGAACTCGATCGGTGCGACCGGCAGGAACTCGCGCGCCACGACACGCAGGCGCAGCGGTCCAACTTCGACGTTGCCGCGCACCTCGAACGTGCGGCCAGCCTTGTGACCAGCAGCCAGGCCACGCACCTCCGTCCACGTCGGTTCGCCGGTCCGACGCGCCGGAGCCAGGCGCTCGACGACCAGCTGCACCTGGCTCTGTGGGTCCACCTCCGGCGCGAAGCGCCCGCTGCACACCAGAGGCTCACCCCCGATGCGCAGGTCGCCGAAATCGTGGACGCCGAGTTGCAGCTCGCGAGGCTCGAGACTCGCACGCAAGCCGCCGTGCCCCTCCGGAGTCAGGTCGTAACGCTCGATCCGCACCGTCGTCGCGTCGCCGACCCGCGGCAAGGCATGCAGGAACTGCCCGTTCTCATCCACTTTCACGGTCGCAAAGCCTGAACTCCGCGAGACCCGATACGCGACGTGCACCGACGCCCCGGCGAGTGGTTGGCCGTCGCGGTCGAGCAAGCGACCACGCAACACGAAGCCGAGGCCGACGAGGTCGATCTCGTGCTGCAACGTGGCCCCGGCGACGAGAGGTGGCAGCTCGGCCGATGGCAGTGAGAACACACCGAACCCATGGGGCTCGACGAACATACGCTTGCCGGCCGGCAGCACGGGGAAGACCGCCCATCCGTCGGCGTCGACCTGCGCATCGACTTCGAGGTCGCCGGAGCGACGATCCTCGCCGGCAGTCGCCCGGAGGATCACCAACTCGACCGCGGACAGCGCCGCCCCGGCGAGGCGATAGCGGATCCGGAGCGCCCCGGTCGCCGGCAGACGCAGTTCGACCGGATCGGGGGGCAGCGGCACGGTCGCATCGACCTCGATCGGGGCCAGGTCGAATCCGGGGATCGCGATGCCGAGTTCGAAACCTGCAGCTGGCTTGCCCTCTTGCGGACCGAGAGGAATCGAGCGCAACTCCTGCAAGTGCGGGAAGCTCGCGAGACCGTTCGCATCGCTCGTCACGGAGCGATGCAGGTAGTCGTGCTGGCCGGACACAGCACTCGGCATTGGCTCGCCCGAGCGTGCGCGCAGACCGACCGGAACGCCGGCAACCGGATTCCCCGCCGTGTCGACCACACGGGCGAGCAGCCGTTCTTCGAGTTCGAGCAGCAGGCGATACCCCAAGGCCGGCGGTTCGCCATCGCGAACGCGCACCTCACCGTATCTCGAGCCGACCCGCGCGCAGACCAGCCCCCCGTGTCGCTCCATCCAGAGCTGCAGCCGACCGCTCGAATCGCTGCGTGCGGTACGACCGAACCGGCGAGCGAGGAGTTCGCCGTCATCGAGGAGCAGTCGCGCCTCGGCAATGGGCAGGGCGCGCATCGACGCACGGCTCGTCGCGTCGCTGTAGACCACCTCCGCGTCGGCAACCGGCTGCTGCGTCGCGGCATCGACGACCAGGATGTCGAAGCGGTGCAGCTCGGCCGGAGCTTCGGACGGATTGCCCGCGGCTTCGACGGCGGCCGAACGGGTCGGCTCTGGCGTGGCAGTGGCGGCTGCGGCGGGCGTCGACGCTTCCGCTTCGGGCGGTGCCGACTCGCGGGGCGTCGTCGGCGGCGGCACGACGGCATCGCCGCCTTGCCACCACCACAAACCCAGCAGGAGGGCCACGACGAGTGCGCCGAGCACGATGTACCACGGGTTCTTCATGCCGATCTCCAGGCCGCAGACCATACGCCCCTGACGCGCGAACGAGCGCCTACTTCCGTTCTGCCTTCGCCGCCAGCGCCTTCGCCGCGTCCGCCAGTTCCTCGTGGTCGAGCGTGATCGTCACCGGCGCACCGGCCACCACTTCGCTCGGCGTGAAGCGCTGCAGCACGCGCTGCTCGCCGCCGCGGCGCAGCACGAGGCCGAGCTGCCGCGGACCGTCGCCGAGCTCCAGTCGAGCCGGTTCGCCGGCGGCGCGCAGCTCGGCGTAGCCGCTGGACACCTGCAGTTCGCGGTCGAGTGCGCCGCCGGTGGATTGGCTTCGAAAGATCGCCTTGAACGGCACGGGCTCGCGCACCCGCTGGGTCTTCGTGTAGGCGGCGAGCTTGCAGCCCTCGGGGATCGTCACTCCGGGTCCGAGCAACAGCTCGACGTGCGGCCAAGGCTCGACGTGCACGTCGACGATCGACTGTCCGGGAGCCACCGACAAGGAGCACGGTCGATGACCATCGCCGACGAGCAGCAATGGTTGCGCAGCCGTCGGCACGAGAACCGCGGCATTGTTGTGGTCGACGATCGTGCCCAACCACCTCGGCCCCGCTTGTGGCTGCAGGAACGCATACCCGTCGGGAGTTGCCGGCTGCCCCGCGGCATCGACGAGCCGCAGCTGCACCACGCGCAGCACGGACCGCAGGTCGATCCTCGGCAGGTGCCGTTCGCCGCCGTCCGGTGCTGGCAGCACGACCTCGGGGACCGTGTGGACCGGTTCGGCGAGCCCGAGCAACGAGACGTGCAGCGCATAGGTGCCCGGCTCGACCGCCGACCATTGGAACAGTGCCAAGCTGTCGCGAGTGGACCAGCAGTGGCCACGCCGATTGTCGGACGGGAAGTACGCGGACGGATCGTCGAGCACCGGTTCGCGCGCCGGGCCACCGACCAGGTCGAGCTGGATCTGCTCGTCGCCAGCTCCGTCCGGAAGAAGGCACTCGACGGTGAGCCCCAGTCCGCGCCGCATCGGCACCACGAGGTCCTGCTGGCCGACACGGAACTCGATCGGGGCCACCGGCAGATACTCACGCGCCGCCACGCGCAAGCGGTAGCGCCCCGGCTCGACCACGCCACGCGCCACGAACACGCCATCGCGACCGACTCCCACCTTCGGCTGCTCGAGCGCGTGCCACGTCGCTTCGCCGGTCGTTCGATGGATGCGCTCCTGCTCGATCGTGGCCAGCACCCCGTAGTTCGTGGGCAACTGCGTGAGCCCTTCGAACCGACCCTGGCACACCAGCGGCTCGCCGCCGAAATGCAGGTCGCCGAGTTCGTTGACGCCGGCCTGCAGTTCGCGCGTCGGCACGGTGAGCCGCAGTTCGAAGCGCTTCATCGAGCGCAGTTCGAACTTCGTGAGCTGGGCGGTCGACTTCTTCGACAGCTGGCCCAGGAACTGTAGGAACACGCCGCGCTCGTCGCTCAGGACTCCCTGGCTGCCGCCGCCGCCGTTGTCGATCCCGTACTCGACGAGGAACGACTCCTTGCCGATCGGCTGCCCGGTCGGATCGAGCAGGCGCCCACGCAACACCATGCCGCTCGCGCCGAGTTCGACCTGATGCTGCAGCAACGTCCCCGCGGCGACCGCCGGGATCTGGTTCGACGGCATGACCGACATGCCGATACCCGACGGCTCGGCGAACAACGGCACGCCCGGCGGCACCCTCGGAAACCACACCCAACCGTCGTCACCGACCCGTTCCCTGACGCCCGCGGGACGTTCCCCGAACTCCTCCCGCTGACTTGCCGTGAGGTTGGCGGAGAAGATCCCAGGCACCGGCTTGCCTTCGAACAGGAAGCGCAGGCGCAGCGACCCGGTCGGCGGCAGCCGCAGTTCGATGGGCTCCTTCGGCAGCGGCGGCTTCGCCTTCACGACTGCGGGTTCGATGGCGAGGCCGGGGATGGCGACCCCGACGACGAACGCGAGCACCTCGGTGCCTTCGTCCTGTCCGTCCTGCAGGCGTCGGTGTTGCTGCAGATGCACGAAGGTCGCCATGCCGGCTGCGTCGCTGCGCCCCGAAGCGACGCGTTCGCCGGCTCCGCCCCCGTTCTCGTCCGCGCTCGCGGAGAGGCGGATCGGAACACCCTCGGCAGGTGCCCCCGCCGCGTCCAGCACCCGTACCGACAGCCCTTCCTCCCGTTCGAGCAACAGCTGGTAGCCACCGTCGGGCGGTGGCCGCAGCGTCGAGAGAACGAGCGAACCGAAGCGATCGCCGGCGCGCGCGTAGATCCATCCACCCTGGCCTGCCATGCCAAGACGCAGGTGCCCCGAGCGGTCGCTGCGCGCGCGGCTCCCGAACCGTTGCGCCGTTCCTTCCGGGTCGCCCTGCAACGCCACCTGCTCGGCCTTCGGCAGCAGCTGCACCCTCGCATGGGTGTCGCGGTCGCTCCAGTAGGCCTCCGCGTCGGCCACCGGCTGCTGCGTCGCGGCATCGACGACCAGGATGTCGAAACGGTGCAACTCGGCGGCAACCGGTGCATCGGCGGGAGTTCCCGCGGCCGTGCGCGCCTCCTCGACGTGCACCGTGGCCGGAACGGCTCGTCCGGCCGGATCCGGCGCGGAACGATCGACGATCGGGGGCGGCGGCGGCGCCGACTGTTCGCCTCGCCACCAGTACCACGCCACCGCAGCCAGACCCACGAGGCCCAGGGTCAGGAACAGCGTCGGCACCCAGG
This sequence comes from Planctomycetota bacterium, assembly GCA_016793305.1. Next base: position 6,647 of record JAEUHU010000436.1, read on the forward strand.
TAGCTCGTGCCGAGTTCATGCGGCACTCCACGGTGCGGTGGATCGCGTGTGCACCGTCATCCGGCAGGAACGACACCTTGGGCCCGACTGCGTCATGTCGACTCGACCTCCAGGCCGAGACGGTAGCACCGCGGTCCAACGCGACAAGGCGGCGCGTCAGGGCTTCAGCCAGCGCGCGACGTCCGCCGGGCCCGCCCGATGCCCCAGCACTCCCGCGAACGTGCCGCACAACTTCGCCCAAGCCGGCTTCCAGCCCTTCGTCAGGATCAGCGGCCAGCCGAGCACGTCGCAGCAGAACCATGCGAACCATGCGCGCGGCGTGCCGTTCGCCTTCAGGTAGCGCACCGCGTTGCAGGCCATCAGGTACTTGCGCAACGGCGAGCGCCCGCCGCCCGACGACTGGCCGGCGGCGTGTTCGATGCGCACCCACGGCAGCCAGACGATCGAACCGAAGCGCGCACGCAGCCGCGCACAGAGGTCGACGTCTTCCCAGTACATGAAGTAGCGATCGTCGAAGCCGCCGAGTGCCTGCACCTGCGCGGTGCGGAACAGCACGCACGCGCCGGGCAGGAACCCGACCGGCTCGGGGCCGCTCGTGGTCGGCGCCGGCGGTTGCCCATGGTCGCGCAGCACCAGGCCGTTCGGCACGAACGCGGTGCGGCCGCCCTGCGCCCAGACCGTGCCGTCGGGATGCAGCACCGTCGGCCCGACCGCCGCGACCGACGCGTCGACGTCGAGCACCTGCACCAGCGGAGCCAGGAAGTCCGGGCCGAGCTTCAGGTCGTTGTTGAGCACCAGCGCGTAGTCGGTGCCGAGCGCGTGCGCACGCTGGAAGCCGGCGTTCATGCCGCCGGTGAAGCCGCGGTTCTCGGGCAGCGCCAGCAGCTCGACGCAGTGCCGGCCCGGCCGAGCGCGCAGCGCCGCGGCGATGCCGGTGCGCAACGCCGTCGTCTCCGCGTCGCCGGAGCCGTTGTCGATCACCACCACCGTCATCGCCGGGGCTGGCACCGCGAGCAGGTCGGCGAGGCACCGCAGCGTGAGGTCGGCGCGCCGCCAGTTCAGCAGCAGGGCGGCGATGCGGGGCGGGCCGGACTCAACCACACAGCCTCCGCACCACCTTCCAGTAGCCGCAGAAGAAGCGGTCGAGCCCGCGCCGCAGCGCCGCGGCGAAGCCCTTCTCGGCGAGGCCCGGGTTCAACGTCACCGGGGCGGCGATCAGCAGGTCGCGGTCGGGCACGGTTCGGCCCTGCTGCGCTCGCTTGCGGGCGCGGATCGCCTTCGGCAAGAGGCACAGCAGCTCCCACTTGCCGCGCAGCCAGTCGCCGAGGTGGCCGCGGCGCACGCCGAACGCCGCGTAGACGACGCCGTAGAGCAGTTGGGCCGGCACCGTCAGCCAGAACGTGCGCCAGCGCATGCAGGTCAGCAGCACGTACCAGCGGTTCCGGCTGTGCAGGAACGTGCGGCGGCCGGGGTAGCGCCCTTCGCCGCGCACCGACAGGCCGGCGGTGCCGGCGAGGTGCGTGCACAGCGCTTCGGGGCACAGCCAGACGGTGTGGCCGCGCATGCGCAGCTTGTAGGCGAACTCGTTGTCCTCGTAGAGGATGAACAGGTTCTCGTCGAAGCCGCCGACCTGCTCGTAGAGGCTGCGCTTGGTCAGGAAGCACAGCGCGATCGCGGCCCCGATCGGCCCGGTCGGGCGATCCGCCTCGGCAAGCGGGCGATACCAGTTGCGCAGCACCAGCGTGCCGAGGAAGTGCAGGTCACCGCCGTCGTAGTGCACGACGTTCGGATCGTCGCCGCACAACGAGCGGGCCTGGACCATCGCCGCGGTCGGTTCGCGGTCGAGCCGTTCGAGCATCTTCGCGACCGCGCCTGCGTGCAGCACCACGTCGTTGTCGACGAACAGCAGCCGCTCGTGGGTCACCGCCGCCGCCCCGACGTTGCGCGCGTGGCACGGGCCGCGGTTCTCGCCCGTGTCGAGCACGCGGACCTGCGGATACCGGCTCGCCAGCAGCTCCCGCGAGCCGTCGTCGGAGTGGTTGTCGACGACCAGGACCTCCGCTGGCGCAGGGACTTGCGCGAGCAGGGCATCCAGGCAGCGCGGCAGGTAGTCGCGCCCGTTCCAGTTGACGACGATCGCGGCGTACACGAGGCGGCGCGGATGCTAGGGCGCAGCCCCGGAACGGCGAACGGGATTTCCGGTCCCCCGGCTCGAGAACCGGCGCGCCGGTCGCGCGGCGCGGCCGGCTGCGTTCGCCCGGCGCATGGGAGCCCCCGCCACCGAAGTTGTCCGACCCGGAGCACTCGAGGCCCTCCGGGCCGGCCGCTCGTCATCGCGGCGATCGCGAGGCGCCTGCCACCCTCCCCGCCGATGCAGGTTCTCGGACCTTGCCGGCAACGGAACTTCCTGGTGGAGGCACCTCGACGTCGACAAGGAGGAAGGCGGGAAACGGCGGAGAACCGGAGGACCAATCTGCGAAAAATCCGCCGGCGCGCTCGATCGGCCGCGCGCAGCCCAGCGGGCAGCCGGCTCGCCCTACTTGAGCGGCGGCTCGAAGTCGGGGTGCTTGCAGACCTGTCGGTGCTTCAGGCAGTACGGCAGCGACCCGAGGGCGGCGAACGTCGCCTTGATGCAGACCCACCAGCCCCACTTCACACCCTTGATGTTGTCGAACAGCCCGATGGTGCCGACCGCGTCGGCGACCTCACCGCCGTCGCCCTTCTTCTTGCCGCCGAGTCCCTTGCCGAGGAAGCGGAACGGGAACCCGACCACCTGGCTCCACGGCAGGTACTTGAACGCGTAGAGCCAGAAGTTGCGGACGTGGTAGTAGAGGCTGCGCTTGCCGTGGCGCATGCCGAACGGCGCTTTGTGGAACACCTCGACGCTCGGCACC
>JAEUHU010000437.1 GCA_016793305.1 Planctomycetota bacterium
GCGGGAACACCCAGTAGATGACCCAGATGCGGCCGACGTGGATGGCCGGGAAGATGCCGGCCGCCATGACCGCGAAGATGGTCATGGCCTCGGAGGCGCGGTTGATCGACGTGCGCCACTTCTGCCGGAACAGGAAGAGGACGGCGCTGATCAGCGTGCCGGCGTGGCCGATGCCGATCCAGAAGACGAAGTTGACGATCGGCCAGGCCCAGGCGACCGGGACGTTGTTGCCCCAGACACCGACGCCGTTGAACACCAGGTAGCCGATCATCGCGCCGAGATTCAGCAGCAGCGCGACACTGACACCGAACATCAGGTACCAGCCGCGCGGCGTCTTCCGCTCGGCGACACCGGCGATGATGTTGGTGACCGACGTGAAGTCGTTCTTGCCCTCGACGAGGGGCGCGCGAACCAGCGGGTTCTCCGGCTCGTCGACAACAGGGATGGCGGTCATCGGATCAGGCCAGCTCGGTTTGGAGTTCGGGGTTCGGGTTGCGGACGCGACCCAGGTAGGTGGTGCGCGGCTTCGTGTTCAGCTCGGACAGCAGCCCGTAGTTGAGGTCGAGGCCCTTCAGCTTGGCGACCTTGCTGGTCGTCTCGATGAGGTTGCCGAACGTGATCGCCTGGGTCGGGCAGGCCTGCGCGCAGGCGGTCGTGACGCGCACGTCGCTCGCCTCGTCACCGACCTTCTTGCCGGCGAGCTTCGCCTGGATGCGACCGCCGTTGATGCGCTGCACGCAGAACGTGCACTTCTCCATCACGCCGCGGCTGCGCACGGTGACGTCCGGGTTGAAGCTCATGCGCTTCGTGTCCGGGGCGTTGCCGACGTAGTCGAGGTAGTTGTAGCGGCGAACCTTGTAGGGGCAGTTGTTGCTGCAGTAGCGCGTGCCGATGCAGCGGTTGTAGACCATGTCGTTGAGCCCGTCGGGGCTGTGCATGGTCGCGGCGACGGGGCAGACCGACTCGCAGGGCGCGTTCTCGCACTGCATGCAGGGCACCGGCATGTTGTGCACCTGCGGATCCTCGGCCATCGTCAGCTTGTCGTCGTGGCTGCGCTCCGCCTTCTTCTTCCCGTCGGCGACCGACGTGAAGTAGCGGTCGGCGCGGATCCAGAACATCTCGCGATTGCGCGCGACCTGGACCTTGCCCACCATCGGGATGTTGTTCTCGGCGACGCACGCGACCACGCAGGCGCTGCAGCCCGTGCAGGCGTTGAGATCGATCACCATGCCCCACTGGTAGGGCGAGTGCTTGACCTCGGCGTCGTCGCGACGCATCTCGTAGCCCGGCGTGCCGAGTGGCTTCGAAGGGTCCTTGCCCTGGTGGCGCTCGGTCCACAGCGACTTGGCGAGGTTCTGCTCGCGCTCGCCGTGCAAGGCGGCCGCCTGGTCGAGCGGCGACATCTTCGGCGCCCAGCGCGAGTCCTTCTCGTTCTTGGCGACGGTGGCTTCACGCACCAGGGCGCGGCCGACCATCGTGCCGTGCTCCTGGGTGCAGACCAGCTGGTGCCGGCCTTGGCCGCGCGTGATGTTGGCTCCGGTCAGGATCCACGGGTTGGCGCTGGTGCGCAGCGGGTAGGCGTCGAAGCCGTGTCCGTTCGCGACCTTGCAGTGTGGCAGCTTGCGACCCCAGCCGAGGTGGATCGTGATGCTGTCGTCGGCGTGGCCCGGCACGATCCAGGCGGGGATCTGGATCTGTCCGCCGTTCGCGTCGATCGACAGCAGGTCGCCGTTCTCGACGTTCAGCGAACGGGCGGTCGCCATGCTGAGGTGCGCGGCGTTGTCCCACGAGATCTTGGTGAGCGGCTCGGGGATCTCCTGCATCCACGAGTTGTTGGCGAAGCGGCCGTCGGCCATCTTCGCGCAGCCGCGCAGCACGACCTCGCGACCGGTCGGCTTGGTCCAGGCCTTCACGGCGGCGGCGATCGTCGCCGGAGTCAGCGTCGGCGTCTTGGCCGCGAGCTTGCCGTTCGGCGTGCTCGCCGGGGCGATGCCGTCGTGCAGAGCCTTGGCCCACCAGCCGTCGAAGTCCGCGGTGATCACGGTCTTCCAGTGCGCGCGGACCAGGGCGTAGCCGAAGCTGGTGTCGCGGGCCTTCACGAACGCGTCCGCGTCGGGGCCGTCCGCCAGCCCCGCCTCGAGATCGAGGTTCAGCCAGCCGAGGAACTCCAGCGCGCTGACGCCGCCGTGCAGCGGTGCTACCAGCGGCTGCTGCATCGAGATGGTGCCGTCGTGGGCCCGGGCGTCGCCCCAGCTCTCGAGTTCGTGCGCCATCGGGAAGTGCCAGTCGCACAGAGCGGCGGTTTCGTCTTCGTGCAGGCCGACGTGGATCGTCGTCGCCGGCTTCTTGGTGCGCAGCAGGTCGCCGAACTTCAGATCGGCTGGCGCGTCGTAGACCGGGTTGGTGCCGAGGCAGACCAGCGTGGTGCAGGTGCCGGCCGAGATCGCCGCGGCGAGTTCCGCGATCGAGTCCCGGGCGGACATCGCCCGACCATCCGCCGCCGCGGTGTAGTTCACCGTGGTGCCGACATTGCCCAGCGCCTGGTTGATGGCGTGCACCATGGCGTGCACGACCGGCGCCTGGCGCGGCCCGGCGATCACGAGGCTGCGACCACGGGCGGCTTGCAGGTCCTTGGCGACGATCTGCAGCCAGTTCTTGCCGTTCTTCACGAACGCGGCAGGGTCGTGGCTGGCGAGCGCATCGCCGAGATCGGCGCCGCCGACCCCGAGCGCCTTCGCGAGCGCGAACACGACCGCTGGGATCTCACTGCTCTTGGTGCGGAACCGGTGGTCCGCGGCCGTGCCGGTCGACGTGTAGGTCGCTTCGACCGCGTAGAGGCGCGAGATCTTCTTGCCGGGCACGGGCTCGCGGCGCGTCTCGGCCCATTGGCGGGCGTTGGCCAGCACGTTGCCGTCGGTGGCCAGGAAGTCGCTGTCCAGCGACAGCACGACGTCGGCCTTGGCGAAGTCGTGGTGCGTGGTGACCACCTCGCCGAACGCCATCTTCCCGCCCTCGAGGTCCTGGTCGCGATGCAAGGCGCTCCAGTGGTGGAACTTCGCCTTCGCGAAGGAGCTGGCCTTCATCCTCGCGACCATGCCGAGCAGCGAGGGCGAGGTCGTCAGCGGCAGCAGCACGTGCAGCCCCTCGCCCTGGGCGGTGTTGATCAGCTTCTTCCAGGCATCACCGGCCAGCAGCTCCTGGAACTTCTGCCAGACGTCGACCGCGGCGTGCGCATGGTTGCCATGGGCTCCGTCGCCATGGGCCCCGTGGCCGTGGCCGTCATGCTCCGCCGCGGCCCGGCGCGACTCGGCGTTGGCGGCCTTGCGGCTGCGGTTCGGGTCGTAGAGCTGCAGCAGTTCGGCCTGCAGCTGCAGGTCCGAACCACCGAGACTGCTCGGGTGCGACGGGTTGCCCTCGATCTTGGTGGGCCGGCCGTCGTTGCTCTTCACCAGCACGCCGATGCCGACACCCTGACGGGTCAGCGTGGTCGCATAGTGCGACGGCACGCCGTGCTTGTAGCCCTCGGGCTGGACGTTGAACGGGAGGATCTTGGTGACCGGCTTGCGGCAACTGGTCAGGCCGGCGAGCGCCACCGAGGCCGCGACGGCGCTGAGGAAACCGCGGCGGGAGACAGCGTCCGGGGCGTCGGTGATCCCCTCGGGGAACTCACGCTGCAGCGCCTGCTGGAACTCGGACGAGTTCTCGAGCTCGCCGAGGCTGCGCCAATACGTGGTCTCGGGCATGTTCTGGGTCGGAACAGTGGTCATCGGTGGCACGCCCCGCAGTGAGTCGGAGGGTTGAGGGCGGGATACTTGGCATCCCCTTGCACCTCGAGCAGCTTCTTGGCCGCGGCGATGCTGGTCTCGGTCGGAGTCCAGTCCATCTTGGTCACGGCGATGTCGGCCGGACGGATGTGCGGCGTCGGGTCGCGATGGCACTCGAGGCACCAGCCCATGCTGAGCGGCTCGACCTGGTGCACGATCTCCATCTGGTCGACGCGACCGTGACAGCTGGCACACCCGACGTTCGCGCGGATGTGCACGGCGTGATTGAAGTAGGCGTATTCCGGCAGCAGGTGGACCTTGACCCAGGGGATCGCCGTGCCGTCGGCCATGCCGTCCGCGTAGGCCTCACGCAGCGGCGCCAGCGCGAAGCTGTCCTGCTTGACGTGCCTGTGGCACCCCATGCACGTGCCGGCATCCGGAATGGTCGCGTGCGGGCCTTCCTCCACCATGCGGTGGCAGTAGCGGCAGTCCATGCCCAGATTGCCTGCGTGCAGCTTGTGGCTGTAGGCGATCGGCTGGAAGGGCTGGTAGCCGACGTCGGTGTGCTTCGGGGAGAACCAGAAGTTGACGACGAAGACCACGGCGAGACCGGCAGCTGCCGCCCCGAGCGCGAGCACGGCCGGCAGCTTGTTGGTCCACTTGGGGAACAGGGCGGTCAAGATGGATCCCCTCCGCTCGAGCGGGGACGAGTTTCGGTCAGTTGGATTCGACATGGGCCCGACGGTCGACTCGTCGCGGCCTACGGCACGGGTGCACACCTCGGGCTGGGCAGCACGAAACCACTCGTGCCAAGACCCCTTCCGTCACCGCGGGTGCGGGGGAGGAGGAACTGGGGAGAGTGGGCACGCAGCCGGGACCTGAGGGGCGGCCCCTGTAAAAGATGACCGTCGCCGGGTCAATTTCAGAGTTCTGAGTTTCGACCTTGAAAAGTGCGTAGCACGCCTGGGTCGGGGAGCCCGGATCGGCCGCACGCGTGGTGCTTGGGCGAACTTCGGCGACTGCCTGGGTGGTGTGGAAAGTCGTTGCTCCCGGCGCCGGCGACGGGGCCGGGTCGACGTCGGGGCGCCACCCCGATCCCGGTTTCGCGTCGCTGGGTCGCCTCGCCACGGACCCTCCTGGAACCGCCTCGCCGTGGGTTCGCCCGGCAACACTGCTGCTGCAAGTACCTGGTCTGCGCCGTCGGAGGACCGGTCTCGATTCGGGTAGTTCCTGGCGGAGCTCCCGCAGGCTGGGGTTTTTCCAGTCGATACCAGGCCAACCCACGACGGAGACTGCCATGCGAGACCAAGGGCTGGACACCTATCTGGCCGACATCAACGAGGTGCCGCTGCTGACGGCCGAGCAGGAGATCGAACTGGCCAAGCGGATCCAGCGCGGCGACCTGGCCGCCCGCGAGCACATGATCCGGGCCAACCTGCGGCTCGTGGTGTCGATCGCGAAGAACTACGTGAACCGCGGGCTGGCGTTCCTCGACCTCATCGAGGAGGGCAACATCGGCCTGATGCGCGCGGTCGAGAAGTTCGACCCGAAGGCCGGCTGCCGCTTCTCGACCTACGCGACCTGGTGGATCAAGCAGGGCATCCGCCGCTCGCTGATCAACACCGTCAAGACCGTGCGGGTGCCGAGCTACATGTCCGAGATCGTCTCCCGCTGGAAGGCGACCTCGATGGAACTCGGCTACCGGCTCGGCCGGCAGGCGACCACGGGCGAGATCGCCGAGCTGCTCGACCTGCCGGAGCAGAACTGGGACCTGGTGCGCGACACGGTGCTGGCCAACTCGCAGCCCGTGCACTCGATGAGCGAGGACGCGGCGGCCGGCTTCGCCGACTCGATCGAGGACACCCGCAGCCAGTCGCCGGAGGAACAGATCCTGACCGAGATGGAGCTGGTGCGCATGCGGGAACTGCTCGAACGGCTGGAGCCGCGCGAGGCCCGCATCCTGAAGCTCCGGTTCGGCATCGGCAACAGCGAGCCGATGACGCTGAAGGCCATCGGCAAGCGCTTCGGGCTGACGCGGGAGCGCGTTCGGCAGATGGAGCAGCAGGCGCTCGAACGGCTCGGCGAGATCATGTCGCGCGAGTTCGGCGAGGAACGTCCGGCCGTGCGGCCGAGGAAACGCGTGCTGCACGACTCGTGACCACGGTCGGCTGACTACGCTGTCGGCGTGACGACCGAATCGGTGCTCCCCGGCGACGGCGTGTCGCTCTACGTACACGTGCCGTTCTGCGTGGTGAAGTGCGGCTACTGCGACTTCAACTCGTACGTGGTCGAGGACCGCTCGGTGCACGACCTGTTCCTCGACGCGCTCGAGGTCGAACTGCGCCGCGAGTGGCGCTACGGCACGCCGGTGTCGGTGTTCGTGGGCGGTGGCACGCCGAGCCTGCTCGATCCAGCGCGCCTCGAGCGGCTGTTCACGATCCTGCGCCGCCACGTGCCGCTGGCGGCGTGTCGCGAAGTGACGATGGAGGCCAACCCGGAGAGCATCACGACCGAGAAGGCGGCCTTGGCGCTCGCCCACGGGGTGAACCGGATCAGCATGGGCGTGCAGTCGTTCGACACCGAACGGCTGCGCTTCCTCGATCGTGCGCACTCGGCGGAGCGGTCGGAGCAGGCGGTCGCCGAGCTGCGCAGCGCGGGCTGCGCGAACGTCAGCCTCGACATGATCTTCAGCGTGCCCGGACAGACCTTGCCCGCATGGCAGCAGGATCTCGAGCGGGCGCTCGCGCTGCAGCCGGATCATCTGTCCTGCTACAACCTGACGTTCGAAGCGGGCACACGCCTGCATCGCGACCTGCAACAGGGACGCGTCGACGCGAACGACGACGAGACCGATCGCGCGATGTTCCTGTTCACGCGGGAGCGCCTCGCCGCGGCGGGGTTCGTCGCCTACGAGGTCAGCAACTTCGCCGGCCGCGGTGGGCCGTCGCGGCACAACGATCACTACTGGCTGCAGGGGGACTACGTCGGGATCGGCCCGGGCGCCTCGAGCCACCGTTGCGGGGTGCGCAGCACCAACCTGAAGACGGTCGAGAGCTGGGCCAAGGCCCTGCTCGCCGGTCAGCCGGCGAGCGGCTCCGCCGAGACGCTGCGACCGGCACAGCGGGCCGCCGAGGCGCTCTGGCTCGGCATCCGGCGGCGCGACGGTGTCGACCTGCAGCGCATCACGACGCGCGTAGGCGTCGACGTCGGGGCACTGTTCGCGCCGACGATCCGTGCGCAGGTGGCCACCGGCCTCGTCGAGCTGGCTGGCAGCCGGCTGCTACTGACGGAGGCCGGGCTGCTGTTCGCGGATCGGGTCGGCGGCGACTACCTGGCGCTCGGCATCGCGTGAGTCCGGGTCGCCGACCGCTCGGGATGGCCCGCGAGCCTGTCGATCAGAACCCGCGGTCTGCGACCGTGACTCCGCCCACTGCTGCGGCTGCGACCAGGAAGACCAACCCGATCTCCGGTCCGAACGGGCTCGTGCTCACCGTCGTCGTGCCGTCGGCACCCGTCGTCGAGTAGGAGATGCTGGCGAAGAGATGCTTGGTCAGCGTGCTCGAGTCGGGCAGCTGCGCCAGATCGATCGGCATCTCGGTGCCGAGGTTCGCTGCGGCCAGCAACCCGCTGGCGATGCCGTAGAAGCTCTCGAAGCTCGACTTCCAGTTCGAGAACGAGATCGACTGGACGCCTTGCGGCAGGGTCGCGGCGACCGCGGCGAACTCCTTGTTGCTGCGCACGTCGCCCTTCGGGTCGTCCTCGCGGTCCATGCGCTGGAACACACGCTTCACGTCGCTGGGCGACAGGCAGACGACCATGTAGCCGTCCTTGAAGGCGAAGGTTGGCTTGACGTTGCCGAGCACGGCGCTGAGGCCGCCCATCATTCCGCGACCCATGCCGCCACCGAGCCGGTCCGTGTCGATCTTCACCTGGTAGGCGGTCACGCCGCGCTTGTCGCCCTCTTCGATCGTGAGCATGCCCTGGGTCAGCTGGGCGATTCCCTTCACCGCCTTCACGAACTTGGCCTGGTCCTTCATCTCGACCACGATCGCCAGCTCGGGAGTCGCCAGCGTGGTCATCGGCATCGACCAGTTCACGATCTGGTTGCCGATCGAGCCGAGCAGGTCGCCACGGATGCTGAAGCCGAGCTGCTCCTCCAGCTTGGCGAGTTGGTCCAACGCCTGCTTGGCGAGCTTCTCGTCGTAGGCGTTCAGACCCTTCACGATTGCGTCGTAGGAAGAGCCCACGTCCATGATCGAAGCCGAGAAGCCGACCGCGTCCTTCGGCACCCACTTCAGGAACTTGGTGTCGACGGGCTTGCTGCTCGAGGTGCCTGGCTCGTGCCGGTGGTGCATGCGCGTCTCGCACTTGCCGTCGACGTAGCTGGAGGTCGCCGTGAACTGGTGCTCCTTCAGGCAGCCCATCGCGGTGAGCGCGCGTTCGATGCCATCGACATCCACCTCACCCAGCTGCCCCATGTCCTCGCCGATGCGCAGCAAGTCGAGCGCGAATCGGCCCCACGGTGCCGTCGAGAAGTACATCTGGCACTCGGGCGCTGACTTGGTCGCCGCCGCGAAGCCGGGGGTGGCGCCGAGCACCGGCGTCTTGTTCTGCATGTTCTCCAAGATGCCCTGCACTTCGTTGCCGATCGTCCCGATCAGCAACCCGTTCGGCAGCATGGCGATCTCGAGTGCCATGTCCGTGCCTTCGGTGCTCGGCACGATGGAGACGATCTCGACGTCCCCCACTTTGCGCGTCGACTTGGTGGCATGACCCTCGATCGCGCCATCGAGCATCGACATGCCCACCTTCATCAGCTTGTTCCAGGTGGCACCGCTCGACCCGAAGTCGATGTGCGCGACGATGCCGATCTCGGGCTTGGGTCCGAAATCGCCCACCTCCATGCGCAACTTGGTGAGCGCGAAGGTGCAGCCACCCATGCGCAGGTTCAGCAGGTCGGCAGGGTCGACGGGCATGGCGCCCTGCGCGTGCATCTCCTTGGCTTGCTCGAGCCCTTCCTTCCATTTCTGCTCGACCAGCGTGCGGAGGTCGGCGACGAAGTTCTGCACCTCTTCCTCGGCCCACATCTTCGCAAGTGGCATCTGGCCGAACCGCTGCATGCTGCCTGCGAAGTCCGGCACGGAAACCGCGAGGAGCGTGTCCTTCGGCAGGTACGGAAGGGCCGATTCCTGCGCCGCCAACGGGGCGACAGCCATCAGGAGGAGAGACGGGATGCTGATCAGGCGCTTCATGGCGTGGACGATGGGGTGGCTTTGGATTCGGGCGTCGAGAGGTGGCGTGCAATGTAGACGACCCTGTCTCGATCCTGTCTCGGCATTGCGGCAGCTGCGATGTTGTTCGGCAAGCCGAGACCTCTCCCGTGCCTCAATTCGAAGCCGAGCGGCGTCGGTCGCTGGTGAACTGGGCCCAGGAGTCCATGCGCTGGCTCGGCCGAAGGTTCAGGTAGGGACTCCAGCGGGGCCGCACGGGCGGCCGGAGCAGGCGAAGACCAGCCTCCTTCAGGGTGCGGTCGGCCTTGCGGGCGTTGCAGCCCACGCAGGCCAGGACGCAGTTCTCCCAGGACGTGCCGCCACCGCGGGATCTGGGCAGCACGTGGTCCACGCTGAGGTGATCCCCGGTGCAACGGCGGCCGCAGTATTGGCAGGTGTAGTCGTCGCGCAGGAACAGGTTGCGCCGCGTGAACGGGGCTTCGTGGCAGGGTATGCGATCGAACTCGGTCAGCAGGACCACCTCGGGGACGGCCAGGCGCAGCGACGGCGACCGGATGCTGGGGCTGCCCGGGCGCAACGGCTGCTCGATCCACTCCTGGAAGGTGAACGTGTTCAGGTCGGTCGGCGAGACGATGCGTGCCGCTTCGCGGAAGACCATGCAGAGGGCCCGTCGCACCGTGGTCACGTGAACCGGGCGCCAGGAACGGTTCAGGACCAGGGTCGCCCGGTCGAGAACTTCCGTCCTTGGTGGCTGATCACATGCCCGCATGCACCTGCTCCTGTGCCGCGCACTGCACCGTTCGCCGCGGCGGGCGCGGAGTCTAGGCTGAGTTGGGCGCGGGCGGAATCCCTGGCCGTTCCCAGTGCAGTTGCGGCGTGTCGTTGCCGGCGTGCGCCGCCAAAGCTAGACTCTGCGCCCCCCGAACCGGCCATTCTGCACAGCGAGGCCTTCCCGATGACGAAAACGATCCACAGCCCGCAGTGGTTGCTGACCGGCGCGCTGGCAGTTTCCCTTCTGGTGGGTTGCCAGGGCAGCAGCGCGCGTGGCAACTACGGCAGCTCCGCGACGCAGTTCCAGGACGTGGTCGTGCCCGCGGGCATGCGTCTGCGTGATCAGCTGAACGAGAGCTACTCGAGCGAGGTCGCGACCTGGAAGAAGGCCCACCTGATCTACACGGGCCAAGTTCGCGTCGAAGACGCGGACAGCTACGTGCGGTTGCGCATGCCGGCCCATGGCTGGGAACTGGCGGCGCAGACGCAGCTCGAAGGGGGCGGCGTCCAGCTGCGTTTCGAACGCCACATCTACTCGGCTCTCTACCAGATCTCTCGCGGCGATGGCGTCACAACGATGGTTGTCGACTACTCGACCGACGAATCCCGCCGCTGACCTACCGAACCGAAATGTCTGCACTTCCTCCTTCGCCCGAGCAGGGCATCCAGGCGCCCAATGCGATCACCCTGCTTTGGGAGCGATACCGTTCGTTGGCCTATGTAGTCGTGCTCGCGCTGCTCGCCGCCATGGGCCTGCACTACTTCCTGCGCTACCAGCAGCAGAAGGAGGTGGATGGCCAGCAGACCGAGTTTGTCACAAGCATCGGATTGGAAGGTGCTTACGAGAACAGTGAGAAGATCTTCGACCTGCAGGACTCGCTCGGGGTCGGCGGCGGAGGCCTTGACCGCACGTCCGTACAGAAGCTGGAGGCCTTGCTGCCCAAGGCCACGGAGGCGCAGAAGCCGTACGTGCTGATGGCATTGGCTCGCAAGGCGATGTCGGAGAAGAACTGGGAGCGCGCGGAGTCGGCTTTGGATCAGCTCGAAAAGGGCTTTCCGGGCCACCTGCTGGTCGCTGGCAATGACTATCCGGTTCAGGCCAGGCGTGAAGCCAAGCGTGACGAGGAAACGCCACTTCCCCCTGGCAAGAGGCCCGAACTGATGCCGGTCCAGGCTGGTAGCCAAGTGGCCTTGTTGCGGCAGCAAATTGCTACTGGCAAGTCGTTTACGTTGCCTCCTGCATTCTCTGCACCGGCCATCCCGGCCGACGCCACCAAGGTGCGCATCGAGACGACGCGCGGAGCATTCGTCATTGCCCTGATGCCCCAGGCAAAGGCCCACTCCGCCGCGTTCCTGAAGTTGCTCGAGTCGCAACCTTCTGTCTGGGAGGGAGTAGCGATCGACGAGGTTCGTCGGGCGACGAAGAACTCCAAGCAGCCGAGTGAGCTGCACTTCGGGTTCGAATCGACCAAGTCCGAGAAACTGGACGAATGGACATCGGCGCCCAGCACGACGCCGATCGAGTTCGAGGAGACCGGACTGAGCCACTTCGCCGGCGCTGTATCAGGCAGGCCTGAGGCAGAGGGCAAGTCCAGTGTCGATCGCATGTGGATCACCCTGGATGACAACCCCTTCCAGGACGGCGAGCGCGTCGTATTCGGTTATGTGACGGAAGGGCTCGAGGTGCTGCGCACCATCTGTGGCCTGCCCTTCTCCTCGCAGCAGGAGGAGGAGCGAGGCTCGGGTCGCCTGCAAGACGTGGTTCGGATCGTCAAGGTCACCAAGCTCTAGCCGTCTCCGTTGGTCCTCGGAGCACTTCGGGCCCGGCCTGCCAACCAGACGGCAGACCGGGCCCGAAGTGTATTGTCTGAGCCAACACGGGCCCGGCCTGCCAACCACACGGCAGACTGGGCCCGAAGTGTTCTGTCTGAGCCAACCACCGACCGCTTGAAGTCGGTGTTGCGGTTACTCGGACTTGGTGAGCTTGTGGTAGATCCGCTCGAGCTCATCCCTGCCGGCGCAGTCGATCACGATCTGGCTTCGCTTCCTGCCGTACTTGATGGCGACCGGCGTGCCTAGCGAATCTACCAGGGTCTCCTCGAGTTCGTTCAGCCACACAGGCCGCGACCGCCCAGCTGGCTTGGTCGCGGCGGTCCCGGTCGAAGCAGACTGAAGGGACTTCACCTCCGCTTCCAATCGGCGGACTGACCAAGCATCGCGAATGCACCGGTCTGCGCACCGGATCATGCTGTCGGCGTCCGGCAGCGAGAGTAGGCAGCGAGCGTGCCCCATGCTCAGTGTTCCACGTGAAACGTGGGCTTGGACCGGGGCTGGCAGGTCCAGCAGGCGAAGGAAGTTGCTGACTGTGGAGCGCTCGAAGCCCACCTGCTTGGCTACACCGTCTTGGGTTGTGCCCAGAGTGTTCATCAGAGCACGAAACGCCTGAGCCTTCTCCATGGCGTTCAGGTCTTCCCGCTGCACGTTTTCGACCAGGCTCGCCACTGCTGACTCCTGATCGTTCAATGGACGCGCCAGCACCGGGACATGGGCCAGCCCAGCCAACTGAGCTGCTCGCCAGCGACGCTCACCAGCGATGATCTCAAGTCGCTCACCCTTCCGCCGGGCGAGGATGGGTTGGAGTATCCCACTGGCACGGATCGACTCCGCCAGCTCTTGCAGCTCTGCAGGATCCAACTGCCTTCTGGGTTGGTAGGGACTGACGTCCAACTGGCCCACCGGGACCAGCAGCACTTCACTGCCGTCCTGCGCCGGAGCTTGGACCGCGGCGTCCTTGGAGCCTTCTTCCTTGGGGCCGGCCTGCTGCGGCACCGCCGCAGGAGGGCTTTGCTTGGGAGTTCCAGACAAGAAGAAGTCCAGTCCACGACCGAGGCGACGATCAACCATCGAGAATCTCCCTCACCAGTTCGGCATAACAAAGGGCGGCCTTCGAGGCAGGGCTGTGCACGAACACAGTCTTGCCAAAGCTGGCAGCCTCCACCAAGGCTGCGTCGCGCATGATCGCGCTGCGCAGCACTTTGTCCTTCAGGTTCTTCCGGAGATCATCCAGGATCTCCTCTGT
Organism: Planctomycetota bacterium; assembly: GCA_016793305.1. Next base: position 12,846 of record JAEUHU010000437.1, read on the forward strand.
CACGGGTTCGGAGTAGTCCACCATCGTCGGCAGCACGCCCCGAAGCTTGGCTTTGCCCGGGAAGGTCTGCGCTGCGCTCTCAAGAGACGCCAGCATCTGGGACAGCCCGTGCATTGCGAAGAACTCAGCCTGCACGGGAACCACGACCTCATCTCCAAGCTGTACTCCAGCCCAGCCCCAATCGTCCATGCGCGGCGGGCAGTCGATCACCAGGAAATCCGCGGCCTGGGATAGAGCTACCACCAAGCTGCTCAAACGGTCCATGTCGACGCGTGCTTCACGTGGAACACTGCCGAAGGCTCCTGGCGAAGGCACCAGCCACAAGCCTGGGGCCACCGCGATCAGCTCCGCTAGAACCCCGTCAGGCGCCGCTGTTGCCTCCATGCCCTGCAGGGCGATGGTTGCATTGCCCTGGAGATCCAGGTCGATCAGAACGCAGCGCTTCCCTGCCAGGGCTAGGCCATGGGCAAGGTGAATGGCGGTTGTGGTCTTACCCACCCCACCCTTCTGGTTGGCAAGAACTATCGAGCGCAAGGTACAGCCCTGACCGGTTTGCGGCCCGCATGCTAGCAACCGTGCACGCACCGCGCGAACAATCTCGTGCTTTGGCTTGCTCTCGATGCGCCGCGGGATATTCAGCCTTCAAAGCCGATGCTCCCTGCACCCCTTCGCCTGGTGCGCGTCGCCTGCCTTGCGCATTTTCGGTCTACGGGATTTGTCCCATGGCTGCTGCTAGGGGGCTGGGTTGCCTGGGCAGTCCTGCTTGAGCCAGATGTGTTGCGTCGATCGGGCATGCGGCTCGCGGAGCCGTCGGCGCAACTCGGCGGCTTCTTGCTGCTGGCGGCCATGGTCGGCGATCCGGCCATTCGGGTCCCGCGCGCGTGGCATCGATGGCTCGTCGTGCTATGCCTCACGTCGTTGGTCGGGTTCGTCCAGTCGGGCTTGGTGGCTGGCATCCTTCAGCTGCTTGGCCGGCCCGGTGCGGATAGCATGGCGCTCGCGACCTGGACGTTCACAGCGAGTTGGCTGGCTCCCGCCATGCACGTGGCTGTAGCAGGCACCGGGACACCCTGGGCGTTGATGTTGGCACTACAAGTGTCTGTAAGCTCTAATCTTGCGGTTTCTCTGATGCGAGGGTCGACAAGCGTCGGGGACTGGGTGGCAGCAGTACTCTGCGTGTCCGCCTCCTTGTTGACGACTCCAGGACCTGCTGGGGGGCGATATGCGAATCGGTATTCTTGGTGACATCCACGCAAACGCCGAAGCGCTTCGCGCCGTGGTGGATGCCCTCCGCCGCGAACGGGTGGACACCTGGGTGCAGGTCGGCGACATCGTCGGCTATGGGCCGGAGCCTTCGGTGTGCATCGACCTGGTCCGCGAACTCGGCTGCATCACGTGTCTTGGCAACCACGACGCTGCCGTGTTGGGCCTGCTGGACACCTCCTACTTCAACAACTTCGCGCGAGCCGCCATCCACTGGACCGGACCGCGGCTCCGGCCGATCGACCTGGAGTTCCTGCGGGGTCTGCAGCTGGTGGTGCGGCGCCCGGAGTTCACGGTCGTGCATGGGACTCTGAGCCTGCCCGAGCAGTTCGGCTACGTGATCAGTGCCGTCGAGGCGATCGAGTCCCTGGACCAGCAGGACACCCGCCTGTGCTTCGTGGGCCACTCGCACGTGCCGGCCATCTACCTGCGTCGACGCGAGCAGCCGAACGAGATCCACATGGTCAACCATGCCGAGGCGGAGATCTCGTATCGCGGCTTCGACCAGGTCTTGATGAACGTCGGCAGCGTGGGCCAACCACGCGACGAGGATCCACGCGCCGCCTACGGGCTCGTCGACACCGATCTGGAGATCGCCTGTGTGAAGCGCGTGCACTACGACATCGCCGGCGTGCAGCGGAAGATCCGCGAGGCAGGACTGCCCGACGTGTTGGCGAACCGCCTCGCCCTCGGGGTCTGAGGGGCCGGTGCCGATCGCCCCGATCCGCTGGTGGCTGGCGACCTGGCTCTCGGCCACGGCTGCCCTGACGCAGAGCTGGGCCGAGACATGCGGTCGTTCGCCATCGGGAGGCGTTGCGCTCCACCAAGCGGCTCTCGACGTCGGCGCCGATGCCCACGTGCTGCTGATCGCGTCGCATCCCGACGACCGCTACGTGCTACCGTTGGTATGGCTGCGCTCGACCTTCGGGTTTCGCGTGTCCATCCTGTTGGCGACCCGGGGTGGTGGCGGCCAGAACAGCCTCGGGCCCGAGACGGGCGATGCCTTGGACCGCCTGCGTACGCTCGAAGCCGAGGCGGGATGCGCGCGCTACCAGGGTTCGGTCTGGTACCTCGACCGGCCCGATGCTGGCTATCGCCGTTCGGCGGCTGAGACGTTCGCCGAGTGGGGTCGGCCCTCCACGCTGCGCGAGCTGGTTCGCCTGCTGCGCCGGATTCGCCCCGATGCCGTGCTGACGACGCATCACCGCGAGGAGACCCACGGGCACGACCTCGCCCTCGTCGAACTGCTCCCGGAGGCGATCCGTGCCGCCGCCGATCCTGAATTCGACGTCGACGGAGCGCCGCACCGGGTCGGCACCTTCCTGCTCGGGTCGGGCAGTTCCCCGACGAGTCGGGTCCTGCGCATCGACGCGGACCGGCTCGACCTGGACCGCGGCGCCACCTGGCGTCGGCTCGCCCACGACGTGTTGCGGCAGGCGCACGTGACTCCCGGCGAGCCGGCACCGATCGACGCGGTATTCGATGCCGAGCTTCGCTTCGAGCCACAGTTCCCGGCTGAAGTTCCCCTGGACGGTCCAAGACCCCTGGGCCTGCCGTCGGTGTTCGATGCCGAGGTCTGGCGGGGCGATGCCGATCGAGCGGCCTCGCTCGAACAGCGCCTCGGTGCGTCACTGCGCGAGCAGATCTGGCGGCGCAGCATCGACACCGCTTCCCTGGCGTCGCTGCTGACCGAGCTGCGGACCGTGCGCGCCGCCGCTTCGAACGACGAGGCGCGCGTGCGGCTGGACCGTCGCATGGAGGCCCTGGAGCGACTGCTGCTGCTGGCTTCCGGCGTGCAGATCGAGTTGGAGACGCCGTCTGGCACCATCGCGATCGCCGGCGAGGAGTTCCAGATCGGCCTGCACGTGCACGCAGTGGGTGGGGTTCCGCTCCGGATCCGCGCCGAGGGCATCGACGGCGTGGAGGTCGAACTCGACGAGCTCGAACCTCCCGGGCGCCTTGGCAGCACGACGCGAGGAGTGCTCGGCATCCGGATCCCGCTCGCGCAGAACGGGGATCGCGATCCGATGGCGCGGCGGTTCCGGGCCGAACGGTTCGTGCCACCTGTTCGGATCCGCTTCTTCGTGACGCTCGGTGAGGTCGAGGTGTCGACCGAGCTGACCGTGCCGATCGAGCTGCGTTCGCCCGTCGAGCTGGCGGTCGTGCCGCACATGCTGTTGTTGCCGACCAGTCGTCGGCGGGCGCAGTTCAGCGTCGCCGTCCAGCGCAACAGCAGCTTCCCGGTCGAAGGAGACGTCGAGGTGCGCGGGCCGGCTGGCTATGCGATCCCGACCGATCGCCAGCACGTGCTGCTCACCGAGCGGCGCAGCGACATGCTGGCCTTCGCGATCGAGGCGGCGCCCGATCGCGATCCGGGGGTCGACGTGCTGCGCATCCGCCTCGGGGGCACGCGCGTCGAGTTGCCGGTGCACACCGTCGCGGTCCAGGTGCCGAACGACCTGCGCATCGGCATCCTGCGCAGTCGCGACGACACGCTGCCGAACCTGCTCGGCGTCGGTGGCTTCGGGGTCGGCTGGACCGAGTTGAGCGATGCCGACATCGCCGCCGGGGACCTGCGCGCGTTCGACACCGTCATCGTCGACATCCGCGCATTGCGCGATCGTCCAGCCGCGCGGCGTGGCTTTCGACGCCTGCTCGACTTCGCGACCGAGAAGGGGCGCCGGTTGCTGGTCTTCTACCAGAAGGACACCGAGTTCCATCCGTCGGGCGAGGGCTTCGTCGGGGCGCCGTTCACGCCGTTCGTGCTCGGTCGCAATCGCGTGACGCGCGCGGATGCACCGGTTCGTGTGCTGCGGCCGGATCACCTGCTGCTGCAGCATCCGAACGTGGTCCAGCCAGCCGATTGGGACGCTTGGGAACAGGAGCGAGCGCTCTATCTGCCGAGCCTCTATGGCGGCCAGTACGAGGAACTGCTCGAGATCCACGACCCGGGCCAGCCGCCGGAACGAGGCGCCTTGTTGTATGCGCGCTGCGGTGACGGCGAGTTCGTCTACTGTGGCCTGGCCCTCTGGCGACAGCTGAAGAAGCTGCATCCGGGCGCAGTCCGGTTGTTCGCCAATCTCGTCACGCCGCTCGGCCGCTGACCCTCAGCGTCGTCCGGCGAGCAGGCAGCAACCGACCAGGTTGGCACCGACCAAGGTGCCGAGCGCCAAGCGCGGCGAGCCCGTCTTGAACCAGAACAGCACCGACCAGGCGGTCACGAGGCCCGCGACGGCGAGCATGACCCACGGCATGGCATTGCTTCGCGGAAGCACGAAGTGAGGCGCGGTTGGCCGCACGTTCGTCGTCGATGCTGTCTGCCAGGCCGCAACCGTCGCACCGGTCGAAGCCTCCAGGCGTCGGCCGAGTCCGTCGATCCGATCCGCCAGTCCGGTGAGCGCGTGGGCAGCGGCTTCCGACTGCTGCACGGCCTTTGCGAAGCCGCCGTCGATCGCGCCGACCAGCGGGGCCATGTCCAAGGTCGGTGCGGCTGGCATCGGCAACGGCGCCGGAGCGGGTGCCGGAGTCGCGGGGCGCGCGGCCATCTCGACCAGGGCCGCCTTCAGCCGGTCGAGGAACGCGTCGACGCGCTGCATCGCTGCGCCCAGGACCTCGTGCCCGCTCCCAGCCGTCGCAGGCGTGTCGGCGGCCGGCGCGGGATCGGCGGAACGGCTCGATCGCGCGGGTTGGGCCATCGGTTCGGCCATCGGCTGAGCCGGCGCTGCCGCGGCTCGTGGAGCCGCCTCGTCGGCAGGCGCGACGGGGACGACTTCCGCGACCGGTGCATCGATCGCTGCATCTCCTGCGTCTGCCGCTGGCTCGATCGCCATGGCGGAAGCGGTGTCGCTGGCCGCATCTGCCGAGGCTTCGGCCAGCGCTGCGTCGGCGCTGCCGATCGAGTTGCCGGCTCCGGCAGTGCTGGCGGGCTCGCTCCGAGCCTCGGGGGTCGGAATCGCCGCATTCGGCGTGTCGGCTCCGGGTGCTTCGGTCTTCGGCCCGCTGTCGGGCGGCACCGCCGATTCCGCGGCTGGCGCAGCGGTTGCGAACGATTCCGCTTGGACGGCCGCTGTGCTACGCGATGGCGCCGGCTCGTCGATGTCGAGCGCTGCCAGCGCCGACTGGATCTCGCTCGGCTCCAGGAACGGCGTCGACGATGGCGCGTCGCCCAGCAGCTGCTCCAGCACCGCAGCGGCTTCCGTCAGCGCGGCGCGTTCGTCGGCTTCGCAGGCTGCAGCCGACGGCTCGGGCTGCGACGTCTGCTCCAGCTCGGCCTCCGGAGCGCCGGACATCGCTTCGTTCGGTGCCTCGTGCTCCGGCTCGAGAGCGGCTTCCGGTTGGGCTTGGTGGGTCGAGGGCATCGTGGACTCCTGGACAGGATCGGCTGCCGGTGGGGAGGTGGTGGCGGGGATCGGCTCGTTTCGGGACGGCTCGACCTCCATCGACACCCGTCCGTTCCCCGGTGCGGGTTCAGGGATCGCGTCGTCGTCGGCTCGCTCGAACTTGGCCTCGTCCGGCTCCTTTGCCGGCTCCGGTTCGTCCTCGAAATCGCCGAGCAGCTCCCGGAGATCGTCGACGTCGAAGCACTCCTCTGACTCGGCCGCGTGGTCCTCGTCGGTCGACGGGGCGTCCACGTAGCCCGGAGGTTCTGCGCCTCGAGCCGCGGCGGTCTCCTCGATCGCCTTCGCCAGTTCGAGCTGCGCCTCTTCCTGCGCCAGCTGCAACAACGCCGCGACGTCGGTGTCGAGATCGGCCGCTGCTTCGTGCAGCACTTGCGCCAAGTCCGTGGTCAGCAGGTGCTGGGCCAGGGCCTCGACCGGCACCTCGCTCGCCACTTGCTGGATCGGCAGCTCGCTGCCGGTGTCGAGCGGCGGATGGGCGCCGTGCAACAGCGAACGCAGCAGGAACGAGCGTACGCGCAGCGGCGAGAGCACGACCGCCGTCTTGCCGATCCTCGCCAGCCGATCCGACAGCGCGTCGCGCAGGCGAGGCGCCACGGTGAACACCGGATCCTCACCGTCGTTGCCGGCCAGCGCGCCGACCTGCTCGATGTCACCCTCCGCCAACCAGCCGAGGATCTCGCCGGCCGGCACGCCCATGCGAGCGAGGTCCGAGCGGGTGAGCAGGTGTTGCTGGAGTGGTGGTTGGGATCGACTCATGGAACGACGACGACCCGACCCCCTGCCCGGAGGTCTTTCGGCCGTCGACGCGCCCACGGTGAAACCTATGCAGCACGGCACGATCCCGCCGTTGCCAGCGAAGGATCGCCTGCTCTGTTCGGCCGTTCCGCCGCGTCAGGGCAGTTTCGGGAAGCGCATGCGCGCCTGGCGACCACGCACCATGCGGACTTCGCGAGCGCCGGAACCGGTGCGCAGCAGATGGAAGCCCTGCACCGACAGCAGCGAGTAGTCGCCGTTGTCGTAGACCAGCTCGATCCGGATGTGTTGCTGCTGCTCGTCGAGCAGGCGGATCTCGACGACGTTGCGCGCCGACACGGTCGTCATCGTGCCCTGCAGCGAGATGTACTGCAGGTCGGAGATCGTCGCGATCGCGACGGCGTCCGTTTCGGTGCCGCCCGGATCCTGCGGAACCATGGCCATGGCAGCGACGAGGGGAATGGGGAGCAGAAGGGTCCAGGGTTTCATGGCGGCTCCGATGGCGAGACCGGCTCTTTCCACGCCGGTGCGTTGGCCTATGACGGCAGACTACCCGTGTTCCTGCCCACGATCTTCTCCTGGCCGACCTGGCTGCTCGCCCTGCTGGTGTTGGCGGCCTGCGGCGGTCGGCCGGAAGCGGAGCTCGACCGTGCGGAGCCGGTTCCGACGATGGCGACGGTCGCGGCGGGCTCGGGCGATCCTTCGTCCGACGAGCTGAAACTCGTCACCACCGAGGTCGAACGGGCTCTCGTCCGCCTGCAGCCGGTGTTCCCCGGGCTGCCGGCACGCCGCTTCCACGTGTTCGTGCACCACGACCGGGCCCAGCTGCCGGCGGCGCTCGCGGCGATGCTGCACGAGGACTCGCCTGGCTTCGCCCTGCTCGGCCGCAGCCAGGTTCACATCGTGGTGGGCGAGGTCTGGCGGACCGGCTCTTCGCTGGCCGGGGTCGTCACCCACGAGCTCGTGCACGAACTGCTGGACCAGTGGGCCGGACCGCACGGCATGCGCGTGCCCCGCTGGTTCCACGAAGGCTTGGCGCAGTATCTCGCTGGCGACACCTACCTGGGCGCCAGCGAAGAGGACCTCGTCTGGCGGCTGTCCGCGCGCAGCATGCCCTCCTTGCAGTCGTTGGCCGTGCATTTCCCCTCGCAGCGTGAGGATCTGAAGGCAGCCTACGCGATCAGCTACTCGTACGTGGCCTGGCTGGCCCGCGGCTATGGGGTTCCGGCCTTGCTGGCCATGGTGTCGGCCATCGACCGCGACGTGACCCTGGAGGGTGCCTTGGTCGGCGCGACCCACCTCACCACGCTGCAACTCGAAGATGCGTGGCGTGCCTACCTGTGGAACGGCTCCGGGGCGCCTTGGCGCGTGCTCTTCGACAACTGCTTCAGCCTGTCGTTGCTCGGCGTGCTGCCGTTGCTCGCGCTGGCCCTGATGCGCCGCATGCGGGCGGAGGCGCGCGTCCGGGAGCGGCTGGCCGATCCTCGGGCCTCTGCATCGGCGGAGGCCAGTGGCTTGCACCCGGACCTCGCCGATGCCGTGGATGTGGAGTTCTCGCTCCGGGCGCCGCAACCGGCCGAAGGGGCCGAGGTCGGCGCCGCGCCGGGCCCGGACGATCGCCCGTCGCGGCCGGAGGCGTGAGCCGGCCGAGAACCTGCGCCGTGACGGCAAGAAGCCGATCCCGTCGCGCGGTGCTGCGGGTAAGAAGGCGCGGGTGAAGGCTCTCCTCTCGTCCACCTGCCGCACCGGCTGCTTGCTGGCGGCGACAGCCCTGCTCGGCGGCGCCTGTGTCGGCCACCAGCACACCGTAGGCCTCGGTCCCACCGGTTCCGGAGTGGCCCAGCAGCGCCAGTACTACGCGCTGTTCGGGTTCTGGCAGATCAACGAAGTCGACTCGCAGCGCCTCGCCGCGGACCTCACCAGCTACTCGATCGAGTCGCAGTTCTCGTTCGTCGATCTGCTGCTGCAGCCGCTGCTCTTGCCGTTGACGATGACCTCGCGCACGGTGACGGTGCGCACGTGAAGGACCTCTCGAACCGCCTGCAGCTGCAATTCCTCGGCGCCGCGAGGCACGTCACCGGCACCAAGCACCTGTTGCGCGTCGGTGCCTCCCAGGTGCTGCTCGACTGCGGCACGGTGCAGGGGCCGCGGCGCATCGCCGAGGAGCAGAACCGGCGTCTGCCGATCGACGGCAAGGCGGTCGACGCGCTGGTGCTGTCGCACGCGCACATCGACCATTGCGGGGCACTGCCGAAGCTGGTCAAGGACGGCTACGACGGGCCGATCTGGTGCACCGACGCGACAGCCGACATGTTGCGGATGATGCTGCTCGACTCGGCGCACATCCAGGCGCAGGACGCTCGGCACCTGCGCCGGCGCGGCCACGACTTCGAGCCGATCTACGATGTCGACGACGTCGAACGCACGCTCCGGCTGGTCCGGCCGGTGCCGTACCACCGATCGTTCGAGGTCACGCCGCAACTGCGCGTCGAGTTCCTCGATGCGGGGCACATCCTCGGCTCGGCGATCGTGGTGATGGACGCCGAGGTCGGAGCGAAGAAGCGCCGCATCGTCTTCACCGGCGACCACGGCCGGAAGAACCTGCCGATCCTGCGCGATCCCGAGCGGATCCCCGAGTGCGATGCGCTGATCACCGAGTCGACCTACGGCGATCGTCTGCACGAGTCGCAGAGCGACATGATGGCCGACCTCGCGCGGATCGTCGCCGAGGAGCTGCACGACGGTGGACGCGTCGTCGTGCCCGCGTTCGCCGTCGGACGCACCCAGTCGGTAGTGCTGTTCCTCGGTCAGCTGATGCGCGACGGCGTGCTGCCACCGCTGCCGATCCACGTCGACTCGCCGATGAGCCGCGAAGCGACCAAGATCATGCGGCGGCACCCGGACCTGTTCGACGCCGAGACCCGCGCGCTGCTCGCCGGTGGGCACGATCCGCTGTTCTTCGAAGGCGTGACCTACGTCGCCGACGTCGAGGAGAGCAAGGCGCTCAACCAGCTGCGCAGCGGCGTCATCGTCTCGGCATCGGGCATGTGCGAGTCGGGGCGCGTGCTGCATCACCTTTCGTCGAGCCTCGGGCGCCGCGAGGACTGCGTCCTGCTGGTCGGCTACCAGGCCCAGGGAACGCTCGGTCGTCGCCTGCTCGACGGCGAGACGAGCGTCAACATCTTCGGCGAGCCCCACACGGTGCGCTGCAAGGTGCGCAACATGCCGGGCCTGTCCGCGCACGCCGATTGGCGCGAACTGCTCGACGGCGTCGAACACCTGAAGAAGCGCTGCAAGCAGGTCTTCGTCGTGCACGGCGACGAAGGCCCGGCGGAGACGCACGCGCAGCGGCTGCGGGACGCCGGGTTCGCCTCGGTGATCGTGCCAAGCAAGTACGACGTCGTCGACGTGGCGTGATGCGCGTGCCCTTCACCAAGATGGAGGGAGCCGGCAACGACTACGTGTTCGTCGACGGCGTCCTGGCGCCGTTCCCGCTCGATCGCGGCGCACGAACCGCACGCGCCGTCTCGGATCGTCACTTCGGCATCGGTGGCGACGGACTGATCGTGCTGACCCGGGGGGAACGGGCCCCGGTGCGCATGCACATGTGGAACGCCGACGGCTCGCGCGGGGCGATGTGCGGCAACGGCCTGCGCTGCCTGGCGAAGCTCGCCGTGGGCCATGGCCACGTGACCGGTCCCAGGTTCGTGGTCGAGACCGATGCCGGTCTGCGACCGGTCGAGCTGCTCGCCACCGGCGACGTGCGAACGGGGCTCGGCACGGTCACGATCACGGCTCCACGGCGGCTCGTGGTCGACGGCCGCACGATCGAGCTGTGGCCTGGCGATGCCGGCAATCCACACGCGGTGCTGTTCGTCCCCGACACCGAGCGGGCCTCCGTGATGCAGCTCGGCGAGGCCCTGCAGCACCACCCCGACTTCCCGGGCGGCGTCAACGTCGAGTTCGTGCAGGTGCTCGGGCCGCTCCGCCTGCGCCAACGCACCTACGAACGGGGCAGCGGCGAGACGCTGGCCTGCGGTACCGGGGCGGCGGTCGCCGCCAGCGCCGCGCGCGTCGCCGGCCTGGTCGGATCGGTCGGCGACGTGCTGGTCGACCTGCGCGGCGGCACGCTGCGGGTGCAGGACGACGGCGGCGGCCTTGCGATCGTCGGCCCGGCTCGTACCGTCTTCACGGGCGAGCTCGAGCTGGCCGAGTAGTTCGGCCGGCCCGTTCGCCAATGTCTCGGGCGCGTCGCGCCCTCGGAGGTTCATCCGCGTGGGCACAGTCATCGCAGTCGTGGTCGGTGTCGTCGTCGTGATCGGCCTGGTCGTCATGGGCCTCTACAACGGGCTCGTGAGCCGCCGCAACGAGGCGAAGAACGCGTGGAGCCAGATCGACGTGCAGCTCAAGCGTCGCTACGACCTGATCCCGAATCTGGTCGAGACGGTCAAGGGCTACATGAAGCACGAGAGCAACACGCTCGAGGCCGTGATTCGCGCGCGCCAGCAGTGCGTCGACCTGAGCCGCGCCGGCAACATCGGCGAACTGGCCAAGGCCGAGGGCATGCTGTCGACCTCGCTGCGCGGGCTGTTGGCGGTGTCCGAGGGCTATCCGGACCTGAAGGCCAACCAGAACATGCTCAAGCTGCAGGAGGAACTGGCCTCGACCGAGAACAAGATCAGCTTCGCCCGCCAGGCCTACAACGACGCGGCGATGCGCCTCAACAACGCGATCGAGCAGTTCCCGAATTCGGTCCTGTTCAGCAGCTTCAAGCAGGTCGAGTACTTCGAGGTCGAGTCCGCCGAGGAACGCAAGGCGGTCAAGGTCTCGTTCTGACGATGGAACAGCGCTCGGTGGATCTGCGCGATCGGGTCGTGGTGGTCGCAGGCGCCACCGGGAAGATCGGCTCGTGCCTTTGTCGCCTGGTCCTGGCCGGTGGTGGCAAGGTCGCGGCTGCGGTTCGCAAGCCCTGGCAGGTCGCCAAGCTGCAGGCAGAACTCGGCAAGGAACGGGTGCTGGTCGGTCTCGTGCCGTCGCTCGACACGGAGGCCGCCGCCGGCTTCGCGAAGGGCGCCAACGACGCGCTCGGTCCGGTCACTAGCTTCGTCGGCGCAGCCGGGAGGTTCGCGCCGCGCCAACCGGGGCGCGAACCG
>JAEUHU010000454.1 GCA_016793305.1 Planctomycetota bacterium
CCGAAGCCTGCACCAGGGCGAGCAGCCGCGGCAGCAGCTGGCTCGCTGGCAGGTCGACGCCCGGTGTCACCAGCAACCGCCGCGGCCCGCCCGGCGACGACGCCAGCACCGGCACGAGCGCTTCGGCGCGTTCGCACGGCACGCGCCAGGTGTCGGCTTCGCCGACGACCGTCGCCGACGCCGCATCCGGAGCGGGGCGCAACCACACGGCCCGGTGCCCCGCAGCACGCAGAACCTGCACGGCGGCCGCCGCGAGCGGGTCGTCGCCGACGATCCACCAGGTCGCGGCTGCCGGCGAAGCGGAGCTCGCCGTCGTCGAAGACCAGACCGGCTCGGACAACCAAGCCTCGCTCGCGCGGCGGGCCGGCAGGCTCGCCCCACGCACCGGGCTCGAGCGACTCGCTGCGACCACGTGTCCCGGCTCGATCCAGTGGCGCTGCCGCTGGAACGCGTAGGTCGGCAACGGCACGCGGCGCCGCTCGGACCGGCCCTGGAACGCCGGCCAGTCGAGTTCGACGCCGTGCTGCCACAGCTGCCCGAGGCCCCGCAGCAGCACGAGGTCGGCGGGCCGGTCGTCGCGCGGATGCGGCATCGTCGCCACGGTGGCGCAGTTCGCCGCGGCCGGCAGCGCCCGCACCAGCGCGCCGAGGTTCGCGTTCGGCCCCACTTCGACGAACAGCCGCTCGCCGCCGGCCACCACCGTGGCGAGGCAGCGCTGGAACTGCACCGTGCGCCGCAGGTGCTCGACCCAATACTCGGGATCGACCGCGCGTTCGGGCTCGATCCAGTCGCCGGTCACGTCGGCGAGCCAGGGCCGTTCCGGCGGCTGCAGCGACAGCGTGCGCATCCGCGCGCGGAACTGCCCGAGGTGCGGATCGAGCAGATGGCTGTGCGCCGCGACCGACAGATGCAGGCGCTGGCACTCGACGCCGTCCGCGCGCAGCTGTGCCTCGACGCGGCCGATCGCGGCCACGGTGCCGGACAGCACGCACAGCTGCGGTGCGTTCGCCGCCGCGACCCCGATGTCGGCACCGAGGCGCAGGGCCTGTTCGGCCGGCAGCGCCACGCTCAGCATCGCCCCCGGCTCGCACGCTGCGAACAGGTCGGCGCGCCAGCCGACCACCCGCAGCGCGTCGCCGAGCGAGAACGTGCCGCACAAGCAGGCCGCGACGTACTCGCCGAGGCTGTGGCCGAGCATCGCCGCCGGCTCGGCGCCGAACGCCATCAGCGTGCGCGCCAGCGCGTACTCGACCGTGAACAAAGCCGGCAACGCGACCTGCGGCCGCAGCAGTTCTGCGGCGGCTTCGGCCGACGGCGACGCCGCGAAGGTCGTGCGCTGCACTGCCGCCCGCACGTCGTCCGGCATCGCCTGCAGGCACGCGTCGACAGCGCTGCGGAAGCTGGGCTCGTGCGCGTAGAGCACGGCTCCCATGCCCGGATGCTGCGCACCACCGCCCGGGAACAGGAACACCAGCGACGGCTCGCGCGAACGCGCCTGCTGCAGCGGCCGTGCGGCCGCCTGCTCGAGTTCGTCCGCGAGCGTGCGCGCGTCCTCGCCGACCGCGAACGTGCGGTGCGCGAAGCCACTGCGCCCGACCTGCAGCGTCCACGCGACGTCGGCGAGATCGACCGGCGCATCGTCGCGCAGCCACTGGGCGAGCGCCCGCGCGTTGCCGACCGCCGCCGCCGGCACCTTGCCACTGATGGGCAGCAGCTGCAGGCGCCGCGGCCCCGGCCGCGCCGCGCGCGACGGCTCCGCGGCTTCGCGCACCACCACGTGCGCGTTGGTGCCGCCGACGCCGAGCGAACTGACGCCCGCGAGCCGCGGGCCGTTCGCCGGCTGCGGCCAGGCCTCGTTCGTGGCGACCACGCGGAACGGCGACGCCGCGAAGTCGATGCGCGGGTTCGGCGCCCGGAAATGCAGCGTCGCCGGGATCTGGCGGTGCTGCAGCGCCAGCACGACCTTCAGCAGGCTGGCGATGCCGGCCGCGGTGTCGAGATGGCCGAGGTTGGTCTTCACCGAGCCGAGTCCGCAGAAGCCCGTGCGCGCGGTCGTCGCCGCGAACGCCTGGCGCAGTGCGGCGACCTCGATCGGGTCGCCGACCGGCGTGCCGGTGCCATGGGCTTCGACGTACTGCACGTGGTCGGCCGTCACCTCGGCCATCGCCAACGCTTCGGCGACACATTCGGCGTGGCCGTCGACGCTCGGCGCCAGGTAGCCGACCTTGCGCGCACCGTCGTTGTTGACCGCCGAACCGACCAGCACCGCGTGCACGTGGTCGCCGTCGGCGAGCGCGTCGGCGAGGCGGCGCAGCACGACCACGCCGGCCCCGCTGCCGAACACCGTGCCGGCCGCCGCGGCGTCGAACGCGCGGCAATAGCCGTCGGGCGAGAGCACTTCGCCGGGCCGGTAGCGATAGCCACGATCCTGCGGCACCACCACCGTGACGCCACCGGCCAGCGCCAGGTCGCACTCGCCGGCGAGCAGGCTCGCGATCGCCTGGTGCACCGCGACCAGCGACGTCGAGCACGCGGTCTGCACCGACACGCTCGGGCCGCGCAGGTCGAACTGGTAGCTGGTGCGCGTGGCGAGGAAGTCCTTGTCGTTGCCGGTGTGACGCACGACGAACATGCCGAGCTCGTCGATCAGCTCCGGGTTGCTCAGCAGGTTGTGCTGCAGGTAGGTGTCGACGCCGCAGCCGGCGAACACGCCGATGCGCCCGACGAGCCGCGCCGGCACATGGCCCGCGTGCTCGAACGCGGTGTGGCACAGTTCGAGCCAGATCCGGTGCTGCGGGTCGAACAGGGCGGCGTCGTGCGGCGACAGGCCGAAGAACGCCGCGTCGAAGCGATCGACGTCGGCGAGCGGCATCGCGACCTTGACGCGGTTCGGATCGGCGAGCCGTTCCTCCGACAAGCCCGCGGCGCGCAGCTCGTCGTCGCCCAGTTCGCGGCGCGCGCAGCGCTGGTCGCGCAACAGCCGCCAGAACGCTGCCACGTCCTCGGCCCCGGGCAGCCGACACGCCATGCCGACGATCGCGATGTCGGTGGCGCGGATCTCGGATCTGGGCGACGGCGTGGGCGAGGTCATCCCGGTGGGCTCCGCAGGCTAGCGATTCGCCTCGCCGTTCGCG